>NZ_KV814065.1:101545-181959 GCF_001813815.1 Corynebacterium sp. HMSC076D02
AAATCCGATCCCGCACTGGCAAAGTTTTGGGGGCTTAGCGGCTACCGCATGTATGCCGCAGATATGCTCTGGGCTGGCTTGGCGACGCACGTCATCGAAAGCCCCCAAGCATTCATCGATGATGTTATTGCCGTAGGCGTCGATGCCGCTGCAGAAAAGCACGCGATTAAACCGGAAGGTAAACCAGAGCTAGCAGAGCTCATTGATGACATAGATGAAGTCTTTGCCTTGGATACATGGGCCGAAATCAAGCAAGCGCTTCCGGCCCATACGCAGCTGGCAGAGGACTTTGCAAAACTTACTGAAAAGGCTAGCCCTTCATCTTTGGTTGCGGCTACTGAACTTTTCGCTGCGGAAGCCAAAGCGAAAGACGTCCGTGAGGCCCTGCGCATGGAGCTGGCTTTGGGCAAGCACATGTTGCGCCGGCCAGATTTTGTCGAAGGTGTGCGTGCGGTCCTAGTAGATAAAACTCATGATGCTGCGTTCCCCGCAGCGGGAGAGGCCGCCGAATTCCGCGAGGTTATCGCCAACGCCTAAATGCTGGCACGAATGCTTTACCAACTGGCGACGCCGCGGTTAGCGGCGTAAGCGGCACGGGCGCGTTCGGCGTCGCAGCCTGCAGGAAGGTCGACAGCCAGCACTGCCTCGGCAACCTCCAGAGTAGGGGCAGGTAACGTCAGCGTAGGCGAGCTCGCTAGGAGGATACCGGTCTTTTCACCCAGCGGTACGGTCAGCAAAGTCCATGCGCCGAGGATGGGCATCGCAATCTGCGGAAGAAAGGCGTCCTTCGCCCACTCCATTGGTAGGCAAGGCCGGACAAGATCTGGGACGCAGTTATCGCGCCCGAAGCGTTGCAAGTTGAAGGAAGCGCGTGCAGAATGCGTGCCCGCATAGTCCGGATCAGCCCACGCCCACGTGAACTCATCGGAGTCGACCGTTGCGATGAGATGAGCATCGACGGGCGTCGAACCGGTCGAGGTAGAAAGCATCGCGGTGGCCGTTGCGGCATCAAACTGCACGGCGGCATCAGGAAAGCGCGACTCCAGGTAGAACTGGTGCTCAACGGCGGTGAAATGGGCGTCGGCAAGCACGTGCTCTGGCAGTACACCCGAATGGGCCTTGCGGATGCCAACGATGCGCTGGCCACCCGGTGCATCCTTGGCGCTCAAATGCACGCTGGTGCCATCGCTGAGCGTGATTGTCTCCGCTGTGGCGCCGCCCTTGGCGTTACCCGGCGCGGAATCAGCTTCGAGCCGGCGCGCTTGCGCGAGGTTCAGCAAGGCCAAGCGCTCGTCGATGCCGCCGCTGAAACGCTCAAGTCCTAAGGAGATAGTGCTGGCCGTATCGTGCGGAAGACTGTTGAACGCAATGGCCACCACTGCCTCGTGATCGCCCTGCGGTACCCGGGCGACCGGGGCGTTGCCCACGAGGAAGCGCGCGATATTAAGCAGTGAGTACTCGAAAGGTTGCGGTTCGTGGAACTCCGCGATGGGCGCTTGACGCGCACCTTCCGCGCACCAGGTGAGAATGCCATCCTTGATGGTGGCAAGGCGCATGCCTGGAAAATCGCGTATTCCCTGCGCAGTGTTGAAGCGAACCTGGACCTTTTGGTCCAATTCGGTAGTCCCATCAGCGCTCGGGGAAGGCTGGAAGTTGAACTCCATCGCTTCAACCTCGCCCAGCTGCTTTGTAAATTCCGCATCGATACCTGCTTGCACGAAGGCACCGGCGGAGTAAATTTCTTCCAGATTTTTAGGCAGTGGCAACGGCGGCAATGGCATGGGGCGTGAAACTTCCTCAGCGTCGGTAGGGATTATCTATCGCTTCTTCATAAGCGGCAACGAGTGCCTTTGTGGATTCTAACCATGAATAGCGCTCTGCTTCGGTACGCGCGGCCTGACCCATGCGGGCGCGTCGCGCGGGATCTGTCAATAGACCAATCGCAGCTGCGGCCCATTCATCGTCAGAAGCATCGCGATCGATGAGGTGACCGGTTTCGCCCTCGTCGATGACGAAAGGGATGCCGCCGGCGTTTGTACCGATGACAGGCACTCCGGCAGCAAAGGATTCAAGGGCAACCAAGCCTAAAGTTTCCGTCGCTGAGGGGAAGAGGAAAACGTCACCGGAAGCGAATGCCTGCGCCAGCTTTTCGCCGGACAAATAACCGGTAAAGACAGTGACTTCAGGGTCGAAGGACTTCTTGAGCTGCTCCAGATAGGGGCCAGCGCCCACGATGGCCAAGCGTGCCGCGGGTACTTCCTGGCGCACGAGTTTTGTTACGTTGGCGAGCCGCTCCAGGTCCTTTTCTTTGGAAATGCGGCCGATATAGGTAAGAAGCGGGGCGTCGGGGTTGCCTGCGCTGAGGCGCTCACGCATGACTGGTGTGGATTTTTTCGGGTGATAGGTCTGAGTGTCTACGGCCTTGGGCCACAACTTCACGTTGTGCATCCCAATCGTGCGGGCCTTATCCACCATGGGGGCAGACGTGCACAGGTTCACCGCGGCCTGGTTGTGTAGGTAGGTGATCGCATGCTCTGTCAGCGGGCGTGTCCACCCGATGCCGAGAGCGTCAACATATTCCGGGACGTTGGTGTGAAAGCTTGCCACCAGCGGGACCGCATCGCGCCGGGCAGCGAAGACGCCTAGTGCGGCAGTCCAAATGGGGTTGACGGCATGAATTACGTCTGGGTCCCATTCGCGGATTTCCCTGAAGAATCCCCAAGTTGGAAGACCGAATTTGATCTCCGGGTAGACCGGTAAGGAAAGGCTGGGGATCGGGGAAACCTCAAAGCCTGCAAAACTTTTCGGAGGATTGCCCGGGGCGAAAATTTTGACTTCGTGCCCTAGAACAGCAAGCTGCTCTAGGGTCTTGGTCAGGCGGGTGACTACTCCGTCGATCTTCGGGAGAAAGACCTCGGTAACGATTGCGATGCGCACGGTTTAAAAGTGGGGTTAGTGAGCGGCCTTGTCGAGGAATTCCTCCGGAATTCCAACCTGTTGCTGCTTCGTCCACAGCGACTGCGCTGGAATCTTGGAGCGATCCACGCGGTCCGCGTAGCGCCTTGCTACCTCCTCGATCTCGTGGAGGAGCCCCTCGCTCAAGGTAGTTGGCTCAAGGCCAAGTTCCAAGAAGGTGTTGTTGGAAACGTGCAGCTCGTTTTCTGCCGATTCCTTGCGCGGGTTCGGCACCATGGCGAGCTTCGCACCGGAAAGCTCGGCGACGAGTTCTGCAAGGTCGCGCACGCGATGGGTTTCTGTCATCTGGTTGATGATCTTTACGCGTTCGCCCTTGGCCGGCGGATTCTCCAGAGCCAATTCGATGCAGCGGACCATGTCGCGGATGTGGATGAAAGCGCGGGTCTGGCCACCGGTGCCGTGGACAGTCAGCGGGTAACCGATACCTGCCTGGATGAGGAAGCGGTTGAGCACCGTGCCATAGTCGCCGTCGTAGTCGAAGCGGTTGATGAGGCGCTCGTCTTTAAGTGTTTGCTCGGTGTGAGTACCCCAGATGATGCCCTGGTGTAGGTCGGTGACGCGCAGCTCATCGTTCTTGACGTAGTAGGCAAAAAGGTGCTGATCCAGCACCTTGGTCATGTGGTAGACCGAGCCTGGGTTGGAAGGGTAGAGGATGGACTGCTCGATTGGCTCCTGGCCCTCCACCTTGACCTGTACGTCGAGGTAGCCTTCCGGGATTTCCATGCCCGCGGTGCCGTAGCCGTAGACGCCCATGGTGCCGAGGTGAGCCACGTGGATGTCGAGGCCGGATTCCACGATGGCGGCCAGCAGGTTATGGGTGGCGTTGATGTTGTTATCCACCGTGTAACGCTTGGTACGCGAATTCTTCATGGAATAAGGAGCAGCGCGCTGCTCAGCAAAGTGCACTACTGCATCCGGTTGTTCAGTTACCAGGAAGTCGAGCAAAGCGTCGTAGTCCTGAGCAACGTCCAAGTTGTGGAAAGCGATGGTCTTGCCGGAGACCTCATGCCATGCCGCGATGCGTTCCTCAATCGAGACGATGGGGGTTAACGAACTCGCGCCGAGTTCCTCGTCGATAGCGCGGCGTGAGAGATTATCCACGATGATGACGTCATGGCTCTGGTCGGACAAATAAAGGGATGCTGGCCATCCACAGAAACCGTCGCCGCCCAGAATCGCAATCTTCACTGTGAACACTCCAAACTTACTCGAGGGATGCATGCGAACATGCGCTGACAGGAAGGTCTATCTTTGCCCGGAGGAGCGAGGCCTGTGGGCGGAAAATACGACTTATACGACAGTACCCCGGTACCGGCAGGTGTCGCCGCCGGTCCGGGGGGAATTTTCAGTGAACTGCAGGAAAGCGCAGTGCTTGAGAAATCGATTAGGAAATCTTTTTCAGCGCTGCAAGGCATTCGCTGACGATTTGCTTCTTTTCTTCAATGCTCAAAGCATGGCCTTCCTTTTCTGCGGCATTGATTTCCATCAGGGCAAGGCGTGCGGCCGCGCCATGGGCAGTCAAAATGACGCGCATTTCTCTTTCGGAAAAGTCGGCCATTCGCGTGCTGAAGGACTTCAGGATGTCTTCGGCACAAGACTCGTAGCGTTGACGCTCTTCGGCAGTGTGGCTAAGCCCTTCGAGACTCTCGCCGATGGCCACCAAGGTAGCTATCGAATGCAGGTTTTCGTCCTCGGATTCCAGAATATCCGAGACTAGGTGCTCAAAGAACTCGTTGATGTCAGCCTCGGGATAGAGCTCGTCGATATTTTCCGAGAAGGACTCAAGGACGCTTGCGGTGAAAAACAAAAGCGCATCGGAAGCAGAGGTGAAGTAGTTGTGGAAGGTACGTGGGGAGACCCCGGCGACCTCCGCAATGCGCGCCACGGTGAGTTTTTCCGCTCCTTCAGCGAGCACCAGGCGTGCGGCAGAATCTGCGATGGCGTGGCGCGTGGCCCGTTTTTTTGCTTCCCGCAAGCTCGCCATTTTTATGCTCCTTTTCCGGTGGACTTTGCTTCTACCTTATCGCGCTGGAATTGTTGGAGTTCTTCACGCTGTGCGCTCAGGGCTTCTCCTTCTACATCGAGGTTGGGCAGAATCTTCTCCAGCCACTTCGGCATCCACCACGCCTTGTCATCGAGCAGGAACATGGTGGCCGGAATCAGCATCATGCGCACGACGAAGGCATCCATGAAGACGCCGACTGCCAGCGCGAAGCCCATGGTCTTAATGAAGGGGAGGTCGATGAGCATGAAGGCCGCGAACACGGAGATCATGATCAACGCCGCCGCGGTCACGGTGCGAGCGCCATGCTTGAATCCGTTGGAGGTGGCGTTGCCGGCCGTCTTGCCGTGGACAAATCCCTCACGCATGCGGGTAACCAGGAAGACCTGGTAGTCCATCGCCAAGCCAAAGGTCAGGCCGATGAGCATGATCGGCAGGAAGGAAAGAAGTGGCTGTGGGTCATCGATGATGCCGAACATGCCTTCCTGGAAGATAGCGACGGTGATGCCGAACGTGGCGGCCATTGATAGGCCGAAGCCGGCCGCGGCAATCAGCGGTACCCAGATGGAGCGGAATACCAATAGCAGCACCAGGAAGGCGAGGCCCAGGACGATGGCGATGTAGGGGACCAGGACGTCGGAAAGCTTCTGCGAAATGTCATCGAAGATTGGGGTAATGCCGGTGATGCCGTAGCTACCGCCGGTGTTTTCGCTGAACTCGCCCTGGTAATCACGCAGACGCTCCAAGGTCTGGGTGGTTTCCTCATCGGTCGCGCCGGTGGACGGGGTGATCATGATCTGCGCGGCATCTTGGGAGTCGGTGGTTGCCACGATCTGGGCATTGACGACGCCTTCGGTGTCATTGAATTCCTGCAGAATCTGCTGGAATGCAGGCAGGCGGTCTTGCTCGGCGACGTTCGCGACGTCGACGAAAGCGATCATCGGAGCATTGCGTCCCGGGCCGAATGCCTCCTCGGTCATCTCGTAGGCATCGCGCTGGGGGGTGCCTAGCTTGGAGGTGCCATCTGTCGGCATCGCAAGGCGCAAGTTGGCAGCCGGAAGTGCGAGGATGCCCAGCAGCACAACGCCGGCAACCAGGTGCAGGAATGGATGCGCACGCACGCGGCGTACCCACTTTAGGCCCATCGTTGGCTTTTCATCTTCTGGATCCGGAACCTTAGGGCCGGGAACGCGGCCTGCGAAGATCTTGGTGCCCAACAGGCCGAGGAGGGCCGGTAGGAAGGAAAGTGCTACGCAGACCGCGATGACCACGGTGGCTGCGGCTGCGATGGCCATGGTGGAAAGGAACGGAATGCCGATGATAGTCAGCGCGGTGAGGGCGATGACCACGGTGATGCCGGCGAAAATGACGGAGGAACCGGCAGTTCCCAGCGCCATGCCCATTGCATGCGCGCGGGTAGCCTTGTCCATCTTCTTAAGTTCTGCGGCCAGCTCCTTGGGGTTCAAGTCATTGAGACCAGAGGAGGTAATCAGCTCGTTGCGGAAGCGGGCCACGATGAACAGCGCGTAGTCGATGCCCACGGCCAGGCCGATCATGGAGGCCAGCATCGGCGTCATGTCGGAGACAGAGTCGGTGAAGACTGTGGCGAGCTGGACGCCCAGGATTCCCACGCCCACGCCGACGACGGCAGAGATGAGCGGCATACCTGCGGCCACGAAGGAACCGAAGGTGATGAGCAGGACGATGGCGGCAACGATGAGGCCGATGACCTCAGAGACCATGTTCATCTCGGTGGCGCCGTTGAAGGCATTGCCGCCGTACTTCACGGTGAGGTCACCGTCATCGTACTTCTTGAGAACGTCGGTGACCGCGGTCATCTCTTCGGCAGGGATCTCAGTGACGGACGCGGCATCGAAGTTGATGGAGATCGTACCGGTGCGCTTGTCCTCGCTGAGAGGGGAGAGTGCGGCAAGGTTGGAATCGATCTGCTCCTGCGGCATGCCCTGCGCGGCCATTTTCTCGGTCATCTGCTTCTGCATTCCCATGGAAGCCATGACCGGGTTGACGATTGCGTCGGGGTCCTTCAGCGCGTCGGTTCCTTGCAGCTCCTTGATCATGGAATCGACTTCGCCCATGACCGCCTTATCCGTGAGCTTTTTGCCCTCCGGAGCCTGCAGTGTGATGGTGGCGCTGGGGGCACTCATTGCATCTGTCTCCGTGCCGAAGCGCTCCATCATCTGCTCTTGGGTGACGGTGGAGTCCATGTCTGGCATGGAAAAAGTGGGGCTTGGAGACTTCGCGAAGGCACCAGCGAGGCCGCCCATCGCGACGAGCAGTGCCAGCCAGAACGCGAGGAACGGCCAGACTTTTCGATATGACCAGCTACCCAAACGGTAGAGGAATTTTGACATGTGCAGATCCTTTATGAAATTTGCAGTCTTTCAGAAACGTTGCATAGCTTAGGCAAGTTTGCATGGGGTGTGCAAATTGATGGTTGCTGGCGGTTAATCCTTTCGAAATTTGGGGCCGCCGCCGCGCACTGTAGACTTGCGCGCATGCTCCACGCCGTCATCTATGCTTTCGGAGACTCCGTCAACGCGCTGCTCATCGGCATCCTCGTTGCCATCGGAATCATCCTGCCACGCGGTAAATACCGCAAGGTGGCGCCGCTAATCGTGGCGGGGGATTGGCTCGGCGTGCTCGTGGCCTCCCTGGCCGTGCTCTTTATCTTCGTTGGAATCCGCGAACAGATCGTTGCCGCGCTGGAGTCGCCAATAACCGGCATCGTCCTCATCGCAGTAGGCGTGCTCATCGGTTTCGGCGCCTGGCGTTCCAAAGGCGAATCCAACCCGATGGTGGAAAAACTCCTCGTGCCGCTGCGCGAGCCCTCGCTCAAGACCGCAGCTATCGGTTTCGTCATGGGCGTGGTACAGTCGCTGACCTCCGTGCCCTTCTACGGCGGCCTTCTGCACCTCGCCGCCGGCGAGTTCTCCGACGCCACCCGCTACCTGGGCACTTTGTGGTACGCCACGCTGGCGCTCTCGCTGCCCACGCTGTGCGGATTCTTCATCGCCCTCGTGCGCGCGCAGCCGCACAGCGCCGCTGGCAAGCTTTTTACCGCAGCCCGCGAAAACTCCGCGCGCGTAGCCGAAATCAGCGGCTACGTCGTGGCAGTCTTCCTCGTCATCATGGGTGTGCTGAGTCTCTAGCGGCCCCTAGTCGTAGTAGACGTCCTCGAGGGAAACGGCGGCATCGGAAAGCGCCTGTGCCTTGGATAGATCAACGTAGCGTCCGGCGTGAGGGATAAAGGAATGCGATTGCTCGTCGCTGAGTCCGCGGCGAACCTTCGCCGGGATGCCGGCGGCGAGGGACTTCGCTGGGATCTCCTGTCCCTCCAGCACAACCGCGCCGGCAGCGATGAGTGAGCCAGGGCCCACCACCGAACGCGACAGCAGCGAGGCCTTCATTCCAACCAGCGTGCCAGCGCCCACGTGCGTGCCGTGCAGCATCGCCATGTGGCCAACCGTGACGTCATCCTCCAAAACGCACGCAACGTCGGCTTCCTCGTGGATGACGGAATTGTCCTGGATGTTGACGTGGGCGCCTAGGCGAATGGCGCCCACGTCCGCGCGCAGGACGCAGCCGTAGAAGACCGAGGAATCGGGGCCGATTTCGACGTCGCCAATGATGGTGGCGTTAGGAGCAATCCAGGCGCTGCGGTGAATGCGTGGGTACACACCGTTGAAAGGCAAGATGAGCATGATTAATTCTCCTCCACGATGATGGCAAGCGCGTCAGTTAATTCGAATTCGCCGGGGCCGGTGATAGCGGTGGTGATTTGTTCGCGCAGCCCCGGATCCAGAGGGATGGCCCAGCCCTTGCGCGGATCGTGCACGGGCAGTTCGCGCTTTGCGGAAACCTTAAAGTACACAGCGGCCTCCGCAGAACGCAGCGTTGCGGCCTCGCCCGACTCGGCGATTGTGCGGATGACCTCGGCGCCTACGGGGTCGGTGACCACGATGATGAGGGACTCGGCTGTGGATACGCTGAGCTTGGCGACGTCGACAAGCGGGGCGTTTCCATCCACCTGCGCCAGGCGTGGTGCGCTGGAGCCTAGCTTCGATGTGAGAGCGGAAAGCGCGTTGAAAAGACCCATGTGCAAAAGCATAGTTCTTCGGTGTTGCAGATGGACAAGCGTAAACTTGCGGCCATGATTGACGCCCTAGACACCGCGCTCGTCATCGAAGGTGGCGGCATGCGCAACTCCTACACCGCCCCTTGCATCGTCAAACTCATCCAGGAACAAGTGCAATTTGGCTGGGTTGGTGGTGTATCTGCAGGTGCTTCGCATACCGTGAATTACCTTTCCCAGGACGCCATCCGTGCCGAGGATTCCTTCGTGGATTTCGCCAACAACCCCAGCTTTGGCGGCGTGGGCTCGCTCATGCGCGGCCGCGGCTACTTCAACGCGGAATACATCTATGAGCGCTCTGCGGATAAGGACCTGCCGTTTAATTGGCAGGCGTACAAGGACAATCCTGCCATCATGAACCTGGCCGCCACCCGCGTGGATACGGGCGAGTCGGTGTACTGGTCTCAGAAGGATATTGAAAAACCGTCGGACTTGTTCGCGCGCGTGCGAGCGTCCTCGACGCTGCCGCTGATTATGCCGATGCGGGTTATCGACGGCGTGCCTTATGTGGACGGTGCGCTGGGTGAATCCGGCGGCATCACGATTGCGCAGGCAGAGCTCGCGGGTTTCAAGAAGTTCCTCTTCATCGGCTCTAAGCCTCGCGGCTACGTGCGGCCCAAGGCTGCGCGCCCGATGATGATTCGCCGCGTATTCCGGAAGAATCCAGCGGTGGCTGATGCCTTAATCACACGCCCGCCAAAGTACAACGCATCGAAGGACCGCTTGCTGGAGCTGGAGCGGGAGGGCCGGGCTTGCCTATTCTTCCCGGAGGATATGCAGGTTGCCTCGACTGAGCGCTCTGTGGCGAAGCTGCGCGCCAACTACGCGGCTGGGCGGGCCCAGACCTATGCGGAATGGCCAGGCTGGAAGGAGTTCTTGGAGGGCTAAAACGTCCACTTTTGTGGATAACAGGGGCAAGTTAGTTGACGCTACCAACGAGTTATCCACAGATTTGAAATTGCCTCTTGAGAGCGCTTGTGCTGCGCCCTTAGTGTGAGAGTCATGACGCTTCTTGCACAGTTTCTTCGCGCTCAGGCCCAAGGCACGGCACTACTTTCCGACGCCGCCGGCTTATCCGAACGCGAACTCCTTGAGCTCGGCGCTAGCGAGGTGCAAGCGCGGAGTTTGCGGGAATTGGCGCAGGTGTACTTCGGGGAGACGAAGTTCAAGAAAATGCAGCGGCGAGCGCGCTCTTCGCGGCACGGCTTGGCCACGCTGCAGCTTATTGAGAAGTACGCCCGAATGCTGCGCAATCAACGTGACGCGTGGCGGTTGCGGGAGGAGCTGTGCACGATGACCAGCTCGGATTCAGCATTGAGGCGGCGGGCGCGAAAGTTGGTGAAGGAGTTGTCCAAGCCGCGCGCGCCGCGGGAAGGAATCCGCCTGACACGGCGCAGGGGTAAGCCGTGGACGTTGGCGCTTACTGGGCCTTCGGACATCATTGCGCAGTTGCATGCGGCGATTGATCCGCAGCGTCCGGTGGAATCGGTCCGGGAGGCCTTCTTCAACGGGGTGGCCGAGCCCATCGCTTCGACCAATGTGATTGTGACGCTGGATGAGCTCGACCAAATCGTGGACGGCGGCGGGGAAGAGATCACGCTGCGGCTGACCAATGGCGCAACGATTAGAGGCGCTGACCTGGTACATAAGACGCTAAGCGAGCGTGGTTACGTCACGCTTGTGCATCCGCATGAAGGGCCGGTGAATCTGTACCGGACTTCGCGCTTTGCCAACGAAAAGCAGCGCCTAATGGCGGCGGCGGAGAATCCTACCTGCCCGTGGGGAGACTGCAACTATCCGGCGGACCTTGCGCAGATTCATCACCTTGAGGCGTGGCGCAACGGCGGCGAAACGAATATGCGCAACCTTTCTACCTGCTGTCCCTATCACAACGGTGTCAACGACGACTCGCCGCCGGGTTCTGCGCCGGACATGTGCCCGAGCCGAGGGAGGTTGGCACGAATTCACGGAAAGGTGCGGTGGCTGCCGCCGTGGGCACAGTAGCCGCGCAAGATATCTGAACGGAGTAGGCCGAGGGGTTTCTCGGCCCATTTTGCATGCTTTGTTTTAAATGCTTGCCACAGTGTTGCAGCCACGAGCACGATGGTGTTTCCCGCCTACCACGGAATCCAACCGAGAATGGTTAGCTCGCCTGAGGCTGCCCATGGCGAAGTAATTCGGTGGGGGATTAATCAGCGACGAGCGGTTCAATTGTCAGCTCTGGGTGTTCCTTCTCCACGAAGGCGAGCTTCCACTTGTCGCCGAAGAGAGCGATGAGTTCACCGTCGGTGCGGGTGAAAATTTCCACGCCACGCTGGCGGCCGAGCTCCGGCGCGGACTCGGCGTCGGTGCGGCGGGCGACGGAGTAGGGGATGGGCTCGGTGACCGTCTCCACGTTGTACTCGACCTCCATGCGGGCCTGCATGACCTCGAACTGCATGGGACCCACCGCAGCCATGACAGGTGCGGCGTCGCCACGGGTTTCGTTGCGCAGGATCTGGACGACGCCCTCGGCCGCCAGCTGGTCGAGTCCCTTACGGAACGCCTTGTAATCACCCAAAGACTTCGCGCGCAAAATGCGGAAGGCCTCCGGGGCGAACTGCGGCATCGGCTTGAACTGCACCTTCTTGCCAGAGTAGATGGTATCGCCAGGTGCCAGGGAACCGGCGTTGACGAGGCCCACGATGTCGCCCGGGTAGGCGGTGTCGATGGTGTCGCGCGTGCGGCCGAAGACAGTCAGCGCGTACTTCGTGGAGAAGCTGCGGCCGGATTGGGCGTGGGTGACCTGCATGCCGCGGTCGAACTCGCCGGAGACCACGCGCATGAATGCCAAGTTATCGCGGTGCTTGCGGTCCATGCCCGCCTGCACTTTGAAGATGACGCCGGAGAAGTCATCGGTGACCTCGCGGACCTCGTCGATGGCTGCGTTGGCGCCGCCGGACGCCTCGATTGCCTTCGGATCGGAATCGCGCGAGCGCGGGGCCGGGGCGATGGCGCAGAGGGTATCGAGAATCTGGTGCACGCCGAAGTTCAACATTGCGGAGGCAAAGATCAGCGGGGAAGTAACGCACTGCTCGAATAGCTCCTGGTCATGCAGCGCGCCGTCGGCAGCCAGTAGCTCTGCTTCCTCGACGGCGGTCTCCCAGGCATCACCTTCCTTGGCCTCAGCGCCGCTCGGATCGTAATGCTCCTCCGGTGCGATGGTCGAGCCACCCGCAGTACGGATGAAGTGGATGTAGTTATCCGCTTCGCCGTCTTCATTGATGTGCGCCAAGCCACGGAAGTCACCAGCGATGCCGACCGGCCAGTACAGCGGGGTGGGCTGTAGCTGAATCTCGTTGACGATCTCGTCCACGAGCTCCAGCGGCTCGCGGCCGACGCGGTCCCACTTGTTGATAACCGTAACAATCGGCAAACCGCGGGCCTTGCACACGCGGAAGAGCTTGAGGGTCTGTGGCTCCAGGCCCTTCGCGGCGTCGATAAGCATGACCGCGGCATCAACCGCAGTAAGAACGCGATAGGTATCCTCCGAGAAGTCCGCGTGGCCCGGGGTATCGACCAGGTTGATCATGTAAGGCTCACCCGTATGGCCCTCCGGGGCGTACTCGAACTGGAGGGCAGAAGAAGCCACGGAGATACCGCGGTCCTTTTCCATCTCCATCCAGTCAGAGACCGTGGCTTTACGGTTGCCCTTGCCGTGCACGGCACCTGCTTCATTAATGATGTGCGCATGCAACGCCAGCGCCTCCGTAAGGGTGGACTTACCGGCGTCCGGGTGGGCGATGACGGCAAATGTACGACGGCGGGTGGCTTCGGAGGCAATACTCATGCGCGTAAGTTTAGCGGTCTTGACCTAAAGTGCTGGAATCGCGCCGCAGCGACTAATTCCAGTCCACGCCAAGTTGCTCGCCCAAGTCATCGAAGATGCGGCGAGCAACGGTTGCCTTCTTGGCCATCGGTCGACGCATGCCCGGCTTGCGCTTGCTGTTGTAATACTGGCCAGACTCGAAGTGCATGCCCGGCGTGCCAGTGAGGTAATAAGCAAGGCTCTCGCCGCCGGCCTGGGCTTTTCCAAAGTACTTGGAGATGGCACCGGTGTAGAACTTGCTCGTGCGGGTTTGCGATGACCGCGCAAAGTTGGTTGCCAAGACGCCGGGGTGGAAGGCCACGGAAGTCATCCCATGATCGTGGAGATACTGCGTAAGCAAAATATCGCCCAGCTTGGCGTTGCCGTAGGCACGCTCTGCGGTGAACTTCTGGAAGGTATTTGGATCGCCCGGATCGAATGCAGACATCAAGAAATTAGCCACCGAAGCGGTTTGCACGATGGTGGCATCCGTTTTGCGCAGCTTCTCCCGCAGCAAGGAAGTCAGCAGGAAAGGCGCCACCACGTTAACCTGCCACGTGCGTTCAAATCCATCTGCCGTGGTGAAGGGGCCATCGAAGATCCCGCCTGCATTGTTTCCCAACGCGTGAATCTCCTCGAGCTCACCTAATTCTTCTGCCAAGCGGCGCACCTGGCCCAAAGACTCAAAGTCCGCCAGGTGGAAGGAAGCCCCCACGCTTTCTGCCACAGCCTTGGTCTTTTCGGGATTACGGCCAACCAGCACCAGGCGATCCTGCGGGCGTTGGGCGTGGAGCACGCGGGCTGCTGCAGCGCCGATGCCGTCAGAGGCACCAGTGATGACGATGGTTTGTGGGTCGTGGCTCATGAATTAAAGCTTAGGGGTTATGAGCTTTTTCTGGTGGGTTACTTGCGGGAATGAATCTCATTCTGCGCGAATTGAATGCCGCGGGAAACGATGAGCCCCACGGCGTCGGCAGCCGTGGCAATTGCGGCGTCGAAACCAGTACCGGAATCCACCGGCCCCAGGACATAATCCGGAATGGATGTGCCCTTCGGTGGGCGGGCAATACCGATGCGAATGCGAGGGTACTCGCGGGTTCCCAAGCGTTCGCTCAAGGACTTCAACCCGTTGTGGCCGTTTTCATTGCCGCCTACCTTGATGCGAATCTTATGCGCTGGCAAATCGAGCTCATCATGAATCACGATGATGCGCTCCGCTGGAATCTGTAATTCCTCTGCGAAGGGAGCGATCGGGTCACCAGACAAGTTCATAAAAGTTGCGCAACGGGCAACGACTACGGCAATATCGCCCACCATTACCTGCGCCGCGGACAATTTATGGCCCTTAACCGGCTGCAGGATATCTCCGGAATCGGCTAAAAGGTCATCGACTGCCATGTAGCCCACGTTGTGGCGCGTCGCGGCGTACTGCGCGCCGGGGTTGCCAAGGCCCACCACGAGCCATTGGCCAGAAAGGTCGGAAACTTCCAGCAGGGGAGCCTGCTTCTGGCGTGCTGTGTTCCGGTGAAGCCCCTCCTTCACCGTACTTGCTTTAGAACCCGCCGAAGAGCGAAGCTGCTGCAAAAATTCCTTGATGGTTGCGCCGAGGGAAGACATAAAACACACCTTAATGTGGGGAGTAAAGAATAGCTTGCGCGCATCCTTTGCATAGTCTGGGCGAGATGAGCACACTACTTGAAAGCTTAAAGACCAGAGTACTTCCCGCCCCCATGGCCGGGGGACCCACGACCCCGCGCAGCGTTCTGGCGGCATCGGCAGCCGGCTCCTTTGGTGCTTTGGCATTGGGCACTGCTTCCCTCGAAGCGGCGCGGGAACAGATTGTGGCCTGCGAGGGCGAGCATTTCGGGGTCAATCTTTTCTGCCCGCAGAAGCCGCTGGGTGAAGACTCGATGGCGGCGGTGCGCGCTATGGCGGAATCAGAAGGCGTGGAGGTTCCTAGCGTCGACTATTCCAACGGATGGGAGGACAAGCTCCAGCTAGCGCTAGATGGCGGCGCGGCGGTGCTGTGGTCCATGTTCGGTACCTTTAGTCCTGGCGAGATTGGCCGTATCCACGCTGCGGGAGCGGAGGCTTGGACCACGGTTACCTCGCCGGAAGAAGCTATCGCTGCTGCAAAAGCTGGGGTAGACGCGTTGTGTGTGCAGGGGCCTGAGGCCGGCGGGCACCGCGGGGTCTGGGATGCCGAAGCGGATCCGGATTGGCGCCCGCTGCCGGAGCTGGTGGCGGCAGTTTACGCCGCGCTTGGCGACGCCCCTCTTCCGCTGATTGTCGCAGGTGGGCTGCGTACATCCGAAGACGTTGCACAAGCCCTTTCATGGCCAGGCGTTGAAGCAGCCAGCTGTGGTTCGGCCTTCTTGCTGGCCGAGGAGGCTGGAACCAGCACCTTTAATCGCGAGCTTCTCGCAGGCGGCGGCAAGAGCGTATCCACTCGCGCGTTTTCCGGCCGCTTTGCCCGTGGGCTGGAAACTGAGTTCACTCGGGCCCACCCAAAAATGCCCCCGATGTACCCCTTCTTGAATCCGATCTTGAAACCACGCCGCCAAGAAAAGGATGCTGCAGTGGCCTATTGCCTGGTGGGGGAGCAGGTGGAGAAAATAAACGGGGGTAGTGTGGCGGAAATCCTGCGGTGTCTATGACAAAACGGGCAACACTAGGCGTTAATATTTACGGTTGAATGTTGGTTTACCCCCATGACGAGTAAAGGAAAAGAACACGTGACTGCGAACGCACAGGTTGGACACGCTGACTGGAACGAGCGCCTTGAGCTTGCTCAGGAAATGATCCCGCTGATCCACCAACTGCACCGCACCAACAACGTTGTTGCCACCATCTACGGCCGCAACTTGAATGGCGTAACGGACATCGACATCATGAAGGCGCACCGCTACGCACGCCGTATTGCAAAGCGCGAACTTTCCACCGCAGAGACCCTTCCTATCCTGAAGGAACTGTGCGACATGAACCTGGGCTCTGCCTCCATCGACCTGGGCCGCCTGGCTTCTGGCTACTCTGAGTCTGACGCCAACAACCTGCGCGACTACCTGGAGCAGGAACTCTGCGACCTGGTTGGCGCTGCTGTTGATAAGGAATGCACCGACGTTGTGCTCTACGGCTTTGGCCGCATCGGCCGACTGCTGGCCCGCATCCTGATCGCTCGTGAGGCTGCATACGGCGGCGTCCGTCTGCGTGCCATCGTTGCCCGCAAGAAGGGCGACGGCGATATCTTCAAGCGTGCCTCCTTGCTGCGCCGCGACTCCGTTCATGGTGCTTTCAACGGCACCATCGCTGTGGATGAAGAAAACGACGTTATCTGGGCAAACGGCACCAAGATTCAGATGATCTACGCCAACGACCCGGCTGATATCGACTACACCGCTTACGGCATCAACAATGCCATCCTGGTTGATAACACCGGCGTATGGCGTGACCGCGCTGGCCTGGAGCAGCACCTGCAGTCCAAGGGCATCGACCGCGTGCTGCTGACCGCACCGGGCAAGGGCGATCTGAAGAACATCGTCTACGGCATCAACGATGACACCATCGAGGATTCTGACAAGATTCTGTCTGCCGCATCCTGCACCACCAACGGCATCACCCCTGTTCTTAAGGTCATCAATGATCGTTACGGCGTTGTCCACGGCCACGTGGAGACCGCTCACTCCTTTACCAATGACCAGAACCTGATTGATAACTTCCACAAGGGTGACCGTCGTGGCCGCGCAGCTGGTCTCAACATGGTTCTCACCGAGACCGGTGCTGCGAAGGCAGTCTCCAAGGCTGTTCCGGAGTTTGAGGGCAAGCTGACCGGTAACGCTATCCGCGTTCCTACCCCGGACGTTTCCATGGCAGTGCTGAACCTGGAGCTGGAGAAGGAAGTCGAGCGCGACGAGGTCAACAACTTCCTGCGCAACGTTTCCCTGCACTCTGACCTGCGCCAGCAGATTTCTTACATTGCTTCTCCGGAGGTTGTCTCCTCTGACTTCGTCGGCTCCACCCACGCCGGCATTGTCGACGGCCTGGCAACCATCGCTTCCGGCAAGCACCTGGTTCTCTATGTCTGGTACGACAACGAGTTCGGCTACTCCAACCAGGTAATTCGCATCGTCGAGGACATCGCAGGCGCACGTCCTCGCGTATTCCCGGCTCGCGTTGAGGCACACGAGCTCTAAGCCTTTTCGCGCAGATTAAGCGCTACCCACCCCTGGGGCCACATTTTCGGTGTGGCTCCAGGGGTCTTTGTTTAGGCAGGCATGGGATCGGGTTGTAGTGCTAGGGCGCACGTACCCCTGAGTGGGTTGTTCGACTACGTGTATCCACGGCTGAGTTTTAGGATGTTTCGATGTGAAATCTAAACCCAGGCATTCGCAACCACACCGTGCCCAAAGCGCTGAAATAGCTGAAAATGCTGGTAGCAATCAATCTCCTGCGTCTCGGTGGATAAACGCCGGGCAATGGCTGATCGGTACGCCTTGGGGAAGGCTTGTCATTATTATTGCGTTGTGCGCGGCGCTGGCACCATCAGTATTACGAGGTTTTCACCTCCGGTATTACATCGATCTTGATGTCTACGCTGCAGGCGGTCGCGCGGTGCTGACAGGCCAGTCGCTCTACGACGACGGCTTCGATGTGCGTGGGGCGCATTTGCCTTTTACATATCCGCCGTTGGCCGCAATGCTTTTTGCCCCGTTGTCGCTTCTGCCGCACTCGGTCGCAGCGGTTATCATGCTCGCAGTATCAACCGCGGCGCTCTGGTGGTGCATTCACCGTATCGTGGACATGCTGGGGCTTGCTGAGTATCTCGGTGGCAGCAAAGGGTGGCTGAGCACCGGGCTGCTTGCGTTGGCCTTGGTGACAGAACCCGTGCGGCAGACCCTCATGTTTGGCCAGATCAACATCGTGCTGATGTTTCTCGTGCTCGCCGATGTCTTTGGTCGCCGCAGTCTCCGTGGGTGGGGCGTGGGACTTGCGGCGGCCATCAAGCTTACTCCTGCGGTCTTTGGCCTGTATTTCCTTATCACCCGGCAATTTAAGGCTGCGGCGATGTCCGTAGCGACCGGAATTGCAGCGACGCTGTTGGCGGCACTCGTCTTGCCGGCTGACTCCCGCGAATACTGGACGCAAACCTTGGGCGATCCGACCCGGATCGGTGGAATCGATTTCGTGGGCAATCAATCCCTCCGCGGCGTCGTTGAGCGCGCCCTCGGGCCAGGGGAGGGCCACGGCCTGTGGGTAGGCGCGTCGCTGGTGGCCTTCTGCGTCATCGCGGTGACCATGTGGCGACACCGCGGTGACATGGTGGCGCTGCTGGGACTCAACTCCCTCGTGGCGCTTCTGATCTCCCCGGTGAGCTGGTCACACCACTGGGTCTGGCTGCCGGTGCTGCTACTCCCGCAGCTCGTGCGCTGGGCCCGCGGTGGGGTGCCGGGCGCTACACTCGTGTCGATTGCGACGATGCTGCTTACCTTCATTGGGCCGCACTGGTTCGTTGATGGTTTGGATACCACGCAGTGGTGGGCAGCGATATGCGCAGCAGACTTCGTCCTCATCGCAGTGGCATACCTCGTGCTTGCCGTGCGCGCCCCGCGGCCGCGGGTTAATTCTTAGCGGGCGGGGCGGCAAGGCTCAGCAGTTGGTGGGATGACTACTTGTCTGACTTGTGCTTCCCGGTCTTCTTTTTCTTCTTGCCCTTGTGCTTTTTGCCTTCGGACTTGTGTGCAGCAACCTTGTCGCGCTCAAGTTCGGCGGCCACATCGGGGACGTAGGCGAACTCATCGCGCGGCGGGCGCTGGTATTCCTCGCCGCTTTCAGCCGGGCGCTCCGGAATCTCCGGAACCACCTGCTCGACGTGCTGATACGGAACCGTCTTTAGGATGTGGTTGATGACGTTGATACGAGAGCGTTTTTTGTCTTCAGATTCAACGGTGTACCACGGAGCGTTCGGGGTATCGGTGTGGACGAACATCTCGTCCTTTGCACGGGAGTAGTCCTCCCAGCGGGTGATGGACTGCAGATCCATGGGAGAGAGCTTCCAGCGACGCAGCGGATCGTTGCGGCGGGACTTAAAGCGCGCGATCTGCTCCTCGTCAGAGACGGAGAACCAATACTTCAGCAGAATAATGCCGTCTTCAACGAGCATGTTTTCGAGCTGGGGCGCCTGGTGCAAGAAGCGGACGTATTCCTGTTGGGAGCAAAAGCCCATGACTCGCTCGACGCCGGCGCGGTTATACCAGGAGCGGTCAAAAATGACTATTTCGCCCGCGGTCGGAAGCTTTTCGATGTAGCGCTGGAAGTACCACTGGCCGGCCTCACGGTCGTTGGGCTTAGGCAGAGCTTCGATGCGGCAGGTGCGGGGGTTGAGGTACTGGGTGATGCGCTTGATAGCAGAGCCCTTACCTGCAGCGTCGCGACCTTCCATGATAATGACGATGCGGGCACCGGTTTCTACAACCCACTGCTGCATCTCGACGAGTTCGGCCTGCAGGCGCTTGAGTTCTTCCTCGTAAGCTTCCTTATCGAGCTTGGCAGGGGCGGTTTTGGATTTCTTGCTCATGGATTTAATTTTAGCCCGCTATCTGCGAAGATAGGTAATAAATCCAGGGCAATTATGCACAATTAACCACACGTGCACTCCGGCCCGCAGCCAGAAGGCGCTTCGCCGTAGTGCGTGGTGTTTTCGATAGCGCCCAAGCCTTCGACCTCAATGCGGACGGTTTGGCCGTCCTGAATAAAGGCCTGTGGCTGACGCGCAAATCCCACGCCCTCGGGCGTGCCGGTCACGATGACATCGCCGGGGTTAAGCGGGTACAGCTTTGAGCAGAACGCGATGAGCTCCGCGACGGAGAAAATCAGGTCATCGGTGTTATCCGCTTGGCGCACCTCGCCATCAACGGTGGTGGTAATGCGCGCGTTGCCGCCAGGCGCCCACTCATCAGAAGTGGTTAGCCATGGACCGAATCCAGCAGTGCGGTAGAAAGATTTGCCGGCATGGAATTGAGTGGTACGCCGCTGGAAATCCCGCAGCGTGTAGTCATTCATCACGGCGTAGCCTGCGGCGTGTTCGAGCGCGTCTGCCATCGCAACATTGTGCGCACGAGAGCCGATAACCACGGCGAGTTCGCCCTCATAGTCGAGCTTGCTCGTGGCCCAGTCGGGGACATAGATATCGTCGTAGGGGCCGGTGAGCGCCTCCGGAAACTTAACGAACAAGGTAGGCTGCTCAGGCAGTTCACGCCCCATCTCACGCGCATGTTTGGCGTAATTGACGCCCACGCAGATAATCTTCGACGGCGTCGGGATGACGGGCGCTAAGTCCTGCTCGCGAAAAGCAATCGGCTCGCCAGAAAGTTGCGCGGACTTGCACCAATCCTCGGCCTGCAGGAGCTGGCCGACGTCGTCAAAGTCGAGCTCCACGCCCACGCCGGGGCCGTCGATGCGGATCGCAGTGGTGCCAAACTGAGTTCGCAAGGTGGCAAGTTTCATGTCGGAAATTTTACGCGGAGTTGCAGGCAGCTTGGCGCACAAGCCAGGGAGAAGTTTTAAGGCATGCGAATCTGGCCCGTGGGCGGGCTAGACAACTTGCTTCGCGAGCTAAGTAGCGTGTTCTGAGAAATTGCTCAGCTCTTCGTCGAGGTAGTTGCGTTCTTCTTCCAACCAATCTGGCAGCGGCGAGTTAAGCGGCGGCGGAGATTTATCCGTCCAAGGTGGGATGTACCAGCCGCTGGGCGGAACCCAATAGACTGTGCCATGCCGCTCTAGCCATCCGCGTCCACCGGCGGTCTCGTCGTCATTGACGGCATTGTGATACTGGCAGGCCATGGTGAGGTTTTCCGCGGATGTTTCGCCGCCATGGCGCCAGGCCTTTAGATGGTGGACTTGGCAATCGTTCGCGCCCTTTTTGCAGCCGAGCCAGGCACAGCGCGGGTTTTCCGCAGTAGCCATAAGCCGCTGCTTGGTGGAGGCAAAACGCGAGACGCGGTGCAGGTTCACAGGCCCATGCACAGGATGCATGAGTACGTGGAAGCCGTGATCAAGGATGTTCCGGGTAGCCAGTTCAGTCGAGGAGATGAGCGCGCCATTGCTCAATTGGAACCAGACTTCGTGGCCTTCCAAGGCCCGCGCGTAGTTTTCCATTTTTGTCACCAACATGACAGAAATTGCTGGCTGACTAGGGTTTCCTTCGCCGAACCAGCGTTGCTTTAGCCCTGCGAGTGCAGATTCAGCGCTGCTGCAGTCAAGGCTGTCGCGCATATCGGTGAGGTCGGCGGAGGGGCCGCAAATAGTCAGGGTAGCTTGGCCATCGGGATGCTGGGCCAGGCGTATTCCAGGCTTGCGTTCGCGGCGAGGTGAGCGCGCAGCAACCAACTCGCGGGCCTTCTTCTCGACGTCTCTCGTATCACCGGCCGTGGCCAAAGCCGTATGGCGCACGCGCCACCGTTCGGCCTCCGTGCGCAACTTGCGGGCCTGCTTTTCCACGGCAAGGAGTGTAGTAAGGGAGTGAGCACGCCCGCGTTCCATGGTTTCGCGACGCAAGCGCTGAAAAGAGTTACCGGGCGCGAAGGGCTCAGCGAGGGCTGCAAGGTCTATTGCCAGAGCATCGGGCACCCCGAGACTAGCGATTTCACTCGCTGTCTTGCCCACGGCTTCTTCGACAATATCCATGCCCCGACTTAACGTGCTGGCCAGTTCCCCCAAAACTGTCATAGCCCAGACCCTAAAGCAGCTTATGCCACGCCGCAACTGGAGCGGCGTCGGCAAGCGCAGCTAACTCGCGGACGCGATGCGGGTGATTTCTTGCGCTGCGTCTGCGCAGATGATGGGGATGTCCGCTTGCTCTTTCTTTGCCCACGGTTTAAGCACGAAGCTTGCGGGATCCATTCGACCAGGTGGGCGTCCGATGCCTATGGAAAGCCGCTGATAATCCTTGGTACCCAGAGACTTGGTGGTGGAGCGCAGGCCATTGTGCCCGTGGTCGCCACCACCGACGCGGTGCTTGACGACGCCGAATTCCAGCTCCAGCGCATCATGGACCACGATGAGGTTTGTAGGGGATAGCGAAAAGTACTGGAGGAGTGCCTTGATAGGGCCACCAGAGAGGTTCATGAAAGAACGCGGCTTGGCAAGGAATAACTTGGTCGAGCCAAAGCGAACTTCGGCAACTTCGGTGTTGGTCTTCTTATGCACTGAAAAGCTGGTGAAGTTGTCGTTAGCTAATTCATCGACAACATCGAAACCGATGTTGTGGCGGGTTCCGGCATATTTGGGGCCCGGGTTGCCCAGGCCGACGACGAGATAATCAGTCACTAAGCCATTGTCTCATGCCGGTGCGAAAGAGCGGCTCTTGGCGTGAAAACGGGCAAACGCCCGCGCCAGCCACGATGGCCAGTGCGGGCGAATGCGCGTAAAAGAGCGAGAAACTCTGAATTACTCTGCGGATTCTTCCTCTGCGGATTCAGCGCCAGCCTCAGCGCCGCCTTCCTCAGCAGCCTCAGCGGCTGCCTCGAGCTCTTCGTCAACCTCAGGCAGGGAGATGGAAGCGATGACGGTCTCTGCATCTGCAACCAGGGTGGTGTTTTCTGGCAGGGTGATGTCGCCAGCGGTGACGACAGCGCCGTCCTCGAGGCCCTCGATGGAAACGGAGATCTCCTCTGGGATGTTCAGAACGTCTGCCTCAACGAGGAGGACGTCAGCATCCTGAACGGACATGGTGCCCGGTGCGCTCTCGCCCTCGAGAACAACCGGAACCTCAACCTCAACCTTCTCGCCGCGCTTGATGGAAAGCAGGTCGACGTGGTCGATGTCCAGGGTCAGAACGTTCTGGTCAACGTGCTTGACCATGACGAGGTGCTGCTCACCCTCGAGCTCGAGTTCGAAAACAGCGTTGACGCCGTGTGAGCGAACCAGTGCGGTCAGCTCGAGACGGTCAACAGCGAAGTGCAGAACGTCAACGCCGTGGCCGTAGACAACGCCTGGGACCTTGCCTGCAACGCGCAGGCGGCGAGCGAAGCCCTTGCCGAACTCGTTACGTACTTCTGCCTTCAATACTGGGCGGGTGTTTGCCATAGTAAAACTCCTAGTGTCAAAGATTGGTGCGGCGAGACTTTAGCGAGTTCGAAAACGGCGAAAGCCTGCCGATGGTCGTCTTGGTCGAGTCATCGCAGGCTTAAAACGTGTGAAATAACTTCTAATCGCGTCGATAACGGCTTTCCAATTCTGGGCAGCCCTCGCCGAGACAGCGAGAATCCTAACACGCAGCGCCGAGAGCAGGCAAGTTACTTCTGCTCTTCTTCGCCGACAACTCCCCAGCATTCGTCAACTTCGTAGTCCTCGGCCGAAAAGTCATTGGAATCATCGGCCTCGCTAAGCGCGCTGCCTGCCACCTTAGCGAGGCTATCGACGCTATTCCACCAGCTCTTCATGGAGATAAGCTCATGCAGGCTGTCCAATTGTGCAGGCGGAATTACCTTAAGATGTAACAAGCAGAACAACAACACAAGGAACCTCCACCTGGATCAATTCAGGTGGAGGTTCCTTGTGTTCTGTTTAGGAGAGTAGCTTGTATCCGCTCTTGTCTTTGAATTCCCCTGAGGCGATCATAATGAGATCCACGATGGTTCCCACTAAGAAGAGTCCTCCTGTGAAGAGCCAGAGCAGACCAGTTCCGATCTTTCCCACATATATGCGGTGAAGACCAGCCACAAGGAAGAGACCAAGGACGCACAGCACAGCTGCGACACCTTTGCTGTATTTGCTTTCCCCGGAGAAATAGTTCGCATTGTAGGTCATATCATTATGTCCTTTCATTGTGGTGCGGTATCCGTTGCCAACGTGCAAGTCGTAGCACAGGTTCATGATGGCTGCATCTTATGTGGCGTCTAGCGCAAGGCAGGGAAAACCCAAGGAAAGTGCCTCGTCAAGCCTCCGAGTAAATATTAGTCAAGTTCATTTCTGTTTTTGGGGGGAAATGAAAAGACCGCCCAGCCGTGTGCTGGACGGTCCTTTTACGTGCTGCTTTTTAAGCGCTTAGTTTGACTCGAAGAGCGTGGTTACGGAGCCGTTTTCGAAAATCTCGTGGATGGTACGAGCCAGCAGCGGAGCAATCGAAAGAACGGTCAGGTTGGACCAGCCCTCGGTGGACTGCGGAAGGGTATCGGTGGTGATGACTTCCTCAGCGCCGCACTCGGACAGGCGCTCACGTGCCGGATCGGAGAAGACGCCGTGGGTACAAGCGATGACGACGGACTTCGCGCCTGCTTCCTTCAGCACACGAACTGCGCCAGCGATGGTTCCGCCGGTATCGATCATGTCATCCAGAAGGATGCAGTCCTTGCCCTCGACCTCACCGACAACGCGGTTGGAGACGGTCTCGTTTGCAACCTCGGTGGAACGAGTCTTGTGAACGAAGGACAGTGGGGCGTCGCCTAGCTCATGTGCCCATTTCTCAGCGACCTTGACGCGGCCAGCATCCGGGGAGACCACTGCGAGGTTGTCCAAGGGATACTTGGACTTGATGTAGTCAACCAGAATCGGCATTGCGTGCATGTGATCGACCGGGCCGTCGAAGAAGCCCTGGATCTGGTCAGTGTGCAGGTCAACAGAAACGATGCGGTCAGCGCCAGCAGCCTGTAGTAGATCTGCAACCAGGCGAGCGGAGATCGGCTCGCGGCCGCGGTGCTTCTTATCCTGACGTGCGTATGGGTAGAACGGCAGGATAGCGGTGATGCGCTTGGCAGAGCCGCGCTTGAGCGCATCGATCATGATGAGCTGCTCCATCAGCCACTTGTTCAGCGGCTGGCTGTGGGACTGCATAACGAAGCAGTCAGCACCACGGACAGACTCTTCGAAGCGGATGAAGATCTCACCGTTTGCAAAGTCACGAGCGGTGGTTGGAACGAGGTCCGTCTTCAGTTCCTTGGCAACAGCTTCAGCCAATTCTGGGTGTGCACGCCCAGAAAAGAGCTTCATATTCTTGCTGCTGCCGGTTACCTTGCCAGTCATGGGCGGTAATTCCCCTTACTTGTTGTTGTCCTGTGCGCGGGCGGCAGCTTCTGCTGCCGGAGTGCCCGGACGCTTCTTTTGAACCCAGCCTTCGATGTTGCGCTGCTTGCCACCGGAGACCACGAGTGCTCCCGCAGGAACATCTTCCTTGATAACTGTACCCGCCCCGGAATAAGCGCCGTCACCGACATTGACTGGTGCGATAAACATCGTGTCAGATCCGGTGCGCACATGGCTGCCGATTACGGTGTGATGCTTGTTAACACCGTCGTAGTTGACGAATACGGAAGAAGCGCCGATGTTGGATTCCTCGCCCACGGTGGCGTCGCCGATGTAGGTCAGGTGCGGCACCTTGGAACCGCGCCCGATCTGGGCATTCTTTGCCTCGACGAAGCCGCCGAGCTTGCCGCCTTCGCCGAGCTCGGTCTTCGGGCGGATGAAGGTAAACGGGCCGACATTGGCGTTAGCGCCAATCACAGACTCGGAACCGTGGGTGCGGATGACCTTGGCGCCCTCGCCGACCTGCATATCGGTCAGGGTGGTGTCCGGGCCGATTTCCGTGCCATCAGCGATGTGAGTCTTGCCCCACAGCTGGGTGCCCGGGTGGATGAGAACGTCGCAGCCAATGGTGACGTCAACGCCAATCCAGGTGGTGGCAGGGTCGACGATGGTGGCACCGCCGCGCATGGCGGCTTCCACCGTGCGGCGGTTGAGCTCGCGTCCAGCTGCGGCGAGCTGGACGCGGTCATTGACGCCTGCCAGCTCGCCGGCGTCGGCAGCAATGTGCGCGCCGACGTTGTGGCCTGCGGTGCGGGCGATCTCCAAAACGTCAGTGATGTAGAGCTCGCCCTGGGCGTTGTTGGAATCGAGCTTGGTTAGGGCGTCGCGCAGAATTGCGCCGTCGAAAGCGAATACGCCGGAGTTGACCTCGTTGATGGAAAGCTGCTCGCTTGCTGCATCCTTCTGCTCAACGATGGCTTCGACATTGCCGTCTGCGCCGCGGACGATGCGGCCATAACCGGTTGGGTCAGCAAGCTGCATCGACAGAACTGTCACGGCGTTGCCGGCGGTAACGTGGGCGTCGAAAAGCCCGCGGATGGTCTCAGTGCGAAGAAGGGGGACGTCACCGTTGGTGACGATGACGGTGCCATCGAAGTCGGGGAGTGGCTCGAGACCGCACTGCACTGCGTGGCCGGTGCCGTTTTGTTCTTCCTGCACTGCCTGGGAGACCTCGGTTCCCAGTTCTGCGGCGATGGCCTCAATGGCAGGAGAGACCTGCTCGCGCTGGTGGCCGACGACGGCGACGAGGGGCTCCGGGTGCATACCAGCCGCAGCATGCAGCGCGTGCCCGATGAGCGGGCGGCCGCCGATTTCGTGCAAAGTCTTTTGCTTTGCGGATTTCATTCGGGTGCCAGCGCCCGCTGCTAGAACAACAATGGCGCACTTAGTTGTATCAGCCACGAGTTTCTTCGTTCTCCTGTCGTCGAGTCTTATTTAGGGAGTAATGTCCCACATCTTAACGCCCCACGTAATTATTGGGGGATAAAGCGCACCCCAGTTCGGCGCTGGTTTGCTACGAACTAGGCAGAGACCTCACGCAGCATCCTGGCGCGCCAAGCTCCGATGAAGCCGAGTGCAGCCAAGAAAAGCAGGGCAGCGGTAGGCCCGGCAAGGGAAATGACTGCGGAGATTGCGCCTACAACAAGCAAGATTGCGCCCATCATCGTGTTGGCCGCACCGACATAAAAGGTGCGTTTATCGCCACCTGCCATGTCCACGATGTAAGTCTTACGCGCGACGCGGATGCCCGTGTGCGCGAGGTTGACCAAAAAGAACCCCAGCGGCAAAGCCCAAGCACAAACCCAGGTTGGCGCCCAATGAGCACAAGCGACCACGAGCATTAGGGTCAGCGATGCCGCAACCGACGCCCACGACATCACCAATCGGGAAGAGCGATCCGACCAGATGCCGGAAATTTTTCCACCCACCAGGTTGGCAAGGCCAGAAGCAAGCACGAAGCCCGCGAGTCCGCTGAGCACCGTGGTGCCGCTTTGATGGGAAAGCGTGACGATGAAGGTGGTTGATAGCGCAGTCACTAGCAAAAGGGCGCGCACGTTAACAAAGCGGCGGAAATCTTCGTCGGAGGTATATAGCTTCCAGGTATCGCTCCACCAGTGAGGGCCCTCGGATGCATTCTTTTTGGCGGCCGCGGTTTCTGCTTCATCCGGAACGGGCTCATCGATGGAGGAGAATATCGCTGCCGCAACGAACCAACTCAGCGCACCACCACCGAGAACTGCGGCAAGCCCCAGCGGCGGAAGCTGGCCCAAGAACGCGAGCACAAGGCCAACGAGTAGGGTTACCGCGCCCGATGCTTGAGCAGCAAGCCCCGTCACCTCACCGCGGCTGCCTTTAGAAATGGTCCGGCCTTGGACGTCTTTTCCCGTCAGCGAGCACAAAGCGCGGAAAACAGAAAGCACGGCAAGCGCAGCGATGGTTATCGTGCCGAGAACCCAACCTTCAAATACC
The DNA here is from genome assembly GCF_001813815.1 of Corynebacterium sp. HMSC076D02. Classification (NCBI taxonomy): domain Bacteria; kingdom Bacillati; phylum Actinomycetota; class Actinomycetes; order Mycobacteriales; family Corynebacteriaceae; genus Corynebacterium; species Corynebacterium sp. HMSC076D02. The sequence goes on from NZ_KV814065.1 coordinate 129,068, forward strand.
GCTGCGGCACCTGCAATCACGAGGGCGCTAATGCCTTGAACGACCGAGCCCCACACCCATAGCTTCTTGCGGGTCGGACGGGAAGTTACCCACGGGGTCAGTGCGGCCTGCGGGAGCATGGAGCCAGACTCTCGGATAGGCACCAGTAGTGCGGTAAAAAAGTGCGGGACGCCCAGCTGTGCAAAGAGCCAGGGCAGGACGGTCTTTCCGGAGACTAATTGGTCACCGATGCCTTGTAGGGCGTTTGAGGATGCGAAAAGGCGGGCGGGACGAGCTTCTTGGTCTGGGATCGGCATAAATCAAGCGTATGTGATAAATACCTGAATTGGCCGAAATAGGTTTGGCTTAGTAGCCAACTAAAATACTCTGGTATTTATGGGTTTTACGCGTCGTGTCTTTTTCAAAGGTGCTCTGTTTACTGCTTCTGCCGCTGCGGCGGGTGCGGCCATCACGGCTTGTGCCAATACGAAAAATAAGGATCAGCCGGCCCCGGGGGGCTATGACGCGGCGCCGCGGCCCCTTCCTATTCCGCCACTTTTAGAAGGTGAGATGGATGGCGGTACAAGGGTCTTCAAGCTCACCGCCCAAGACGGCCATTCGGAGGTTATCTCGGGCAATAACAACACCCGCACTTGGGGATTCAACGGCGCCTTCTTAGGGCCCACGCTGCGGGCGCACAAAGGTGAAAAGGTCCGCGCGGAAATCACCAATAACCTGGTCGAAATGACCACCGTGCACTGGCATGGAATGAAGCTTCCGGCCTATTCCGATGGTGGACCACACTCGCCGATTGAGGTGGGCAAGACCTGGAAGCCACAGTGGGAGATTTCCCAACCCGCCGCCACCGTCTGGTATCACCCGCACCCGCACATGGCCACGGCAACCCATGCATACCGCGGACTTGCTGGCATGTTTATCTTGGACGACGACGTATCGGATAAGCTCGACATTCCTTCTGAGTACGGCGTGGATGACATTCCGGTGGTCATTATGGATGCGAAGTTCACTGAGGACGGCCAGTTTGATCACCAGGTTGACGGCACTCTCGGTCTCATGGGCACTACTCCTGTGGTTAACGGCATCACGAATGCAGCTTTCACCGCCACCACGCGCCGGGTTCGACTCCGTTTGCTCAACGGCGCTTCGATGCGTTTCTACACGCTGGCCCTGGATAACGGGACGCCGTTTAACGTCATCGCTACTGACTCCGGGCTTCTCGACGCCCCCGTTGAGGTCGACGAACTCCTCATCGGGCCAGGCGAGCGCATCGAGGTCCTCGTGGACTTGGAGCCCGGCAAGGACGTGGTGTTGCAGTCGGTGCCGCGCAAGGACAACTTCAGCATCCCCGAAGATGAGTACTCTGCGGACTTTGGCTTCAAGGACAGCTTTGACATCCTGCATATCACCGCGCCGGGGGAGGATGCGCCTGCAGCGCCAGCTCTGCCGCAAACCTTGGATCCCGCGGCTGCCGACGTCCCGTCTGCCGAGGGGCTGACTGAGCGCGAGTTCGTGCTCAATACCTTCATGATTAACGGTGAGTCCATGGACATGGCCCGCGTGGACACCGTGATCGAGGAAGACAAGCCTGAGGTATGGACTGTGACCAACGAAAATAGCGATTGGCCGCACAACTTTCACATCCATAATTCGCGTTTCAAGGTCTTGTCTTATGACTATGGCGATGGCAAGGACATCGCGGTTCCGACGATGGGCTGGAAGGACATCGTCAATCTTCCGCCCAAGGCAACTGCCAAGCTGCTCGTGGAGTTGGGCTACTTCCCGGATAAGACCATTCCGTACATGTACCACTGTCACATGCTCCTGCACGAGGACAAGGGCATGATGGGCCAGATGGTTGTGGTGAACAAGGGCGAAAAACCTGACGTGCGCGTCAAGCCGGCGGCGCTTGTATTCGAGAAGTCTGCTGGGGCGTCGCATAGCGCACATGCTGGGCAAGTCGTGGACTCATCCCGTAGCCCGTACGCGACCCCGTCTGCGACTTCCTAGGCTTTTCGAGGTCTCAAAATAAAAGAACTCCTGCTCCTTCGAAATGTGAAGTGAGCAGGAGTTTTCTTGGCTTCCCCACCAGGACTCGAACCTAGAATGACGGTACCAAAAACCGTAGTGTTGCCGATTACACCATGGGGAATAACCGCGCGCTCAAGGCGTGCGTTGCTAATAGTACCTGACGCATATGCCTTAATTACAAATGCCACCCACTAAGCTTGATCGCATGGTTCGACAGAGGATGACTGGACGCGAACGTCGCGAGCAATTGATCGTGATTGGCCGAGCGGCATTTGCCGAGCTGGGCTTCGACAGGGCCAGCGTGGAGGAGATTGCGGCGCGGGCTGGCGTGTCCAAGCCCGTGGTCTATGAGCACTTCGGGGGAAAAGAAGGCCTCTACGCGGTCATCGTGGACCGCGAGATGCTCGCCCTGGAGAAGGTGATCACGCATTCGCTTAGCGAAGGAACCTGGCGCGAGCGCATCGAGAAAGCCACTGTCGCACTTTTAAACTACGTGGAGCAAGAAACCGATGGATTCCTAATCCTCGTACGTGACTCCAAGCCCGGCGACGAACGCTCTTATTCCACTTTGCTTAATTCCTCCGTGGGGCAGGTTTCCTATATCCTGGGCGCCGCCTTCGAGCGCCGCGGCCTCGACGCGAAACTGGCAGGACTTTATGCCCAAGCGCTAGTCGGCATGGTCTCGATGACCGCCCAATGGTGGCTGGATACCCGCCAGCCGGCAAAGGAAGTGGTGGCTGCGCACATCGTAAACTTGTGCTGGAATGGGCTGTCTGGAATGGAAGCTAAGCCAAAACTGAGAGGAACTAACTAAGTGGCAACGCCGATGCTCGCCGGACTACTCAAGGTCGCGGCTTCCGACCCGAAACTCAAAGGGCTTGCCACCCAGGTAGGCGAGCCACACCTGCACATCACCGGCATCGACCAAGCGCGCCCCTGGGCTATCGGCACTCTGGCGAATCAGGCGCCCGTTCTCGTCGTTACCGCCACCGGCCGTGAGGCCGAGGACCTCACCGCGGAGTTAACCGCGATGATGGGGGACAAGGTTGCCCAGTTCCCGGCCTGGGAAACCCTTCCACACGAACGCCTTTCGCCCGGCGCGGATATCGTGGGCCGCCGCGCGCAGGTGCTGCACCGCATTGCAGAAGGCAAGCTGCGCGTCGTCGTCACGGCAGCGCGTGGATATAGCCAACCGATCTTGAAAAACGTGGAAGGCCGCAGTCCGATCAGCCTGGCCGAGGACATGGAAATCGAGCTCGAGGCCATCGTCTCCCAGCTGGAGTTTCGTGCCTACAAGCACGTGGACATGGTGGCCAAGCGCGGCGAGTATGCCGTTCGCGGCGGCATCTTGGACGTCTTTCCCACGACGCTCGATTACCCGGTGCGTGTGGAATTCTGGGGCGATGAAATTACCGATATCAGGCAATTTTCCGTCGCTGATCAGCGCGCGATTCCAGAGATTGAGGTCGGCGCGGTGGACATCTTCCCGGCGCGTGAGCTTCCGATTACTGACGACGTCGCCAAGCGTGCCCAAGACCTTGCCCTGCAGCACCCGGGCAATGCTGCCCTCGTGGAGCTTTTGACCAAGGTCGGTGAGCATATTCCGGCCGACGGCATGGAGGCGCTGCTGGCGGTGCTTAGCGACGCCCCGCTGGTCACCCTTCCCGAATTCATGCCTGAGGGTACCCACGTGCTGCTGGTCGCGCCGGAAAAGATTCGCACCCGTATTGCGGATCTAGAGTCCACGGACGCGGAATTCTTGGCTGCCGGTTGGGAAGCCGCTGCCATGGGGGCGGATGGTCCTTTGACCGCTGAAGGCCTGGACACCGAGGCCGCTAGCTACCGTTCCTACGAGTCTTTGGAAGCGACGTGCGCTAACGCGAGTTTGCCGCTGTGGACCTTTGCTCCTCCTGGAATGTTCATGGCGGATGAGGCGCAGACCCTGCCGCTGGAATACGAGCCCGGCCCGACGCCGCGTGGTGACATTAAGGAAATCGACGCCATGATGGCGCAGCTGCTCGCGCATACCCGCGACGGCGGCCGTGCGGCGTTTATCGCGCCGGCTCAGGGTGCCATCAAGCGCATGGTGGAACGCTTTGCCGAGAAGGGGATTCGCACCAAGGTCGCGACTCCTGGCTGGGAGCCGACGCCTGGCGAGGTCACTTTGTATCAGGCGCTTTCACATGCGGGCTTGGTATTCCCGAAAGCCCGCAGCGCCGGCGGCTCGCAGAAAGAACAGCTCCCGTTGGTTGTCATTACGGAGACCGACCTGACGGGTAACCGCGTGGGCGACATCGCTGGCGCTAAGCGACGCCCAGCTAAGCGCCGCAACCGCGTCGATCCGCTGGCGCTCAAACAGGGCGACTACGTGGTGCATGAAACCCACGGCATCGGCCGCTTCCTCAAGATGGCCGAGCGCACGATTCAGTCGGGTGATGAAACCTCCCGACGTGAGTACATCGTGCTGGAGTACGCCTCCTCGAAGCGCGGTCAGCCGGCCGATCAGCTCTGGGTCCCGATGGACTCGCTGGATCTGCTCTCCAAGTACACCGGCGGCGAGAAGCCGACGCTGTCCAAGATGGGCGGCTCGGACTGGAAGAACACCAAGAAGAAAGCCCGCGCCGCAGTCCGCGAAATCGCGGGCGAGCTGGTGGAGCTTTATGCCAAGCGCCAAGCCGCGCCGGGACACCAGTTTGCGCCGGATAACCCGTGGCAGGCGGAGATGGAAGATAACTTCCCGTACGTCGAGACTGAAGATCAGATGATGGCCATCGACTCTGTGAAGCAGGATATGGAATCCAGCGTGCCGATGGACCGCGTCGTCGTCGGCGATGTGGGCTATGGCAAGACCGAGGTAGCGGTGCGCGCAGCCTTCAAGGCAGTGCAGGACGGAATGCAGGTGGCGGTTCTGGTGCCGACCACCTTGCTGGCGCAACAGCATGCCGATACCTTCCGCGAGCGCATGACCGGTTTCCCGGTCAATATTCAGGTGCTTTCGCGCTTTACTTCTACCAAGGAAGCCAAGGAGATTGTCTCCGGCTTGGCAGACGGTTCCGTCGATATCGTCATCGGAACGCATCGCCTGCTGCAAACAGGTGTGCATTGGAAGAACCTAGGGCTAATCGTTGTAGACGAGGAGCAGCGCTTTGGCGTGGAGCATAAGGAACATATCAAGGCGCTTAAAGCCTCCGTTGACGTGCTGACGATGTCTGCGACCCCAATTCCGCGCACCCTCGAGATGTCCATGGCGGGCATCCGCGAGATGTCTACCATCCTGACCCCGCCGGAAGACCGCCATCCGGTCCTGACTTACGTGGGTGCTTACGAGGACAAGCAGATTGCTGCGGCGATCCGCCGCGAGCTGCTGCGAGACGGCCAGACCTTCTTCATCCACAACAAGGTCTCTGACATTGAAAAGAAAGCCCGCGAGCTCCGCGATCTCGTGCCGGAGGCGCGCATCGTCGTGGCGCACGGCCAGATGAATGAGGAAGCCCTCGAACGGACGGTGCAGGGCTTCTGGGACCGCGAGTACGACGTCCTGGTTTGTACCACGATCGTGGAAACCGGCCTGGACATCGCTAATGCTAATACGCTCATCGTGGAAAACGCGCACCACATGGGCCTGTCTCAGCTCCACCAGCTGCGCGGGCGCGTGGGTCGTTCCCGTGAGCGCGGCTATGCCTACTTCCTGTACCCGAAGGGCGCCACGCTGACCGAGACCTCCTATGACCGCCTGGCTACCATCGCCCAGAACAATGATCTGGGCGCCGGCATGGCCGTGGCGATGAAGGACTTGGAGATGCGCGGTGCCGGCAACGTCTTGGGCGCGCAGCAGTCCGGTCATATCGCGGGTGTCGGCTTCGACCTATACGTCCGCTTGGTCGGGGAGGCAGTGGAGACCTTCAAGGCCCTTGCCCGTGGCGAGGTTCCGAAGGCCACCGACGAGGGACCGAAGGAGATCCGCATCGACCTGCCAGTCGACGCCCACATCCCTGAGGATTACATCAACTCCGAGCGCCTGCGCCTGGAGGTCTACCGCAAGCTCGCGGCCTCGAAGGACAATAACGATCTGCAGCTGGCAGTGGAAGAGATGGAGGACCGCTACGGCCCACTGCCGGAGCCAGTTACCCGTTTGCTGGCCGTCGCTCGACTGCGTCACCAGGCGCGCCGGGCAGGCGTGGGCGATATTGCGGTGCAGGGAACCCGCATTAAGGTCCACCCAGTGGATTTGGCGGATTCGAAGCAGGTGCGTTTGAAGCGCCTTTACCCGGGCTCCAATTACCGCGCCGCGGCGAAGGCTATTCAGCTGGGGTTCCCCAAGGCGGGCCGCAACGTCACCTCCCCGAAGTTGCGGGATATCGAGCTGCTGCAGTGGATGGCGGATTTCTTTTCCGCCATGTTCGAACTGGACAAGATCGATGTCACCGGCGCAAAGGTCGGCGGGAAGAATGTGATCTCTGTAAGCCAGTAAGACCCTATTTCACCTGCAGAGCACTGTCCTAGCAGAAAAGTACTCCCTACGGGCCCAGCGTGAAGCCGAGCCGGTAGGGAGTCTTTATCTATGCAGTTATCCTTAAAGAGAGAGCTTGCCGCTTGCTAGTCCCCACAGAGCGGCGATTGCGCCGATGAAGACGATGGCCACGACACACCACTCGAAGGAGTTGAAGACTCGCTCCTTCTTGTACAGGCGCGTTCCCACGTAAGGGATAAGACCTGGAATAACAGCGAGCGCACCGAGCAAGACATAAACCAGGTCGGCGGCGTAGATAAGCCACAGCGAGTAAACGAATGCGATGGCGCCAATGACGATGTGACGGCGGTTTTCCCGCTTCGAGATTTCCGGGCCCGAAAGATCGAACTTCACACCTGCGTGCGGGTGCGAAAGGCCCGTGCCGCGGATACCCAGTAAAAGTAGGTAGAGCGAGGTGAAGATATAAGGCAGTAGGTACATGATGGTGGCCAGCTGCACCATGGCGTTATATGAAGTCTCATTGAAGAAGAAGACGATGATGAAGACCTGGATAACAGAGGTGGAGATAAGCTGCGCTACCCATGGGGCGCCGGCCACGTTGATGGTGCCGATCTTGCGAGGCAGCAGGCCGTCGGTAGCCATCATTACGATGGGCTCAGCACACAGCATCTGCCAAGACACGTAAGCGCCGAGCACCGAAAGGCAGAGACCTATGGAGATAAAAGCCGCGCCCCATGGGCCTACGACAGCTTCTAATACGGAAGCCATGGAGTTATCCGGCAATGCTGCCAGTTCAGCTTGGGAGAGCACTCCGAATGACAAGGTGGAGACCGAAACCAAAAGCGCCAGCACGGAGAAGAAACCGATGACGGTGGCACGGCCGACGTCCTTGCGGGAGCGGGCCTGCTTGGAGTAGACGGAGGCGCCCTCCACACCGATGAATACCCACACGGTGTAGAGCATGATGCCCTGAATCTGCTCAGAGACGGTTGAGCCGGAGTCCTTGCCCCAGAAATCAAAGGTGAACTTGTCCCAGCTAAAGCCGAGGAACACGATGAAGACTACGAAAGCCAAGATAGGGACGATCTTGGCAATCGAGGTCACCATGTTCATCACAGCGGCCTGCTTAATGCCGCGCGCCAAAACTGCAAAAATGGCCCAGGACATTACCGACACTGCGATGGCGGAGGCCCAGCGATGATCGGCGTCGAAAAGCGGCACATAGTGGCCCGCGGTGTTAAAGAAGAGCGTGGCATACCCCACCTGCGCGATTACGGAGCCAATCCAGTAGCCCCAGCCTGCGGTAAAGCCGATGAAATCACCCAGGCCCGCGCGGGCGTAGGAATACACGCCGGAGTCGAGGTGCGGCTTGCGGTGCGCCAAGTACTGGAACACGAACGCGACAGAGAGCATGCCCACGCCGGCGATGAGCCAACCGATGAGCATTGCGCCGGGACCTGCAACCGAGGCGATGTTTTGAGGAAGCGAGAATATTCCACTGCCCACGGTGGAGCCGATAATCAAGGCGACGAGAGTCCACAGAGTCACCGTGTGATTACCCGATGACTCGGCGTTCGCCGGGGAGGAAGTAGTGGAGGTCATGCGACTAAAATACCCCGCAAAAGCCACGGAGCGAAGTCAGCATTTAAAACCTGATTACTAAACTGCCCTATACTTTGTGGCCATGACTGTTCTGTTGCTCGATGAACGCTGGCCCACGCTGATTCCGATGGAGGCACATGGGGCGCTTTTGGGCCCTGTTAGCTTCACCGGTGAGGTTCCAGTGCGCGTGCGATGGAACTTTAGCGATCTCCTAAAAGGAGAGGACCCATTGGGCGTTGGCCTGCTGGTTTCCACTGATGCGCACGAGCCGGAAGTCGTTGCAAGGCTGGAAGCTGGCGAGCGTCTCATCGAAGCAGAGTCGCGCAAAGATCCGATGTTTCAAGCGCGTACTGCAATGGCCCAGGCGGTGCGGATTGGCGAGTGGGAGCGTGCCCAAACTCACGAAAGTTTGTTGCCTTTTCTCGCCGAAGAATCCGCAGAATTTGCCGAATCGGTGCGCTCCCAGGCCGGCGATGAGCATATGCGCGGCGAGCTTGGCGACGTCCTGCTACAAGTTCTCTTCCACGCCGAGCTAGCCTCGCGGCGCGGAGCATTCACGCTTGACGACGTCGCGGATTCCTTCGTGGCGAAGCTGCGCTCCCGTGCGCCCTATCTCTTTGATGGAACGAATGAGCTTGTTGCGATTGAGCGGCAGGAGCAGCTGTGGGCAGAAGGAAAGGCCCGCGAAAAGTCGCAGGCCTTGGACTAGCCGGAAATTCTTCTGGAGTTCTTTAGAGCTTCGGTAGGTTCAGCATGGAAGAGAGCATCGGAGCGTAATCCGAGATCTTGGAGGACAAGCCAGTACCGCCAGTGAGGATGTTGTCCTGCTTGACGATGCCGCAGGCTAGTGCGCGGTCTGCGGTTAGCCCGGAGTACTTCACGGCAGCGATGGTCAGCGGGGAGACCTGTGCGTTCGCGTTGCCGCCAAGGTTCTGCAGGTTGTGAGCGAGCTGGTTGCGGGTGGTGTTCTCGTTAAAGAGCACGCCCTCGGTGTTTTGATCGATGACAGTCAACGTGGTGCGAACGGTGCCGCAGTCGGCGCCGCTAATGAGCTGCGTGGCGACATTGTTAAGGTCGCCCAAGAAGCTGAGGTCTTGAGCCTGTGCGGCAGCTGGGGCGGCGAGGGAAAGGCTAAGCGCTGCGACGGCGGTAGCGGCGTAACGGCGAAGGGACATAGAAAGGCTCCTTTTTAAGGTGTGCGGTGCAGGGACAGGCGTGAAACCTGACCTTGTTACTGTAGCGCAAAATGTTAAAGATGGTGCAGTAGTGAAAGGCCTGACATAACTTCTTGTTGCTTACTGTTAAATTTCTGGAAGGGAAGCGGGGGCCGTAGTGTCAGTTCGGGAAGTGGCTAGGGGAGTCATTATGATTGGCATTCATGACTAAGCGGCTGCGGAAACTCGGGGGCTGCGGCCTGGCCGCAGTCCTCGCTGTCGTCGTTGTGGTTTCTCTCGTGGGCTGGGTGCTTTCTGCCCTAGGCAAGCCTGCAACCTTGAAACCGCTGCGGCCCGTTCCGCAGGCGATGCCGCCGATTGCTGGCATGGAAGTTCCTAACATTGACGTTCATTCGGAAGGGCGCACCGCGGACAAGCTTTCTTATTGGTCCTCCCAGTTGGAATCGCAGACAGGAATCTCCGGCCAGGCGCTACGTGCTTATGGCAACGCCGAGCTCATCGCCCGCGATGCGTGGCCTGAATGCAACCTGCGATGGAATACTCTGGCCGGTCTGGGTTGGGTAGAAACCCGCCATGGCACCTACAACGGCAATTGGCTGCGCCCCTCCAAGCTGGATGAAAATGGGTACCCAGATCCGCCGATTATCGGCATTGCTCTCGACGGCTCGAACGGTACCGCTCATACCCCGGACACGGATGATGGCCAAATCGATGGCGACGCTGAGTTTGATCGCGCCGTCGGGCCGTTGCAGTTCATTCCTTCCTCGTGGTCCCACGTGGGCCGCGATGCCAACGGTGATGGAGTAGCAGATCCCAATCAGATCGATGATGCCGCCCTCGGCGCGGCGGCCTTGCTTTGCTTCGGCGGGCGCAACATGGACAAGTCTGAAGACTGGGAGGCTGGCATCCTCAATTACAACCAGTCCAGGGACTATCTGGAACGCGTTGCCGCTGCTGCCAACTCATATTCGATTCCGCAGCCTGCTTCTTCTTAGAAAAGCCAACTTTTTAGGCAAGTATGTGACATAGTGCCCGACACCGTCCGAAGTTTTCTGGAACAATTGTCTTCAGGTGATTTGGGGCAAGGAACCCGAATCTCATATCAAATCAATTTGGCTCAATAGGAGTGAAAGCAGCATGGCTGACATCATCCACGTATTTGCTCGAGAGATTCTTGATTCTCGCGGTAACCCGACCGTCGAGGCCGAGGTTTTCCTTGATGACGGAGCACGCGGCGTAGCCGGCGTCCCTTCCGGTGCTTCCACCGGTGTGCACGAGGCTCATGAGCTTCGCGATGGTGGTGACCGCTACCTGGGCAAGGGCGTTCTCAAGGCCGTTGAAAACATCAATGAGGAAATCGTCGATGAGATCGCCGGCTTCGAGGCAGACGATCAGCGCCTGCTCGACCAGGCGCTTATCGCGCTCGATGGAACCGAAAACAAGTCCCGCCTTGGTGCAAACGCAATCCTCGGTGTTTCCATCGCTACCGCGAAGGCCGCTGCAGAGTCCGCTGGCCTGCCGCTCTACCGCTACATCGGCGGCCCGAACGCACACGTCCTGCCGGTTCCGATGATGAACATCGTCAACGGCGGCGCACACGCTGACTCCGGTGTTGACGTACAGGAGTTCATGATTGCTCCTATCGGCGCCGAGTCCTTCGCTGAGGCACTGCGCATGGGTGCTGAGGTTTACCACTCCCTGAAGTCCGTTATTAAGTCCAAGGGCCTATCCACCGGCCTGGGCGACGAGGGCGGCTTCGCTCCAGAGGCTGAGTCCACCAAGGCTGCACTCGATCTTATCGTCGAGGCAATCAAGAAGGCTGGCTTCGAGCCAGGCAAGGATATCGCCCTGGCTCTTGACGTTGCTTCCTCTGAGTTCTTCAAGGATGGCAAGTACCACTTCGAAGGCGGCGAGCACACCGCCGAGGAGATGGCCAAGGTCTACGAGGAACTCATCTCGGAATACCCAATCGTCTCCATCGAGGATCCGCTGCAGGAAGATGACTGGGAGGGCTACACCAAGCTCACCGAGACCATCGGTGACAAGGTTCAGATTGTTGGCGACGACTTCTTCGTCACCAACCCGGCACGCCTGGCCGAGGGTATCGAGAAGAAGGCTGCTAACGCACTGCTCGTTAAGGTCAACCAGATCGGCACCTTGACCGAGACCTTCGACGCAGTCGAGCTCGCGCACCGCAACGGCTACCGCACCATGATGTCCCACCGCTCCGGCGAGACCGAGGACACCACCATCGCTGACCTCGCAGTTGCTCTGAACTGTGGCCAGATCAAGACCGGCGCCCCGGCTCGTTCCGAGCGCGTTGCTAAGTACAACCAGCTGCTGCGCATCGAGCAGGAGTTGGGCTCCGGTGCAGTCTACGCAGGCCGCTCCGCGTTCCCGCGTTTCCAGGGCTAAACCCCTCGCGCTGGTTTTAGTTAGGTCGCCTCTTCAAGGTCCCTCGCTACCTACCCTTGGTTTTCAAACGTAGGTGGCGGGGGCTTTGAGAAGGCGGCCTTTTAATTTGTGAGAATTTACTTCATTCACACGCGCGTCACCCGTTTCAATAAGCTCGCGCCGCTAGGATAGAAACCCTATGGCACGCGAGAACCACACTTCGAAGAAATCCCGGACCACCGTCCCCGTGGTCTCGCGCGCTGCTACCCAGCGAGAGGCTGCAGCCAAAACCAAGAAAACACAGAAGGCACGCGGCGAACGCATGGGCCGTATGGACATTGTTGGTCTCAGCGTCATCCTCGTGGTGGTCCTCATCGTGTTGCTGACCATCGCCGTGCCGCTGCGTAATTACTACCACGTACGCTCTGAAACTGCGCGCCTGCAACATTCCATCGCTGCTAAGCAGGCCCAAAAAGAAGAGCTTCTCAACGAGATCGATAAATACAAGTCGGAGGATTACCTCGAGCAGGAAGCGCGCCGCCGCTTCGGCGTCATCGCGGAGGGCGAGACCGCTTATCGCATCATGGATCGCCGAATGAATCCGGACAGCACGGTCACCACGAACAAGCTTGACGACGTCGATGAGCGTCCGTGGTACGAAATCCTGTGGGGCTCCATCGCAGAAGATGAAGACGTCAGCGCCACGGGCTCGACCAACGCAAACCCGGGCAGCCTGCCGGTAACCCCGGCGTCGCCAAGCGCGGGCCCTGAAAACCCGCCAGCTGCCCAGTAACGCGTACCGTAATTAGCCCGGCTAAAAGCCTTTATGAAGGCGCGGTGAATCCTATGCACCGCAAATGCGCTGCGGCATGAGACAATAGCTGCCATGACCGTCAATGATGCAGACCTAGAAATCGTTAAAGAGCAACTCGGCCGCGCGCCCCGCGGAGTGCTCGACATCGCTTACCGCACTCCAGATGGCCAGCCGGCTGTGGTGAAGACGGCGCCGAAGCTACCGGATGGAACTCCATTTCCTACGTTGTACTATCTGACCGACCCACGTCTTACCGCTGAGGCTTCCCGCCTTGAGGTTGCGCACGTGATGAAGTGGATGGAGGCCCGCCTAGCTGAAGATAAAGAGCTGGCAGAAGATTACGAGCGTGCCCATGAGTACTTCTTGGAGAAGCGCAACGCTATTGAAGACCTAGGTACCACTTTCTCAGGTGGGGGTATGCCAGATCGCGTGAAGTGCCTGCACGTGCTGATTGCTTATGCGCTGGCTGAAGGACCACAGCATTTCCGTCTAGGCACCGAAGCGGTGGCGATGGCTGCGGACCATGGTCGCTTGCGCGGTACCGCAATTCCGGAGGACTGGCCGAGCGTCAACGACCTGGGCATTGATCTGAGCCAGTTCGATTTCTCTAACGCTGAATAGTATTTCCAGGTAAGGCTGAGACCAAGAAGGCAGGTATTACATGACTCGCGTCGCTGCGGTGGATTGCGGCACCAACTCGATTCGTCTGCTCATTAGTGAAGTACAAGCTGACGGCAAGATTCGCGATATCGTCCGCACCATGGAAATCGTGCGTCTGGGGCAGGGCGTAGATGCCACGGGCGAGTTTGCACCAGAGGCCCTTGAGCGCACCCGCGTGGCGCTGGAGGGCTACGTAAAGCAGATGAAGTTTGAGAAGGTTCAGCGCGTACGCATGGTGGCAACGTCTGCTACCCGCGATGCGAAGAACCAGGACGAGTTCTTCGAAATGACGGCGCAGCTGCTGGGCCAGATCGAATCCGGTGCCAAGGCTGAGGTCATCACCGGTGAAGAAGAAGCTCTGCTGTCCTTCAAGGGGGCAGTGGCGGACCTGCGTTCTGAGCGCGGGCCATACTGCGTTATCGACTTAGGCGGCGGCTCGACGGAATTCGTCGTCGGAACTATCGACGGTGACATTCTCGGCGCGCATTCCGCGCAGATGGGCTGCGTGCGCCTGACAGAGCGCATCATGCGCACAGATCCTCCAACGGATTCTGAGATCGAAATCGCGGAAGACTACGTGGAAGAGCGCATGCAGGAAGTTGAAAAGATTGTGCCGATTTCCTCGGCCAAGACTTTCGTTGGCTGCGCGGGTACCTTCACCACGCTGTCTGCTTTGGCACAAGGCCTGGAAAGCTATGACCCCGATGCAATCCATGGCTCCGAGCTGCGTTTTGATGCGCTGCGAGTGCTCACGCGCCAGCTGATGGGGAAGCCTTCGGCCACCCGTGCGCTCAATCCAGTCATCCACCCAGGCCGCGCTGACGTAATCGGCGGTGGCTCGGTGGCTGTCGAGGGCATCATCAAGATGATTGAGCGCAACAGCGACGCCTCTTCATTCTTTATCAGCGAGAAGGATATCCTCGACGGAATCGTCGCGGGCATCGCCGCTGACCTCTAGCGATTCGCATTGAAGCCACCCCATTGCGCAGCAGTGCTGACGGGGTGGCTTAAAATAGAACCGCACCAAGCCCCCATAGCCCAATCGGCAGAGGCAGTTGACTTAAAATCAATTCAGTCTGGGTTCGAGTCCCAGTGGGGGCACCGTGTGAAGTCTCGAGGCAGCATTCCTTTTGGATGGTGGTTTGAGGCTTTTATTTATGCCTTGGTCATGGGCTTGCGGCAGCTGCAGGCACACGCTCAAGGGCCGCTGACGGCACATACCCAGACGGTAAAACTAGATGGCAAACTCCATTCCTCAGCTGTCAGCGACGTTTTACAGCTGTCACAGCTCATAATAAGCGGAATTGCTATCTAGAAACCCAGAAAGAACGCGAAAAGCCCAGCCTTGAAAGGCCGAGCCTAAAGCTAGGGTTCACTCAAACCCGTGACGGTATGGACACTACTGCAGTGCGATGAATTCCTTGCCTGCGAGCATGTCCGGGCGAACTGCGAGAACGCCCTGGTCTGCCGTGTCAGCCGGAACAGCGAATGCAAGATCGCCGGTAGCGGTGCCACCTTGGTACAGGGGGCTGGTGTTGTCGAAGCGGTTTTCCAAAACAGCCATGGTGTCGAATGTGTTGACGGTGCGGTCATCTGCGGACTCGCCATCCGCATTGTTGGAGACAGTGGTGTCGCCGCCGGTTGCCTCATTGATGCTGGAGCCAATCGCTGCGATGAACATGATTACCGCGATGATGCCGAGTGTTGCGGCCTTTGGGAGCCTCGGCAGGCGTCGCCGCGCTTTGCGCTGGGTACGCCATCTGAGGGCTGTTCTGGGATCCAGTGTTTTCTGGACCAGTGGCGGGAGTAGTCATTGCAAGACTCCTTTGGAGAGAAGGGTGAGAAAGAAAACCAAGGTCTCAAGTCCTTGAGTGAACCCGAATGAGACCGCGAGAAACGGTCGCGATTAGTTGCCAAGAACAATTGAAAACGTTGGCGTCACGAAAGAGGAGTAGTGGCCAAAAATATATGGCGCATCATCTACTTTTGAGAAGATTTCGCGTATCGCCTGGTTCGAAATTTCGATGGTCAGCCGCGGCATTGCTGGACTCGTTTATAGGCTTTTTGCTGTCTGACTGTCACCACCGGGACAAGTGTGCCGCTATGGAAACGAAATTGCGGTGGGTGAACTAGTTTTCTCGGAAAATGTCATGTAACCGCTATTAGAGTTAGACGAGGCGGTTACGTGACCTTTTATGGGGATAGCTCCGCCGATTCACAAATTATTGGTCCTTTCAAAAGCAAGGAAGAAAATGGAGACCGCTCCTATTACTGAGTGGACTTTCTTTGAAGAAGTCCCAATTCCAAACGATGTTACGGAATTGCTGATTGCGGGTGAACAGCCGCATGCTGCGTATAAGACTTTCCGCGACTCTGCGATTTTTACCTCAAAGCGCCTTATTATCCGCGATGCGCAGGGGTTGACCGGCAAGAAGGTAGAAATCTACTCAATTCCTTACTCCGCTATCAACATGTGGTCCACTGAAAATGCGGGAAGAATTGATTTCAATGCGGAAGTCGAGCTGTGGACGCGAGCGGGGCATCTCAAGATTAAGTTGGGCAAGAAGATTGATGTCCGACGTATCGATAATCTAATTGCGCATTGCGTTCTAAATAGCTCGCATTAAGCGGAGGAGCTCAAATTCCACCGCATCTGGAGAGATACCGCTGGGTACCGACAGCTGATTTTTGAATAGTTCAGCGAAAGGCTTTGCTTCGGGAACTTAATTCGAATCAAAAGCGTTGAACTTAGTGAAATCTTCAAATAATTCTCCAGCCCATCAGTTAGTTGATGCTGTTAGGCTGGGCCCGTTGCCCCCAGCGACTAATCCAGTGAAAGGAATCGGGAACTTAATGCGTTCTAGCAATCCGGTAATGAACACCTTGACTAAGAGTCAGGGTTCGACCTCGCAGTACGGCGGAAACAATCCGTATGCTGCCGACCAAAACGTAAACCCGTTTGATCAGCAGGGCCGTGGCCAGTCTGCCGAGCGTCCGATGACTGTTGACGACGTCGTTACGAAGACGGGCATCACGCTTGCTGTGCTGATCGTCATGGCCGTCGTCAACTTCTTCATCGGTGTTCAGGTGAGCTACGGTCTTTCGCTGATTCTGACCATCGTGGGCGGCATCGGCAGCTTCGTCGTAACCCTAATCGCAGCTTTCAGTAAGAAGTTTGGCTCTGCACCTCTGACCATCTCCTACGCGGTTCTCGACGGACTGTTCGTCGGCGGTTTCTCGCTGCTTTTCGCTGGTGTCAATGTTGCTGGCTCCGATGGCATGGCTCTGATCGGTCAGGCAATCATGGGTACCGTTGGCGTCTTTATCGGCATGCTCGTTGTTTATAAGACCGGCGCGGTTAAGGTCACTCCGAAGTTCAACAAGATTATGTTTGGTCTGATTGCAGGTGTGGCTGTTCTGGCACTGGGCAACTTCCTGACCGCAATCTTCTTCGACTTCAATCCGCTGCGCGATGGTGGCGTTATCTCCATTATCTTCTCCCTGGTCTGCATTGTCTTGGCTGCAATGTCCTTCTTGACGGACTTTGACCATGCAGATCGTCTGATCCGCATGGGTGCACCGAGCAAGACCGCTTGGGGTGTAGCCCTTGGCCTGACCGTGACCTTGGTCTGGCTCTACACCGAGATTCTGCGCCTGCTGTCCTACATCCAGAACCGCTAACGACGTTCTGGATTAAACAGCTTTACTTAGCCCCCAGCCTCCAAGGTGAGTCCTTGACGGCTGGGGGTTCTTTTATGCGCAACTGGAGGCTTAAGTTTGATAACTCACACTTTTGTAATTCGGGTGTAGAAATGGGGGAATCAATAAATGGTTGAGAGTTTATGGTTCTTCCAACTCTTTTACAGCCTTTTCATATGATTTGAGCAGGAAATATTTTCCCATTGTGAGGTTTAGGCAAGGCATCTTTATGCCGTAGAAGACGCCCCGAAGTTGACCCAATTCACATCTTGGCGCGACAGGTCGCGCAGATTCGTGCATCCTATTTGCGGGAGGCAGCCAGCGGCTAGCAGCCATAACAGCGGCCTCCGGCTCGTCATTGAAGTCTGATGAAGGGTAGTCATGAAGCAGCAGGGGATTGTTGTAGCGCTGATTGTCAGCATGGGGGTGCTGACGGCCTGCGCTATTGACCTTGCTCCATGGAGCGCGAAGGAAAACCAGCCAGATTCCGTTCAGGAGGCTGGGGATACCGTCGGCACAAGTATGGAAAAGGCGGCAGAAGACGCCGACAATCCGGGGGATGCTGTGGAGGCTACCGGGGATGGGGGCTTCAAGGATTCCAATGACACGAGCGACAGCGGTGATGCTGGTGCGGATTCCAGCATCACCGCAGAGTGGGAGGGGAACGGCGTTCTGCCACCATTCGGCAATTTCGATCGCACCGACCCAGATTTCGATCTATTTGATCCTTGCCTTGAAATTCCTCAGCAGAAACTCGAGGATGTGGGACTAGGGAAAAGAACCGCACGGACACTTAGGTTTACGGACATGACTAGCTGCAGTTTCCGGGGGCAGAGCGTATCCGGCAGTGAAGCCATGATTTCGTTGTCTTCGAGTTCGTCTTCGTACGACGAGGTTGAAGTTCCTCTAGGGCAATCGGAAATCTATCGTGGTCGTGAATTGCCCGTTATCGCATTTGAAAACGAGTTCGGTAGTGATCTCTATTGCACCGTCAATGTCAACACGGTCAGGGGGATGGTTAGCATCAGTTTTGGGGACACCAAATTGCAAGAAGACAATAGGGAAAATTGTAGACAAGCAGAATTAGTGCTTAAGAAACTTATCGATTAGCTCTGAACTAGGGGGACCAGTGCAAATTTCGATTGACGGCTTAATTACGACACAATATCGAATAGATGAACTATCTCGGCAAATGCGGCGGGCTGCGGAATCCGCGAAATCACCTATCGATGGAAGCTTCTCCAGCGTCAATGGGGTAGGTGATGTGGGGGCGATTCATCAGCGAGTGATTGCTACAGATCCTGGCTCAGCCAGTAACTCGCTTCGTAGCTTCAACGAACAAGTTCAGTGGTTGGCTAAGACGCTTATGGCTGAAGCTCACGGCTTTGAATCTCAAGACTTGGCTAATAGTCGTGGTTTGGACATCGCCGATGCAGGCGGCTCGGTAGCGGGTGAGGCGATGCCGGTGATGAATCAGCCTGACCCGGGCTATAGCCCTTTTGGCTTCGTGATGCCGGTGGTCAATGTTGGTTCTGACTTGTTGGGGCTGGCGATGGACTTGTTGAATACCAAGATCTGGAGTGTTTCGGAGACGAACTCGCGGTGGCGGACGTTGTCTACTGAAGTTGCGGCGATTGTGGACGGATTGAATGAGGCGGCTTCTTCGCTGGAATCCGAAAATGATAGTGAAGCAACCGCGCGGGCAGCACAAAAGATCCGGACTGTGGCGGAATCGGGTAGTCACTTCATTGCTAATGCTGAGGTGATGAGCCAGAAACTTTTCGGCTTCCAAGCCAATCTGATGGCGTCGCAGCCAAAGGCGATGGGCTTGGCCATGTCCGCGATGGCGATTCCTGATCCAGCAGCACGCAAGGCTGCCGAGCAGGCAGGCCTGGCATTTATGCAAAGCGCACTCCAAACCCAAGTGGTCGCCGCGATGCCGTTCCAGCATCCACTGATGACCACGATGCCGCCTTCAGGCGGTGGTGACGTGAGCACCAACTTCGGCGGAGTAAGCGGGAGCGGGCAGCGTTATAGCACCGCCAACGTAGCGTGGCCGAAGCATATCGCTGAAGCGATCTCACGGGGAGAATTGGGGCCGGGTTCTTTTGGAATCGTAAATGGCAAGGTAGAAGGCCTTGAGGGCTTAGGCATGAGCGATGCCGCCATCCAGCAATTCAATAATGACTTGGTCACCAATGGTCGGAATACACTTGCGGAACTAGGCGCGGGAGGCTTCAACCCGATCGCTGCCGGTGATGTCGGCACTAGGGGAGCAAGTGTCAATCTTGCTCCTGTTGCGCCAGGAGGTGCGGGCGCCGGTATGGGCATGGGCCCTGGTGTAGGAGCGGGTGCTCTTGGCGGGGCGCCATCGCTGGCTTCCGGTAGCGGTGCGACCTTAAGCCCAGCGACTATGACCGCAGGTGCGGGAGCTACCGGTGGTCTTGGTTCTGGTGCAGGTACTGGTCCGATGATGGGAGCCCTTGGCGGCGCACCGGCTCTTGCAGGTAGTGCTTCAGCGAAGGGGCAAAGCCTGGGTCGTGGACAAGGGCTGGGCCTTGGAGTATCTAACGCCGGCGGCCATGGAGCGGGACGTCTTGGCGCTGTTGGACCAGGCGGAGCTTTTAGCGCCGGTGGAGTTGGCGGCACGGGAGGCATTGGCGGCGCCGGGCTGGCAGGCTCGGCAGGGTCAACCGCGGCGCCGAGTGTACGCACAGGCGCATTGGGTGCTGGTGGAGTAGGCGGTCCGGGTATTACTGCAGGTACCGCCGCAGTGGGCGTTAATTCGGCCCGGGGTGCGGGCAATACACGCGGCGCGATGGGTGGCCGAATGATGCCGTTGATGGCAGGCGCCGGCCGGAGCGGCGGGCAAGATCGGCGTATCAAATCGGTGACCAGCAAAGTCGAACGCGATCCCAACCGTCGTGATCTGCTCGGTGAGCCACCGGCAGCGTTGCCGGGTGTCATTGGTGCCTGGGCCCGCGAAGAAAGTTAAGTCGATTGTCGAAGAATGAGTAAAGCGCCCAGGTGGAATGCCTGGACGCTTTACTGCTAGTGATTGCTAGCTGCTGCTTGGTGCGCAGCATCAGCCGCGATGTTTACTGAGCCGGAACTACCTGGGTCTCAACAACTACGTTCGGGTCGCCAGCGGCAGGAGCCTCGGAGCTGGCGGCCTCAGCACCAGTAGCCTCAGCACCGGTTGCTTCTGCGCCGGTAGCCTCAGCCTCAGGAGCCTGGGTAGCGGAAGCCTCGGACTGGGAGCCGGACTCAGCTGGCTTTGGAGCCTTGCCGGTGTAGGTGGAGGCGTTATCGATCTTCTCGCTGGTGGAATCCTGCTGGTTCGGTGGGTGGCAAGCTGCCAGGGACAGGCCTGCAGCGAAAACCAAACCAGCAGTTGCGAAGCGGGAGAACTTCTTCATGGGTGCTCTTTCTCCAGAATGAATTGAAATAAAAGAAAAGAAAATTAGGACTCGCGCGGAGTTGCGGCCTTAGCTGAATCATACGGCGCTGCGGATTCCACCGTGACCGAAATGGTCTTGCCATTTGGTGCGGTGTACTCGCGGGTCTCACCCTCCTGAGCGCCAATCAGTGCAGCGCCCAGCGGGGACTGCTCAGAGTAGGTCTCCAGGTCCTTGTTATCGGAAGCGGCAGCGCGGGTACCGATAAGGAAGGTTTCCTTATCTTCCTTGTCGCCGTTGTAGTAAACGTGAACAACGGAGCCGACGGTTGCAACGCCCTCCTGAACGGCAGTGCGCTCAGTGGTGGAGTTAGCCAGAACCTCAGAGATTTGCTTGATGCGGGCCTCTTCCTGGTCCTGCATCTCGCGGGCTGCGTCGTAGCCTGCGTTCTCCTTCAGGTCACCCTCTTCGCGGCGCTCGTTAATCTCGGCAGCAACGACCGGGCGGTGGTCGATGAGAGCCTGCAGCTCAGCTTCAAGCTTGGCCTTGGTCTCCGGGGTGATGTATTGCTTCTGCTGCTCAGCCATAGTGCAACCTTCCGTAAAGCGGGGGTGAAGAAATGAAAATTATATGGATAAGGTCAGCTCCAAAACTGCGATTTGCAGCCGCGACCTGTCCTAAGCGCTACAAATCCTAGCACATGCGCTGCGTCTGCCACGGCGTCGACTAGCGCGTAAGGCTCCGCGCTTAAGGGGTGAATTCGCAGGCGATTTGCGGGGCGGGCGGCTATCGCCGAGATATCGAGCAAGAAGAAGACGGTGCTCACCTTGATCAACCTAGATAGAAAACGGGCACCGACCCGATGATGAAGGTCGCTGAGCTGACGACGTCGCCAATAGTGTGACACTTGCACCTGAGTGGCTATGTGATTGGGTAGAACCTAGCGTTATAGATCGATAAAGCTATTTAGTTGCTGGACTGCTCAACGTAGTCAGGGTGTTCCATATCCAAGTAGGAAGGAATATTTCCCGAGCAACCATAAACGCCACCGGCTACTGCGCGGTGATTAGTGGGGACGTCGACAGCAATGCGCTGGGTTTTCGGGCCGCCGGCCGGGACCGCGAACTCACGGCGTCCGACCTCTGCCTTGGAGTAATCGAAGGCCTGCACGATGCAGTATGCGTCTTCATCGATGTGGTTGCGGGTGACATCCGCCCACACACGGGTGGAATCGTCGGAAAGAACTTCGTGGGTGACGTAGGAGATGTCCGCGTTGACCTTCTCCTGCTTCTGGAAGTACTGCACGCCATAGATAATCGCGGCAATAAACATGGCGGCGAAGACCAAAACGATGGCTTTGTTTGTAATGCTCGAGGTATTATTCGCAGAGCTGTCTGCCGTGGGGCGGGCACCGTAGCGAGCACCTGAACGAGGGGTACCGGCGGAAGTCATGAATCTTAGTCTAACCAACAGTCAAGATTTTCAAACTATCCACTAGGATGGACCTCTGTTCCGAAATTCAGCGCTAGAGGAGATGAACCCTACTATGAGCGACAAGCGCCTACTAGCCATTCACGCGCACCCAGATGACGAATCTTCCAAGGGCGCTGCAACCACTGCGAAATATGCGGCTGAAGGTGCCGAGGTTCTGGTGCTGACCTGTACCGGCGGCGAGCGCGGTGACGTCATCAACCCAGCGATGGATAAGCCGGGTGTGAAAGAAAACATGGGCGAGATTCGCCGCGAAGAGATGGCGAAGGCCGCCGCAGCCTTGGGCGTAGAGCACCGCTGGCTGGGGCATGTCGATTCCGGCCTGCCAGGCGGTGATCCATTCGATCCGGATCTAAAAAATCTGCTGCCGGAAGGTTGCTTCGCACTTATTCCAGACGATGAAGTAGCGCAAGAGTTCGTGAAAACCATTCGTGAGTTCCGTCCCCAGGTCATCGTCACTTATGACGAGATTGGCGGCTATCCGCATCCAGACCACCTGATGGTCCATCGAGCTTCCATCATCGCCTGGGAAAAGGCCGGAGATCCTTCCTACCACCCAGAACTGGGCGAACCTTATACGCCGCAAAAGCTCTATTACTCGCATGGCTTTGTCTACCAGCGCATGAAGCTCTTCCATGATCTTTTGGAAGAAGAGGGAAAGACCAGCCCCTATGGCCCGATGCTGGCACGCTGGGATACGGCCTTTGGGGACATCATGGCGCGCGTTACCACGCAGGTAGAGTGTGCGGACTACTTCCAAAATCGCGAGGATGCCCTGCGCGCGCATGCCACCCAGATTGATCCGGCAGGAGCATTCTTGGCGACGAGCGTCGATGTACAGCAGCGCCTATGGCCCACTGAGGAGTTCGAGCTCGCGCAGACCCGCGTTGCTACTGAGCTGCCGGAGTCGGATTTATTTGCAGGAATTGCCGAAGTAGGGGAGTCTTAGAAGCATGAGCGCATTTGATTCGCTGATTCTTGCAGCAGGTGACGTCCACGCACAAGTTAACTACCTAGCCCAGGGTGCCCAGGAAGGCCCGATGGGGCCTGAGTTTGGCAAGGCCTCGCCAATTGGCCTTCTCATCTTGGCGTTGATGGGTGCAGCCGTCTTGTTTGCGGGGTGGAATTTCCACCGTCGTTACTCGCGCTTTCGTCGTCGCACCATGTTCGCCCAAGACCACGGCATCGACCCTTTCGATGACCAGGCTGTCGACGCTGCGATGAAGGAAGCAGGCATCTTCGACCAGAGCAAGCGCTCCTTCTTGTAGGTCAATTGCGGCCTGTCCCTCGTCTTGGATTGTGTTTTAAGGACTAACCGTGAACTTCCTCAGCCAGTTGCTTTATCCCCTGTATGAGGCTCGCCTCACGCGCGCTATCAAGGGAACCCCGCAGCCCCGGCACGTTGCCATCATGGCGGACGGAAACCGCCGCTGGGCGCGGGAGGCTGGATTCACTGATATCAGCCACGGTCACCGCCAAGGTGCGAAGAAGATCAGCGAGATGATCTCATGGTGCAAAGACACCGATATTGAGGTCGTCACCATTTATCTTTTGTCCACGGAGAACTTGAAGCGCAGCACCCAAGAGGTGCAGCTTCTCTTCGACATCATCTCGGACGTTGTCACCCATCTTTCCAAGGGCGACTTGGACTGTCAGATTCGCTTGGTGGGCCATCTGGATCTCCTACCGGCTAAGGTCACCGAGCGCATGCGCCTTGCAGCGCAGGCAACTGAGAGTAATAAGGGCGTCATCGTTAACATCGCCGTCGGCTATGGCGGGCGTCAGGAAATCGTCGACGCGGTGCAAAACCTTATCCGTGACGAGGCCGGGAAAGGCCATAGTGCGGAGGAAATCGCGGGTAATGTTACCGCCGAGGCCATCACGAGCCACCTGTATACCAAGGGCCTTCCGGACCCAGATCTTGTCATCCGTACCTCTGGTGAGCAGCGTCTTTCCGGCTTCTTGCTGTGGCAGGCGGCGTATTCCGAAATCTGGTTCACCGATACCTATTGGCCGGCTTTCCGCCGCGTGGATTTCCTGCGCGCGCTGCGGGATTACTCCCAGCGTTCGCGTCGCTTCGGCAAATAGGGCCTCATCTGCGCGCCTAGAAACCCCCGTTTACTAGAGCTTGCGCATGCGTACCTTTTCCACCAAGTGGTGGGAACCCTTGCGCAAAACCAGGGAAGCGCGCGGCTTGGTGGGCAAAATGTTTTCCACCAAGTTGGGCAGGTTGATGGACTGCCAAATCTCGCGAGCCTGCGCGCGGGCCTCCGTATCGTTCATCTCTGCATAGGCAGCAAAGTGCGCGCCCGGCTCACGGAAAGCGGTATGCCGCAGTTGCAGGAAGCGCTCGATGTACCAATGCTCAATGTCATCGACGCGCGCATCGACGTAGACCGAGAAGTCGAAAAGGTCAGAGACCATTAGGGTAGGCCCAGTCTGGAGGACGTTTAGGCCCTCTAGGATAAGGATGTCGGGCCTTTGCACCACCTGATGTTTGTCAGGCAGGATGTCGTAGGAAATATGCGAATAGACCGGCGCTTTGACTTCCGCTTTGCCTGATTTCACGTCGGTGACAAAACGCATGAGCTTGCGCCGGTCGTAGGATTCCGGAAAACCTTTGCGCTGCATCAATCCGCGCTCATGGAGCACCTTTGCCGGATACAAGAATCCGTCAGTGGTCACTAGATCTACTTTTGGGTGGGTCTCCCAGCGCTGCAGAAGCAGCTGTAGAACGCGGGCAGTGGTGGACTTACCTACCGCAACGGAGCCTGCGACACCGATGACGAAGGGCACGTGGTTTGCGCTGTTTCCCAGGAATTCCTCCGTAGCAGCCGTGAGCTCCTGGCGGGCTGCTACCTGCAGATGGATAAGACGCGATAATGGCAAGTAAACGTCAGCGACCTCGTCTAGGTCGATGCGATCACCGATACCACGAAGCGCCTCGACTTCTGCAGCGGTGAGAACCTGGGGCATCGACAAGCGCCTTTGGCGCCAGGTTTCACGGTCGAAGTCAAGGTATGGACTGGAATCGGTTGCGCGCGCCATGGCCACATTGTCGCACCTTATTTCTTCCTGGCGAAAACCTTGGGGGATGAAATGGTACTTTCGTCCCCCGCGTGGGGGCGTGGCAGTTAATATGTAGGGCAGGTTTGAAACGACCAGTTAAGCAACCGAGAAGGGAATCAACGCTTCCATGACTGCCAATAATTCCGCAGACGTGCGCTATCAGGAGATGCGCGAGCTGGATCCGGACGTATTCAACGCCATCAACGGCGAAATCGCCCGTCAGCGCGAGACTCTCGAGATGATCGCCTCTGAGAACTTTGTTCCGCGTGCCGTTCTGCAGGCACAGGGCTCCGTTCTGACCAACAAGTACGCAGAGGGCTACCCGGGTCGTCGTTACTACGGTGGTTGCGAGCACGTTGATGTCATCGAAGATCTGGCACGTGAGCGTGCCAAGAGCCTCTTCGGTGCTGACTTCGCCAACGTGCAGCCACACTCCGGCGCTCAGGCTAACGCTGCGGTACTGTCCAGCCTCGCCGAGCCGGGCGATAAAATTCTGGGCCTGTCCCTGGCACACGGCGGCCACCTCACCCACGGCATGAAGCTGAACTTCTCCGGCAAGCTTTACGACGTCGCAGCTTACGAGGTCGACCCAGAGACCATGCGTATCGACATGGATAAGCTGCGTGAGCAGGCTATCAAGGAGCAGCCGAAGGTCATCATCGCCGGTTGGTCCGCGTACCCACGTACTCTCGACTTCGCTGCTTTCCGCTCCATCGCGGATGAGGTCGGCGCAAAGCTGTGGGTCGATATGGCTCACTTTGCAGGTCTGGTTGCTGCTGGTCTGCATCCCTCTCCGGTACCGCACGCTGACGTCGTTTCCACCACGGTTCACAAGACCCTGGGCGGCCCACGCTCCGGCCTCATCCTGGCGAAGCAGGACTACGCTAAGAAGCTCAACTCCAGCGTCTTCCCAGGTCAGCAGGGCGGCCCTCTGATGCACGTCATCGCTGCAAAGGCAATCGCTTTGAAGATTGCAGCTTCGGAGGAGTTCAAGAACCGTCAGGAGCGCACCCTCGAGGGCGCACGCATCCTTGCTGAGCGCCTGACCGCATCCGATGCCAAGGCAGCCGGCGTTGACGTGCTGACCGGCGGCACCGATGTCCACCTGGTTCTGGCAGACCTGCGCAACTCTGAGCTCGATGGCCAGCAGGCTGAGGATCTGCTGCACGAGGTTGGCATCACCGTCAACCGCAACGCTGTGCCGAACGATCCACGCCCACCGATGGTCACCTCCGGCCTGCGTATCGGAACCCCTGCGCTGGCCACCCGTGGCCTCGATGCAGCAGCCTTTGAAGAGGTCGCTGACATCATCGGTACCGCACTCGCACAGGGCAAGAACACTGATGTTGAGTCCCTGCGCGGTCGCGTTTCCAAGATCGCTGAGCAGTACCCGCTCTACGACGGTCTTGAGGATTGGAAGATGGTTTAAGACAGCCAAGCGCTACCCCGCGCATCTGCTGCCTATAAAATTCCGGTTATGAACCTGCTGATCGTAGATAACCACGATTCTTTTACCTTCAACCTCGTGGACTACGTTCGGCGGGTAACCGGGTGTGAGCCCACGGTTGTCCCGAATGACATCCCGTGGGCTCGCATTGATCTGGCGCTTTACGACGCCGCTATCATCTCGCCGGGGCCTGGTAGCCCGGCCAATCCGGCCGACTTGGGAATTAGTGCCAATGTGCTGCGTGAATTCACCGGCCCAATCCTCGGCGTGTGCCTTGGCATGCAAGCTATGGTGCACCTTGCAGGTGGGGAAGTGGGCCTGGCTTCCGCCCCGGCACACGGTATTGTTACTGAAGTAGACCACGATGGCTCTGGGCTCTTCGAAGGCCTTGCCAGCCCACATCGCGTGGTGCGTTACCACTCGCTGGTGGCCCACCGTGTTCCCGAATGCTTCGATGTGACCGCCACCTGCGCCGACACTTTTGGCACGACGCTCACAATGGCCATCGCACACCGCACAAAACCCCAGTGGGGCGTGCAATTCCACCCGGAGTCACTGCTTACTGATTCTGGCCCGCAGCTCATCGAGAATTTCCTCGGCCTTGCCAGACGCTATTATGCACGCCAGTATTTCTGCGTACGCACTGTGGATAAAGAAGTCTCACTTGAAGATGCAGCTCGTGCGCTGACCGGAAATGCCTTTTGGCTCGACTTTGGCCGCTTTAGCATTCTTGGCGATGACTCTGGTCACAGGGCCCGACATCTCAGCTATAACTGTCAGCCGGGCAAAGACTTCTTCGAAGTGGCTAAACGCGAGTATGAACGCCACGTTCTCCCCGCGCGCGTTGGCGCTCCGATTCCTGGTTGCGACTTCGCCCTAGGGTGGGTGGGCTACCTCGGCTATGAAGTCGGCGTCGAAAAGCAGCGCTTCGCCCAGTCCCAAAGGCATAGGTCACCGGGGCCAGATGCAGAGTTTATTTTCTGCGACCGGGCGATAGTGGTGGACCATGAACAGCGCAGAACTCACCTCTTAAGCTTCGCCGACGACAGCAAGTGGCAGCTTAAGCTCGCCACGGATTCGGTACCGCAAGCTCCCTGGCAAAGCCCTGGCCGGCTGGTCCACGGCGAACAAGAATATCTAGAACGTATCGCTGCCGCTCAGGACTATATGGTGCGCGGCGAGTCCTATGAGGTGTGTCTGACCAATCGCATTGAGTTGGAACCTGTGCCAAATCCCTTGGAGACCTTCCTCCAACTGCGCGCGGCTAATCCGAGCAAGCGCACCGGCTTCCTGGGGTTTGCCGGCAACGCGCTGCTATCGACGTCGCCGGAGCAATTCTTAAGCATTGACGCATGGCGAAACGTTTCCTCGACGCCAATTAAAGGAACGAGCCCGCGCGATACGGACCCAGAAATAGATGCGGCGAATGCGCGTAGTCTCCGGGGAGAAAAGACCACATCGGAACTGCTCATGGTGGTGGACATGGTCCGCCACGACATAGCCCGCGCCTGCGACGATGTGCGGGTGCCCCATGGTTTTCAGGTGCACTCTTATTCCACGGTGCATCAACTCATGTGTGAGGTAACCGGGCGCCTGAAGCAGCAGTCTAGCCCCATAGATGCGATTGAGGCCGCGTTTCCCGGCGGTTCCATGACCGGTGCGCCGAAAGAACGCACGATGCAGATAATTGACGAGCTTGAGGACACCTGGCGCGGCGTCTACTCTGGCGCCTTTGGCTACCTTTCGCTGACCGGTACGGCGGATTTTTCCATGGTGATTCGCTCAGTGGTCAGCAACGAACGCGGCGCTTATTACGGTGTGGGCGGGGCAGTGCTGGCTGTAAGCGAGCCTTCCGCGGAGTGGGAAGAAACCATGGTCAAAGCGCGCCCGCTGTTTAATCAATTGGGCATGACTCCAAGCGATCTTCACGCGCGGAAGGAACCACATGCTGAAAGCTCGGAGTCCATAGATGAATCACGTTGATTGCCGCCTGGTGGATTCTTTTCTGGTCCGTGAAGGGCGCGCTATCCGCCCCGACCTCCACCGCACACGTTTCGGCGATGGCTATCCAGTACTCGGCGAAATCCCGCAGGAGGGGCAATGGTTTCCGCGAATTACAGAAAATGCTGTGGAATGGCGTCTAGCCCCAGCCCTGCGCACCCACTCGACGTTGTGGGTTCCAGAGACTGTGGATCCGCGGGAGCATCCATTGCTTAAAGGCCCGGATTTGCCTAAGCTCGCGGAGCTAAGACAAAAGGCCCGCGACCATGGTGCGGATGATGCGGTTTTGCATTCGGCCCGTGGGGTTGTCCATGAGGCCGCAAATGCGGCAATCGTGTTCAAAGATGAGAAGGGTCTCGTGATGGGCCCACATGGTTCAGTTCTGCTCTCGACCACCGTGCGCGCCACCGTCGAGGCGGGGCTTATTGATCAACCGCGCCGAGTGGAACTTTCAGTGGAGGAAGCTCTTCAGCTGCCAGCCTGGTGTGCCAGTGCACTGCATGGTTGGACGCCGGTAACGAAGTGGCTCATCGGCGGTGAAACGCTTGCCGGAGCAGAGCACCCAGCATTGGGCAAACAAAGTCAAAGCGCTGCGGAGCTCAACGAACAGTTGTGGCAGTCCGCCGTGCCACTGGCAGAAGACTATTCCTAGATTTTCTTAGCCCTTGGTTCTGCGTTGGCGCTAGGGCCTTAAGATTTAAGACTCGTTAGCAGGAGAGTCTTCAGAAGCAGGCTGCCCATTGCCGTCACGGTTTTCGGCATGTGCCTTGCGCGCAGCAGACAGCCACTCCGGCATTTCTGCCAAGAGTTCCTTGATCTCTGGAGTGGTCATCGGGCGGTCAAATTCGTTCTTTTTTAGAGAAGTAACGGAGATACCGAGCTTCTGTGCCACGATGGGGCGTGGGTGTGGGCCGTTCAGGCGCAGGTCGACCAACCACTGTGGTGGGTTGTCTTGCAGCTCGCGTAGCTCTGCATGGCTGACAGCGGAGTTCTGGAATTCCTCCGGGGTAGCGGGCAAGTAGATGCCGAGCTTCTTCGCTGCGGTTTGCGCACGCATCGCGGTGCCAGAAGGCTGTTTATTCATCTCATTCACTCTCCCTACGGTAGCAGCACGGCGGGGTAGGGGTCACTGCCCATAAAGTGCAGGAACTAGTACTGAGCAAGCAAGACAGTACTATTGGCTGCATGCTGCGACTAGTTTTTGCCACGGGCACCGAACCAGGAAAATGGTTTGAACGATACCGCTCCAACCCGGATTATGGGGAGCTAGTCACTTTAGACGCCGACGATGCTCTTGCAATTTTGCTAGGAGGCGAAGCCGATCTTGCCTTGACCCGAATCCCCGCAGAGGGCGCGGATCCGCGCATCGATGATTCCTTCCATCTAGTGCGTCTATATGAAGAAGCCCCGGGAATTGCCGTTCCCAAGGATTCTGTTTATGCAGAAGTAGGCGAAGAGATTGAGCCCTCCGACGTTTCTGAGGAGCATCTGAACTACCGCATTGGCGACGACGCCAAGGTCGACGTCGAAGCAGTGCGTACAGGTCTTCAGGTGGTGGGCGCCAACGTCGGTATTGTCATTGCCCCGCGCCCATTGCTGAAGGTGCTCAGCAAAAAGCAAGTAGTGCCTTTGGCGTTCAACGATCCGACAGTGGCGCGCACTGCCATTGCTTTGGTCTGGCGTAAGGACCGCGACGGCGAGGACATCCAAGCATTCGTCGGGGTAGCTAAAGGACGAACCAAAAACTCCTCCCGCGGTACTGCCGTGAAGCTTAGCTCCCGCGAGAAAACTAAGGCGAAGCAAGCGCGCCGGGAAGCCGCGGCCAAGGGCCAAGGTGGCCAAGGAAAAGGCCAGCAAAGTGCCCAGAAAACGACAAGTCCTAGGTCACGGTCCGGTAACAAGCGGGCTGATCAAGGCCGAAAAACCAAACCGTTACCCAAAAGTAAGAAATCCTCTCAGCGGGGAAAACGACGCAAATAAGGATATTTTCCGCCTAAATTGTTGAAAACTGGGTGGCTGCTGTGAGTGATCCGTGTATAGCGTTGATTGAGTTGCCGCAAGGCAGAAGCAGCAGAAGCAATTGACATTTTTAGAAAAGGATTACTAATCATGAACAAGATTTCCCGTCGTCTCGCCGCTGGCCTGACCGCAGCTTCCCTGTCCCTGGCAGTTGTTGCTTGCTCCGACGCTGAGGATGCAGCAAACAAGGCTGGCGATGCCGCAAAGGACGCAGCAAGCCAGGCAACCGACAAGGCCGGCGACGCAGCTAATGACGCCAAGGATAAGGCTGGCGAGGCTACCGACAAGGCTGGCGACGCTGCCAACGATGCCAAGGACAAGGCCGGCGATACTTCCGCTGATGCTTCCGACAAGATGAGCTCCGATGATTCCAAGGACGGCGCAGCTTCCGGTGAGATGAAGAAGATCAACACCCCGGCTGGCGAGGTTGAGGTTCCGGCCGCTCTGGCTTCCGCAATCGATGAGAAGTCCGCTGAGTGGGGCGACGTTCAGGATGTAGAAAACTCCGAGAATGGTTCCCTGGCTACCTTCGCTGAGGACAAGCTGATTGCCTTCAACGAGGAGTCCGGCGCACAACCAATCATCGGCAAGATCGCTGAGACCTGGAAGGGCGAGGGCGGCCTGGCAAACAAGGTTGGCCTGCCTACCGCTCCAGAGCAGGCTGAAGGTAACGGCTGGGTTCAGGAGTTCACCAACGGCACCATCAAGTGGATGAAGGGTGAGTCCGGTAAGTACGAGGCTACCGTTGAGTAAATCTCGCTAATTTAATAAAGCCGGCTAGGTTTCTACCTAGCCGGCTTTTGTGATCACTGGTGGTCCTCATGGTTGCAGTACCAATTCACGAGCTTTTGGCTGGTATGAACCTTGCGTTTTCGCAATGTTCATCTTTCACCCATGTAATTTCAACCTTTGGCGCTTAGCTTGGGAAGAGATCAAGCAACACGATCTAAAGGGAGAACCCCGCAATCATGTCCAATCCTTCTGTTCTGACCGAGCCTATGAGCCCCAGTGCAGTGGCCACCAAGACCTACGTTATTGATACCTCCGTCCTCCTTTCTGACCCATGGGCCCTGCGCAAGTTCGCAGAGCACGAGGTCATCCTTCCCATCGTCGTCATCTCCGAATTGGAAGGAAAACGTCATCACCCTGAGCTTGGCTGGTTCGCCCGCCAAGCTCTTCGCTTTTTGGAGGACCTGCGTGGTGCATACGACGGTCTAGACCAGGCAGTTCCGGTCAACGTTGAGGGCGGAACCTTACGCGTTGAGCTAAATCATCAGGATCAGTCTTTGCTGCCATCTTCCTTCCGGGGGTCCGAAGGTGACCACCGCATTCTCGCTTGCGCACTCAACCTGGCGCACGAGGGCAAAGACACCGTGCTTGTGACTAAGGATGTCCCACTGCGTGTCAAGGCTGGTGCAGTTGGCTTGCAAGCCGACGAGTACCACGCGCAGGACGTAGTTCTAACCGGTTATACCGGCATGGCTGTGGTTCATACTTCTGCTGAAGTCATCGATGCTCTCTACCGTGATGGGGAAGTCATGGTAGACGGCGTACTGACTGAAGATGGCACTGCTATCGAAGAGCTTCCAGTTCACTGCGGCATCAAGCTGGACGCGGCAGGGCAGTCCGCGCTTGGCCGCATGACGGCGGAGGGCACCATCCAGCTCGTACGCGGTGACGTCAACGCGTTTGGACTGCAGGGCCGCTCCGCGGAGCAGCGCGTGGCACTTGACCTTTTGTCAGATCCCTCCGTGGGCATCATGTCCCTGGGCGGCCGTGCCGGCACTGGTAAGTCTGCGCTGGCGCTGTGCGCGGGCCTTGAAGCGGTCCTGGAGCGCGGTGAGCACCGCCGCATCGTGGTTTTCCGCCCTATGTATGCAGTGGGTGGGCAGTCGCTGGGATACCTTCCAGGTAGCGAGTCCGAGAAGATGAATCCATGGGCCCAGGCCGTCTTCGATACCCTCGAAGGCCTTGTCTCTGAGAACGTCATGGAGGAAGTCCATGACCGCGGCCTCCTTGAGGTTCTGCCACTGACCCACATCCGTGGTCGGAGCTTGCATGATTCCTTCGTCATCGTCGATGAAGCGCAGTCGCTTGAGCGCAACGTCTTGCTCACCGTCCTGTCTCGGTTGGGCAAGGGCTCGCGCGTGGTGTTGACGCACGACGTCGCCCAGCGTGACAATCTGCGCGTGGGCCGCCATGACGGTGTGCAGGCTGTCATTGAAAAGCTCAAAGGGCATGAGCTATTTGCACACGTGACCCTCCAGCGCTCAGAGCGTTCCGCAATCGCCGAGCTTGTCACGGACTTACTCGAAAGCGAGGCTTAAGGTTAAACCGTCTTCCTCGATCGCGGCTAGCTAACTTCTTCCGGTTTATATAGCCGTACAGGTGGTTGTCTTGTAATAATGAATCACATGGCAGAAAACAAACCCGCGAAGAACTTTAAGATTCGGCCTTTTGTCACGGCCGACTATCCCCAGATGCGGACAATTTATGAAGAGGGCCTAAACACCGGTCACGCCACGTTTGAAACGCGTTCTTTGACGCTGGAGCAGTTTACCCGTGCAAAGATCATGTCCTCGGTCTTCGTTGCGGTTGAGGAAGACGATGATTCCAAGGTATTGGGCTGGGTTTCTGCAGCGCAGATTTCCTCCCGCTCAGTCTTCCATGGTGTGGTGGAAGATTCCATCTACATCAGCGCGGAGGCTCAAGGCCGTGGCATCGCCGGTGCCCTGCTCGATAAGCTCATCGAAACCTGCAAGGACCTCCACAAGTGGGCAATCCACGCGTGGATCTTCCCAGAAAACCAGGGTTCCGCAGGCCTGCATAAGTCTCGCGGCTTCGTCAAGGTCGCTACCTACTCCCACATAGCGAAGATGACCTACGGCGAGATGGCTGGTCAGTGGCGCGACACCGACGTCTACGAGCTACTGCTTCCGAAGCCCGATGAGCGGGCGCGAGGCAACAAGAGCTAGGACTTTTAGCTAGGCAATAGAGCTAGAAAAACTCGGCGGCGGGGAATGTACCGCGCATTATTGTCCTCATGACCTCGTCAATGTCGCGGCGTTGAGGTTGGCGCAATTGCTGAAGATATAAGAGAACTCCCGGTCTGAAATCGCTTCCTATTTCAGACCGGGAATTTTCTATGCTGACAATTGCCGCCGGTATCATTGATGATGGAACCCTGAGAGATAGAGCAAAAGGCGGATAAAAGCTGGAATTTCAATTCCTTCTTTCTCAGCGAGTGCGACCAGATAGTCGCGAGTGCGCCACACGTCGACCGAGTTAACATTTAGAGCCAAGACTTCCTTGAGCAAGCCCGAGGGGATAGACAAGGTTGTTCTCTATGGTGGCGTCGTCTAGCGCAATGCGGGACTGGAGCTCACAGCGCTCCTCGCTAGTAGCCTTCGATTCTTTGTCTGGTGAGTGATATTTAAGAGATCTCTTCCTTAAGGTGCTCTTCCGTGACGGGAAGAACCAAAAGAAGGGCAACGATGGCCATAGGAACCATCAGCAGGATGACTGGGGTGAGGCCATCGTTGTAGGCGTTGAGGATGACGGACTGAATTGCATCCGGAAGGTGCGCAACCATGTTCGGGGTCAGGCGGGAAGAACCGCCCGTTGCGGAAGCGAACTGCTCAGCGTACTGCGCGCCCTCAGGGCCCATGGCCTTGATTGCAGCTGGCATGTTGGCTGCCATCTCATCCTTCATGTTGTGGATGAACAGGGATCCAACGAGGGAAGCACCAACTGCGGAACCAATCTGGCGGAAGAAGTTGTTGGCAGCCGTTGCGGTACCGACCAGCGCGATAGGGAAGGAGTTTTGCACGATGAGAACCAGAACCTGCTGCACAAAACCCAGGCCCACGCCGAAGACGAAGAACTCAGCACCGAGCTGAACCAGGGTCGTATCCATGGTCAGCTTGGACATCCAGAACAAAGCACCAGCGGTGATGATAAGGCCGATGATTGGGTAAATCTTGTAGTGGCCCGTGCGGGCGATGATGAAGCCAACGGCAGTCGAGGTGCCGATGAGGCCTACCATCATCGGAATCATCATGAGGCCCGCCTTGGTTGGGGTCAACGTATGAACCATCTGCAGGTAGGTTGGCATGTATCCAAGCACACCGAACATTGCCAGACCGAGGACAGTACCGGCTGCGGTGGTCAGAACCATGTTGCGGTTCTTAAAAAGGTGAACCGGAATCAGCGGCTCCTTGGCCTTTGCCTCGACGAGCACGGTGATAATAGCGCCGACGACAACGGTGATGCCCAAGCCAATGATGATTGGGTCAGACCACTCGTACTGCGTGCCGCCCCAAGTAGTCATGAGGATGAGGGAAGCGGTGGTGATAGCGATGAAAGTAGCGCCAAGAGCGTCGAACTTACGCAGGTCAGTATCGCCAACGCGCAGGTGCAGCACGATGGTGCACACGGTAATGGCGAGCAGACCAAGTGGAATATTAATCCACAGACCCCAGCGCCAGCCCGGGCCGTCGGTGAACCAGCCGCCGAGGACTGGGCCCAGAACGGAAGAAAGGCCAAAGACGCCGCCCATGATGCCCATGAACTTGCCGCGCTCACGAGCAGTGGTGACCTCCGCGATGATGGACTGGGAGGAAATCATCATGAAGCCAGCGCCGAAACCCTGAACAGCGCGGCCCAAAATGAGCCAGTTCATGTCATTTGCAAAGCCACCGATGGCAGAGCCGACGACGAAGACTGCGATGCCGCCGATGTAGAGCCACTTGCGGCCCATCATGTCGCCCAGCTTGCCAGAGATTGGCATAGCGATGGTCATGGTGACCAAGAAAGCGGAGATAACCCAGCTCATGTGGTCGACGCCGCCAAGCTCGCCCACAATAGTGGGCAGGGCCGTAGAGAAAATCATTTGGCCCAAGGAGCTCATCAACATGGTGAGAACGAGAGCGGAGAAAACGAGAGCTACGTTGTTTTCTTTCTTTTCGTTTCCGCCAGCTTGCGCTGGCTGCGCCTCGCCGACGTTGTTCGTCGGCGACTTGGCGGTATCTACCATTTTAGTCCTTTCGTGAAAGTGATAACGAGTGCGAGTGCATCATTGAACTTTTGCTCAAATGGTTGTTCGCAGCTGATTTCGGGGGAAGCGGTGGCAATCCAAAGCGCTTCTCTAACGGTGGCTCCGATGAGTAATGCTTCTGTCTCTGGCGCAACTTCTGGCATGAGCTGGAGCTGCGGTTCTTGCTTGAGGCGAAGCGTAATGAGTTCTGCAATCTCGGTTGACTTTGCGCGTTTGCGGCTAAACGACGCCGCGGCAGCATCTGGGTCGCTTGCTATGCGGCGCCGCCTTGCTGCAATTGTTTTGTCGGCGTGGTGCCCGTCCAAATGGGAAATGACGAGTTCCACGGTCAAACGCAGGAGGTTTTCAGTTGGAGTGTCAAGGAAATATGCTCGTTGGTCTTGGGAAAATAGTGCGCTAGGGGCGCCTAAGACTGCGGAGTCTTTGGAATCGAAGTAGTTAAAGAATGTGCGCCTTGAAATCCCGGCTTTTTCGCAGATCTCCTCAATGGTGACTGCGGCGAAGCCTCGCTTGTCCACTAGGGAAGTGGCGGCGTCTTCGATACGCAGTCGCGTCTTGAGTCGCTTCTGCTCGCGTAGTGACATTTCTTCTTGCACGCTGTGCAACATTACACCCGGTGCAAGTTTGCACCAAGTGCAAACTTCGTGATTTTTGAGTCCCTGAGGTACCTTCAGTGCGCTTGGTCACAAATGCTTTTGGGGTAGCGAAAAGCCTCCCGCTGTCATGCACTCGGGTGGGTGCCCGAGCGGCAAGGCAGTGGGAGGCTAAAAAGTACTGCTTGAAAGTACCGCTAGGTGGAAAGCTTAGAAGCTGTCACGCTCGCGGTTGGTCATGGACAAGACGTTGAGGCGCTCATCCAGCTCTTCCTCGGTGAGGTTCTCGCCGTCGACGAAGCCCAGGTCAATGACGGCCTCGCGGACGGTGATCTTCTCGTGCAGTGCGTGCTTAGCAGCCTTCGCTGCATTCTCGTAGCCGATCTTGGAGTTCAGCGGGGTAACGATGGAGGTAGAGGACTCAGCGAACTTCTTCATACGCTCCTCGTTAGCCTCGATGCCGTCGACGCACTTCTCAGCGAAGACGCGGGAGACGTTAGCCAGCAGGCGAGCGGACTCAAGGACGTTGCGCGCCATGACCGGGATGAACACGTTCAGCTCGAAGTGGCCGTTGGCGCCGCCGAATGCAACGGCAGCGTCGTTTCCGATGACCTGTGCGGAAACCATGGTGGCTGCCTCGCACAGAACCGGGTTAACCTTGCCCGGCATGATGGAGGAACCCGGCTGCAGATCCTTCAGGTGGATTTCTGCCAGGCCGGTCAGTGGACCGGAGCCCATCATGCGGATATCGTTAGCAATCTTGTTCAGGGATACCGCAACGGTGCGCATTGCGCCGGAGAACTCAACGAGTCCGTCGCGCGCCGCCTGAGCTTCGAAGTGGTTTTCTGCTTCCTTGAGCTGATCAACGCCGGTGAGCTTCTTGAGCTCTTCGGTGACCTTTGCGCCGAAGTCAGCGGAGGTGTTCAGGCCGGTGCCGGTTGCGGTGCCGCCGATAGCCAGCTCGCCCAGGCGTGGCAGGGTGGCCTCGATGCGCTCGATACCGAGCTCGATCTGGCGTGCGTAGCCACCGAACTCCTGGCCTAGGGTGATCGGGGTTGCGTCCATCAGGTGGGTGCGGCCGGACTTAACGACGTCCGCGAATTCCTTGGCCTTGGCGCTCAGGGACTCGTGCAGCACCTTCAGGCCTGGGATGAGGTCGTTGACAGCTGCCTCGGTGGCCGCAACGTGGGTTGCGGTAGGGAAGGTGTCGTTGGAGGACTGGCCCATGTTCACGTGGTCATTGGGGTGAATCTCTACGCCGTTGTTGTGGGCGATCGAGGCGATGACCTCGTTGGTGTTCATGTTGGAGGAGGTGCCAGAGCCGGTCTGGAAGACGTCGATTGGGAAAGCATCGTCGTGTTTGCCTTCAGCGATTTCCTTCGCTGCAGCGATGATTGCGTCAGCCTTGTCCGCATCGAGCGTGCCGGAATCCTTGTTGACCTGTGCGCAAGCTGCCTTCAGCAGGCCCAAAGCGCGAATCTGAGTGGCCTCAAGCCCGCGGCCGGAAATCGGGAAGTTTTCTACAGCACGCTGGGTCTGTGCGCGCCACAGAGCATCAACAGGAACCTTCACTTCACCCATGGTGTCGTGTTCAATGCGGTACTCAGTCATGAAATCCACCTCAAAATTATGTGTTGAATAAAGATGTTCATTTAGCGATTGTGTCGGGAGGGAGTCGGACTAACGTGTCTCTTCCGGCAGTAAACGCAATAATAAGATTTGTATCAACCGGCACCATAATGGTGCTGGAAGTCACGCCTCACTAAAACCAGTATGGACTAAATGGCGTGCGAATGTGCAAGGTGCACGTCCATGCTGAAAAGGGCGTGCACCAAATGCAAAAGCGGGGCTTTAAAAACCTTTAGGCATCCGCTGCGTTGGAGTAATCAATAACGGAGTACTCCTGCAGCTTGGCCAGCTTGTGTACGGAATCGATGTAGCGGATGGTGCCGGACTTGGAGCGCATAACCAGGGAACGGGTAGTGGCGCCGTTTGCACGGTAGGAAACACCGCGCAGCATGTCACCGTTGGTAACGCCGGTAGCAGCGAAGTAGCAGTTATCGGAGGAAACCAGATCGTCAGTGCTCAGAACGCGGTCCAAGTCGTGGCCAGCCTGACGAGCCTTTTCGGCTTCTTCCTCATCCTTCGGCCATAGCTTGCCTTGGATTTCGCCGCCCATGCACTTCATAGCGCAAGCGGTGATGATGCCCTCAGGGGTGCCGCCGACGCCCATCATCATGTCGATGGAGTTGGAATCTTGGCAAGTAGCGATTGCGCCTGCGACGTCGCCGTCCATGATGAGGCGAACCTTTGCGCCGGCAGCGCGGATCTGATCGATAAGGTCCTGGTGGCGCGGGCGGTCCAGTACAACGACGGTGAGGTCGGCAGCCTTGATGCCGAGCTTCTTAGCGACGGAGTTGATGTTCCACTCAACGGACTGGTTGATGTCGATTGCGCCGACGCCAGCTGGGCCGACAGCAATCTTGTTCATGTAGAAGACGGCGGACGGGTCATACATGGTGCC
Organism: Corynebacterium sp. HMSC076D02; assembly: GCF_001813815.1. NCBI lineage: Bacteria > Bacillati > Actinomycetota > Actinomycetes > Mycobacteriales > Corynebacteriaceae > Corynebacterium > Corynebacterium sp. HMSC076D02. The sequence continues at coordinate 167,509 of NZ_KV814065.1, forward strand.
ACGCTCTGCGGCAGCGATGACGGAAATAGCGTTCGGACGGCCCTCTGCCATCAGGCGGGTTCCGTCGACCGGGTCAACTGCGATGTCCATTGCAGCGCCCTCGCCGGTGCCCACTTCTTCGCCGTTGAACAGCATCGGGGCTTCGTCCTTTTCGCCCTCGCCGATGACCACAACGCCGTTCATTGCGACGGAGTTGATGAGCTTGCGCATTGCATCCACAGCTGCGCCATCGCCCTCATTCTTCTTGCCACGGCCTACCCAGCGGCCGGAGGCCAAAGCTGCGGCCTCAGTGACGCGAACCAGCTCCATAGCGAGGTTGCGATCTGGCATGTAAGAAGTGTTTTCGGACATGTGTTTAGGCTGCCTTCCATTCTCTTTCTGTCTCGCCGCTGGAACCTTCCAGGGCACTGTTTCCTATTCTTGCACTTTTGAATGGATTTTTAGGCAGGTTGGTGCCCCCGATTGAGGGCTTTGCCCGATCCCGGGGGCAGTGAAGTAGAAAATTCGCAGCACAAGAATTTGAGTTCGCCCCGGCTTTTCGTTGTGCGCTTGGGTACGTGGAATACTGGTCGCGTGGCAGCAGAAGAGAAACCCAAGATTTTTGAGGGCGCCCGGGACATTATTTTGTCTCTCGGCGTGACCGTCATCGCCATGCTCCTTGTTGTAGGAGCTACCGGCTTGTGTAGCGTGAACCCGGAGACAAAGAAGGGGCCTGTCCAGGATGTCGATGCCACGACGTTCCTAGAGATGGAAGCACGCGCTACGGAGGCAGTAATCCGTAACCCACAGATGCCCGAAGGCTGGGCGCCTACTGCCGCGCGTCGCTCCGCTGTGGCGGGGGAGAACGCCTCCGTGGTGAGCTGGCTGACTGCTGATGAAGGCTATGTGGAGTCTACGCAGACCCAAGTCTCTATTGAAGAGGCGGAGAAAGGCTATGACTCCAACTACCGTGCCAACGAATCCGAGCGTGAGGTTGCTGGCAAGAAGGTCAAGATCCTAGAAAGCGACGACGCTAATGTTCGTCCACTATGGATCACAGATTTAGGCGACTCCCGCCTGGTATTGTCCGGCTCCGCCTCTGAAGCGGATTACGAGACCACCATCGAGGCATTCGCCAAGGCACCGGTTCTGCACGTGAATGAGGACGGGGCAGCCGAAGCTGGTGCGCAGGAGGACGGTGCTTCAGCACCGACCTCGCAGCAGCCTTAGCTGAAGGTGGCTGAGTAAAGGCCGTCTGCAAACTCGACCTGGACACCCTCGCCCGCGGTTTCTACCGTTTGGGCGAGGGTTTCTTCGTCTAGGCCGCTCAGGCGCTGCTTAGCAACGTAGACGTCGACTCGTTCGCGCTTGGAGTTCTGCGGGTAGATTTTTACCTCGCGGAGACGGCCTTCTTTAAAGCACAGCACGATGGAGCCAGAGTAATAGGAGATTTCATCCGTGCTTGCCGTATGTGGCGTGCCGAAAAACTCCTCTGCAAGATGGCGTGGATCTCCAAAGAGCAGGGAACCGGCAGAACCGGACTTTGATACGAAGTCCACGCGCTCACCTGGGTAGCCGTAAATCTGCATTAGTACTCTCCTTCGTTGGATGATGCGCTTTCTGCGTCTGTGGCATCTTCAGAGTTATCGGCACTATCTAGTGCCTTTTCGACACGACGCGCAGCGCCGTCAAGGTGGGCCTCACAGGCCTTTGCCAGCGCTTCACCGCGCTCCCAGTACTTCAGAGACTCGTCGAGGCCCATCTGGCCGAGCTCAAGAATTTTGACGGTTTCAATGAGCTCATCGCGAGCCTGCTCGTAGGTAAGTTCCTCTACTGGCGGGAATGCGTCCTGGCCGGGAGTACCGGTACCGATTGTCTCGTTCATGTCTGCTCCTTTAGTTAAGTCTTTGGCTTCGGGTCTATATCTTCTTAAGCGCTTTAGCACTGAATGATTACTGAAGTTTGTTAGTCAGCCGGTTTGGCAGCCATTGCCGCTGCGGTAATCGAGCCATCACCGACGCGGATACGCAACTGCGAGCCGGGTGGTGATTGCTCGTAGGAAGTCACAACCTCTGGGCCCGAGCCATCACGCGGCACGACTTGGACGATGGCATAGCCGCGTTCCAAGGTGGCCGACGGGCCGAGAGCCGAGACCTGTGCGCGCAGGGCAGTGACCTTGTTCCTTTCCCGCTCGAGCAAGTAGGTGACCTCGCGCTTCATCAACGCGCGGGAGCGCTCAAGCTCATCACGGCGTGCGTTGATCGGCGTCATTGGATCCGCAAGCACGGGGCGTGAACGAATATTTTCCAGCCCGCGCCTTTCCCTTTCGACCCAACCACGCAGTGCAGCTGCCATGCGGGAACGCGCTTCATCCACCAATGCGTATTCCTCAGCAACTGATGGCACTACTCGTTTTGCGGCGTCAGTAGGAGTGGCGGCGCGGAGGTCTGCAATATTGTCGAGCACTGGATTGTCTGGCTCATGGCCAATAGCAGAGACCACCGGAGTGCGTGCGCTGGCAACTGCGCGCTGTAGAGCCTCTTCGGAGAAAGGAAGAAGGTCTTCGACAGAACCGCCGCCACGGGCGATGATGATGACGTCTACTTCTGGATCCTCGTCGAGGGTTTCCAACGCGTTGATAACCTCTGGAACGGTGTTCGCTCCCTGCACCGCGGTATTAATGACGCGGAATTGCACTGCCGGCCAACGGTCCTTTGCCACGGCTAGCACGTCACGTTCAGCAGCGGAGCCGCGGCCGGTGATAAGCCCTACCTTGTTAGGTAGGTAGGGCAGCGCCAACTTGCGCGAAGGATCGAAGAGCCCTTCAGCAGCAAGCTGTTGGCGCAGCATCTCAATGCGTGCTAGCAAATCACCGACGCCGACGTGGCGAATCTCAGTGGTCCACAATGAAAAGGAGCCGCGGCCGGCATAAAAGGCGGGCTTGCCGTAGACCACCACGCGGTCACCGTCTTTTAAAGGCGTGGGCATTTTCAAGACCATGTCAGTAGGGCACGTTAGCTGCACGGACTTTTCCTGCTCGACGTCGCGCAAAGTGAGGTAGGAAAGTTTCCAAGAGCGCTTGACGTTGATCTGGGTTAATTGGCCTTCGACCCACAAGAACCCGAGACGCTCGATCCAGCCCTTGACCTGGTCATTGACCTGGCTTACGGGCCAGGGCGTCTCCGCAGAGTTTGCTGGTTGATTCACAAAGCAGCCTTTCTATGCAGCAGTGGATTGCCACTTAGTCTATTGCCCAGCCCGGACATGTGGTCTTCGGGGTCAGCCAGCTTGGGCAAATTTAAAGGTCAGCGGGCCAGGGAAAGTTCGAGCGAAGTCACATTGCTGTCCACGCCAGAAATAGGCCACCCATTGCCTTTGCAAAGCGGCCCAATCTACTGTTTCAAAGCAGTTTTAGATACGCTGGAAAGCATGACTGAGACTGGCAAGAACGTTCTCCTGGCAGCACCGCGCGGTTATTGTGCCGGTGTTGATCGCGCAGTTGAGACCGTGGAGAAGGCACTTGAGAAGTACGGCGCACCGATTTACGTGCGCAAGCAGATTGTCCACAACCGCTACGTCGTGGAATCGCTAGCTGAGCGCGGCGTCATTTTCGTCGAGGAAGCATCCGAAGCGCCCGAGGGCGCGCACCTTGTCTTTTCCGCACACGGTATCGCTCCGGCGGTGCGTGAGGAGGCTGAAGGCCGCAAGCAGCTGACCCTTGACGCAACTTGCCCGCTGGTGACCAAGGTGCATAACGAGGCGCGCCGTTTCCAGCGAGATGGCTACCACATCTTGTTGGTGGGCCACGAAGGCCACGAAGAGGTCGAAGGCACCGCCGGCGAGGCTCCTGAGGTCACCCACTTGGTCGATGGCATCGAGGGCGTCGACAAGCTGCCTGAGTCCTTGCAAGATGAAAAGCTCATCTGGCTATCCCAGACCACCCTCTCGGTGGATGAGACCATCACTATTGTGAATAAGCTGCGCGAGCGCTTTCCGCACCTCGAGAATCCGCCTTCAGACGACATCTGCTACGCCACCCAGAACCGCCAGGAGTCGGTGAAGAATATTGCTCCGAAGTGCGATTTGATGATTGTGGTGGGCTCGAAGAATTCCTCGAACTCCGTGCGCCTAGTTGAGGTGGCGCTAGAGGCAGGAGCCAAGGCTTCCCACCTCGTCGACTTCGCCCGCGAGATCGATGAGGCGTGGCTCGAAGGCGTCGAGACCGTCGGTGTTACCTGTGGTGCTTCTGTACCTGAGCTGCTCGTGCGCGAGGTGCTCGAGTTCCTCGACGAGCGTGGTTACAGCAACGTTGAGCAAGTTACCACTTCCACCGAGACTATCCAGTTCTCTCTGCCACGTGAGCTGCGTCCGGCGCGCACGTCGCAGGCCCCAAAGGCTTAAGGGGCCCTCCTAAGCCACAACAAAAGAAAAGCACTCAGATCAGTAAATGGCTGCCCTGGGTGCTTTATTGATAGCTAGTATTCGAGCTGGTTTGCGCGGTGAACTAGTCTTCGTCGTAGAGATTGTCTTCCAAGAACGAGGACTTTGGCTTTGCCTTGGACGCATAAGGCTTGGTGGTTTCGGCTTCGCGGGATTCACCTACATCGCCAGCACGGCGTGCGGGGTCGGGGCGGCGCGGTGCGAAGTCGGAATCGTCGTACTCCGCCGAATTAGCTGTGGTACCCCGCTCGCGGGCCTCACGCGCCTCGCGGTAGGAGCGTGCTTGAGCCACGCGCTCTTCGTGTGCGCGCTTGAGCTCCTCACTGCTTGAACGGCTCTTTTCCACGCGCTCTCGGGCTTGCTGCTCGCGTTCTTCAGCCTGGCGGCGGCGACGAACTTCACGGTCCAACTCGCGGGCACGGGTACGGCGGCGCGGCGAACTCTGGGGAAGTGCTTCACCTGAGCCTTCTGCTTCACGGCGGTTACGAGCTATAAGCTCGGCAACGGAAAGACGCTCGTTGGTAGTGCGCTCATTGGTTTCTTGCTCCGCGCGACGGGCAACCTGTGCCTTGGCGTCGCGGGTTCGAGCCACGTTCTTGTGTCGCCATAGACGGACCACGGCAAGGGTAGCGCACAATAAAAATACGATGAGCAACCAGGGGAAACGCTCGATGAAAGGGAACGCTGCGGATAGCAGGGACGTGGTCGAAAACGGCGATGCGCCTTTTGGCGCGGCTTGAATGGACAGCACCCAGGAGGTCAACACAATCGCGACCGTAAACAGAACTGGAATGCTGACAACTAGGAGGTACAAGCTGCGCAGGCGGGCGAAGCAGGTGACTGCCAGCGCACCGGCCGCGGAGATGATGAAGAATAGCCAACCAATCGAACCCACGGCAATCGTGATCAGTGCGGCTACGACGAACGTGGCTACTAGGCCAAGGAGACCCTTGGCTAGCGGCAGCTCATGCGCAGCGGCGGAGGTTTCACGCGCGGCTCGGTGGTTTCGATTTTTGGCAAGTGACACGCCGGAAGATTCTACAGCGTTGGCTGGGCTTATCGGTATTTCTTCGCCCGAATGTGGCGAAATTTATTTCCGTGAAGGAGGTAAATGCAGCTATTCCCCAAAGCGTAGGTGCCGCGGTTCTGCCTCGATGGGGTGCGGGGAGACCGGTTTTTTATCGGTGCGTGCTGGGATCTCCAGCTCGTAGAGCCTGCGTGCAGTAACCCCCACTCGTAAATCCAAGGAGCCGAGACTGGAGTTGAATGCTTCGACTGCTTTTTCAAGGCTGCGACCGACTTTCTCATAGTGCTCGTTGAGAGTGCCTAGCCGCGCATAGAGCTCGCGGCCAAGACGTTGCACCTCGCGTGCCTTCTCTGAAATGTCTTCGTGCCGCCATCCCAGCGCCACAGTGCGCAGGAGCGCAAAAAGTGTGCTTGGCGTGGCGATGACGATGTTGCGCCCGAAGGCGAACTCGAGCAGCTCAGGATCGATGCTCAATGCGGCGTCTAGGAACGGATCCGCCGGGACGAAGAGCACTACGAACTCAGGAGTGGGAGAGAAGGCCTCAATGTAATCGCGATGGGAGAGCGCTTGAACATGGTTGCGTAACAGGTGTGCGTGCCGGCGGAGGTAACCTGCGTGCTCCTCTGGATCTTCGGTGTCCATTGCGTCCAAATAAGAAGAAAACGGCACTTTGGCATCGACAGCGATGTTGCGCCCACCTGCTAGATGCACTACGAGGTCGGGGCGTACGGATTTTCCGTTGAGTGTTGCTGTTACCTGGGAATCGAAATCCACGTGTTTGGTCATGCCGCCGATTTCCACGACGCGTTCTAGTTGCATCTCGCCCCAGCGGCCGCGGACGTTTGGGGAACGCAGAGCGCCCACGAGCTTGTCAGTGCGATCTGTCAGCCTGGATGAAGTCCGGGTAACTGCCTGGACTTGACTTGATAATGCTGCTAGGGCAGTGGCGCGGTCTTCCTCTAATTCCTGCAGTTTGAATCCCAAGCGGTCCATAGCTTTCTCTAAAGGCGCAAGCTCCGCTTGCCGGCGTTGCGATTCCTGTAGCGCGCGATGCTCATCGCTGGGGCGCGTGGAATTGCTGCGGTATTCGCGCAGCAGCCAGCCCAAAATGGCGCCGATGAAAAGACCTAGAAATAACAAAAGCACGGGCAAGGTGGTAGACATAGCCACCACCTAAGCACGTGCTCCGGACATTGCCGTTTGTCTTGGCCTAATCTTCGCGGCGTGGATGCAACAGATGTTCGACGCGCGACATAGCCTTTTGCACGCCACCTCGAACAACGCGCATCTGCGTGCCGCGGGAAGCAGGTGCTTCTCCCTCGCCCTTACCAGTAGGGCGGGCATCCATATCGACCGCGGCGTCGAGGTGCGGACTATTGCCGTGATTAGCAACATCGGCAGGTACGGCCTCCGGGGCGGCGTGGTCCGGCATCGCCAACCAGGCCTTCCGCTTATGATCGCCCTGCTCTTGGGTATAGCGGCCAATGAGGAAGCCTGCCACCGTGGCAAAATGCATATCCTCTGCGGTTTTCTCGCCAGACTGCAGCATCATCATGTCCTGAAAGTAGCGATACGCCACAGCGAACATCGCGGCCGCTGGCACAGCCAAGAACGCACCCACGAGGTTAAAGAGAGCAGAGCCCACAGTGACGGAAGTCAGCACAACGACGGGGTGCAGGTTCATCGCCTTAGATTGCAACCAGGGGGAGAGCACGTTGCCCTCAAGCTGCTGGACCAAAAGCACGAGCGCCAAGACCAACAGTGCTTTGGTGATTCCCAGGGAGACCAAGGCGATGGTCACCGAAAGCGCGCCCGCGACGATAGCGCCAACGAAAGGAATAAAGCCCGCAACGAAGGTGATGATGGCCAGCGTTAGTGCCAGCGGGACCCCGATGATGGCCAGGCCAATGCCGATGAAGATGGCGTCGACTAGCGATACGAGCGCCTGGGCACGCACGAAACCGCCCAGTGTGTTCCAGCCTCGGGTGAGCAGTTCCGTCAAATGCCAACCGGTGCGCCGGCCCGTGGCTTCGCGCAGCCATGGCAGGAAGCGGTGACCGTCCTTCAGGAAGAAGAAGGTCAAGACCAAAACCACCATCAAGGTCACGATGATGTTGGTTGCCTGCCCAATACCGTTGAACACGGATCCTGCAATGGTGCCGGCCTGCTTTTGTGCCCAGGCGGCGATCTCATCGATGTAGGTGCCGATCTGATCCTCATTGAGATTCAGCGGCGGCTGCTGGACCCATAGGCGCAGTGCCTGAATGCCGTTGGCTGTTTGCAAATAAAGCGTTTGGGATTGCCGCACGAAATTCGGCGCGATGAAAAGAAACAGCGCGCCCAGTGCGCTGAAGGAAACCAAGATCGTCAACGCCGCTGCTAGCGAACTTGGCACATGGTGGCGGCGTAGCCACCGGGTGATCGGAGCCAAAACTGTGCAGATGATGAGAGCCAACAGGATAGGCAGGATGCCGCGCCAGAGGTTGCCGGCGATGCGGAAAAGCGCATAAAGGAAAAGACAAATGACGAACAGGCGCAGTGCCCATAGGGAAGCAGACTTAATTACCTCGCCGACTACAACGGAACGGTCGACTTGGTCTCCGGGTGGGTGAGGGGAGACGTCGTCAAGCGCTGCGGCATCAACAGACTCGTCAAAACGATCGCCGAGCCCAGCGTGGTCCGGATCCGAGTGGTGACCGGATGGCGGCGTGGATGATGAGGAAGGCGAATGAGAACTCACCCCACCATCTTGCCTTAAAAAACCTTGGGTGCGTTAGGATTGCCCCTGTGAGTCTTACACTTGGAATCGTCGGCCTGCCTAACGTTGGCAAGTCCACGCTGTTTAATGCCCTGACCCGTTCTGACATTCTGGCAGCGAACTACCCGTTCGCCACCATCGAGCCGAACGTCGGCCTCGTTGAGTTACCGGATCACCGCCTTAACCGCTTGGCGGAGATCTTTAGCTCCGAGCGCATCCTGCCGGCGACCGTGTCCTTCGTGGACATCGCCGGAATCGTCGAAGGCGCATCCAAGGGTGAAGGCATGGGTAACGCCTTCCTTGCCAACATCCGTGAGGCAGATGCTATCTGCCAGGTCGTGCGCGCCTTTGCCGATGACAATGTCATCCACGTCGATGGCAAGGTCGATCCCGCCCACGATATTTCCGTGATTAACACCGAGCTCATCCTGGCGGATCTGCAGACCATCGAGAAGGCTTTGCCGCGACTGGAGAAGGAAGCACGCAAGAACAAGGAGCTGGCTGAGACCGTCGAGGCCACCAAGAAGGCACAGGAAATCCTGGAGGATGACCGCACGCTCTTCGCCGCTTCCAAGAATGGCGAGATCGACCTCGCACTGGTTCGTGAGCTTCACTTGATGACGGCGAAGCCGTTCCTGTACGTGTTCAACTCCGATGAAGCAGTGCTTACCGACGACGCGAAGAAGGCCGAGCTCGCCGAGCTCGTCGCCCCAGCAGAGTGCGTGTTCCTCGATGCACAGACTGAGACCGAGCTGCTTGAGCTCGACGAGGAAGAGGCAATGGAACTGCTCGAGTCCGTCGGCCAGACCGAGCCTGGCCTGGCAACTCTGGCTAAAGCAGGTTTTGCCACCCTCGGCTTGCAGACCTACCTGACCGCAGGCCCGAAGGAAGCGCGTGCTTGGACCATCAAGCAGGGCGCGGCGGCTCCTGCCGCAGCAGGCGTCATCCACACCGACTTCGAAAAGAAGTTCATTAAGGCTGAGATCGTCTCCTTCGATGATCTGGATGCCGCCGGCGATATGGCCACTGCCCGTGCTGAGGGCAAGGTCCGTCAAGAAGGCAAGGAATACATCATGCAGGACGGCGACGTCTGCGACTTCAAGATTGGTGGTTAGCGCTCGCCTGAGATTAAAGCTGTAGTCTCAGCATTGCTTGAGCCGCCGAGTTGTTGGCAACTCGGCGGCTTGCTAACCTAAAAACTCCTGAAGGGGAGTAGCTCCTCCGCGGCCTCCCATGGCGGCGGATGGATGGTCGACATACTGGTGCCTTTGCGCCCGGCCACCCAGCTTGCGAAATTCGTGAGTGAGCGAGACCTTCGGTCCGTAGTTCCTACGTCGACCGATTGTCCCCGTTGTTGGATGCTCGGTTGGCGCCAAACTAACCGAAGGTATCTGTATGGCACTTCCTTCCGAGCAGCTCCTGCTTGAGCGTTTCATGAAGCTGTCCATCGCGACGGCTGTTCTCACCATTGTTTTAAAGGTCCTTGCGGCCATGCTTACTGGCTCCGTCGGCTTCCTGTCTGACGCTTTGGAATCCGGAGTCAACCTCGTTGCTGCAGTAGTGGGCTTCATCGCCCTTCGCATTGCTGCGAAGCCGGCTGACGCGAACCACCAATTCGGCCACGGCAAGGCCGAATATGTTTCCGCGTTGGTAGAGGGCGCGATGATCTTCGTCGCCGCAGCACTCATCATTTATACCTCTGCATTGCGCTTGCTCAACCCCCAGCCTTTGGAACAGCCAGGCATTGGTTTGGCGCTTTCGACGCTAGCTTCGGTCCTTAATCTGGCTGTCGGTCTGGCGTTGCTGAAAGCGGGCAAGAAATATCGTTCGGCAACGCTTCAAGCTGACGGCCATCACTTGCTGACTGACGTGTGGACCTCTGTTGGCGTCCTCGTGGGCATCGCGCTGGTTGCCCTGACGGACTGGCTGTGGCTCGATCCGATGGTCGCTTTTGCAGTGGGCATCAACATCCTGTGGACCGGTTACAAGCTGCTCAAAGAATCCTTGAGCAGCCTGCTTTCCGAGTCCTTGCCCAAGGAAGAGCACGCTGAGCTTGATGCGCGACTTGCTGAGCTTGAGGATGAATTCGACGTGTTGTTCACGTCCCGTCGTACCATCGCATCGGGCCGCCAGCGCTTGGTCTATCTCACCATGGACGTGCCTGGCGAGTGGACAGTTCTTGCGGCCCACGACATCGCGGATCGCATCGAGGACAACATCGACGAGGTTTTCTCAGGCGCCGAAGTGTTCATCCACGTCGAGCCCGCCGGCACGGTGCATCGCCGCATCTTGCGCATGCCTTAAGCGGGTTCACGCAGGCTAGCCACGGCCATACCGTTTTCCATCACCCACGGCCAGCTAAGCCCGTTCTTGGTGAGAATATCTGGGCGTAATTCATCGGGCAGAATCCACTCCTTGTTGGCGTAGCCCAACAAGTATTCGTCGAAGGCGGGAAGCTCGAGCCGCAGCGCCAATGCGACCGAGATTTCCTCTGCGGTCACGTCCTGCTGCCATGGGCTGAGCCAGAAGGTTTCGCCCTCGTGCTCAGCCCGCACCAATCCGGAGTTTTCGAGGGCCTTGGCTGCTTGGCCTTTGGCGAGCATGGTCCACCAAGCTAGGTCGGCGGCACTCACCGGACCATGTCCATTGACGTAGCGCAGTGCTAGCTCGCGGAGCGGCTCCTCCGGTTGACGTTGCTCGACGGGGAGGACATCGACGTGCATGAACGTTTCCTGCTTGCCGTGCTTCGGTCCTTGGACGAGGTCGCCCGCGCCACCGAATGCGCGCAGCAGGTGCGATCCACGGCCGCCATCCGGAGCGATGCCAACTGACCGGAAGATCTCGTAGGCCTCGGCGCGGGTTAGAGTCGGCGTCGTGCTTTTAAGGGCGGCGTCGTGAAGTGCGGCGTGTGCGCGGTTAAACAGGTCTTCGTCGAGGCCCAACCCTGGGCGCCGGGCTTGCTGGCTGCGCGCGACACGGGGATAGAGCAGGCGGGACATCCAACGCACGTCGGCAGCAGGCATGAAGTGGACCGTGCCGCGCTGCGGCCAACAGCGCACGACCTGGAACTCATCGATGGCGTTGAGCACTGCGGCATCGTCTGGCGCTGCGGATCCTTGGGTGCTGCGCAGGGCCAGCGCGCGCACGCCCGCGGCATAGTTCTGCCCTTGGACTGCCATGAGGTGTTCGGCCGCAGCCAGCGGTGAAGTGGTGGCTGGGCGCGCCGCCGAAGGGGCCAGGCCCTGGGCGATGAGGCGGCGGGCGCGAAGTTCAGGCAGCGTTAGATGGAGCATTGCTTAAACTTTATTCGGACTTTCTTGATGCTGCTACAAGCGCAGCGCCTTCATGGCCGCCATGCCCGTGGTGATGAGCTTCTGGAAGCGCTGCGGCGGCAGTAGCTCTGAGGGCGCCAGCGGGTGCAGCTTTTGCTCGGCTACGGTGCGCTCATTTGCCCACAAGCGCATGCCGGTAATACCGTGGCGGTGATTGAGGCCGGACTCCTTTACGCCGCCACCCGGGGCGGCAATAGAACCATATGCTGCGGCAAAGCCCTCGTTGATATTGACCATGCCGGCTTCCAGCTGGGAAGCAACCTCCCAGCCGTGGCGGGAGCTGCCCGACCACACTGAGGCGCATAGGCCGTAGTTCGTGTCATTTGCTGCGTGGATGGCAGCAGCATCAGAATCGACCTCGTACACAGCCAACACTGGGCCGAAGGTCTCGTTAGCGAAGAGCTCCATTTCCTGCGTTACCCCAGTGAGCACCGTGGGCTCAAAGAAAAACGGACCGAGTTCCGGGCGATGCTTTCCGCCGTAGACAATCGTTGCGCCCTTGTCCACAGCGTCGCGCACATGAGCTTGGACGGAGTCGAGCTGCTTTTGCGAAGTCAGGGAGCCGATAGTTGCGGCATCGGAGAACGCTGCGCCCAGAGTCTGTTTATCGAGGGCCTTTTTAAGCGCAACGAGGAAGTCCTTATAAATGTCCGTGTGCACGTAGGCACGTTCGGCGGACATACACAGTTGGCCCGAGGACGAGAAGGCCGTGCGCACGGCGCCGCGAGCGGTGGGCTCAAGGGGGGCGTCGTCAAGCACCAGCATTGGATTCTTACCACCGAGCTCCAACATTGTGGGGATGAGACGTCCGGCCGCCTGGGCAGCAATGGACTTGCCCACCTTGGTGGAACCGGTAAAGGAAAGACCGTCGACGAGGGGGATCAAGGCGTCGCCCACCTCCGCGCCGTTGCCCGGTACTAGCTGCCAGGCAGCCTCTGGTAGGCCGGCTTCAATCGCCAGCCGGCGGACCAAGATTGCCGTCAGCGTGGTCTGGGAATCAGGCTTGTGAACCACAGAGTTGCCAGCAGAAAGCGCCGCCAGAACGTCGCCCACGCCCAAGGAAAGCGGATAGTTCCACGGGGAGATGAGCCCCACGACGCCCAGTGGGTAGTGCTGGGTGCGCGTCTTGGTGAGCACCGGCAACGCGCCGGGATGTCGCTCCGGACCAAAGGCCTTGCGTATGTTCACGCCATAAAAGCGCGCGCAGTTATAGAGATCCATCACCTCGTCGTAGGCGTGCGAGCGGGACTTGCCGTTCTCAGCCTGAATGAGGTCGAGGATGAGCTCTTCATGTTTCCGGATTAGGTCGTGGAGCTTGAGCAGTATGCGCCCGCGATTGCCCTGGCCTACCCCGGCCCGTGCGGTGGTGACGGCAGCGGCGACGTCCTCAGGCGTGGCCGTGGGGAAGGAGAAAAGCTCTTCGCCTGTAAACGGCATGAGTGCTGTGTGTTGAGCGCCGGAACCGCGCACGTCGCCTACCGGGTTGGTGGCCAGGAAATCAGAGACGCGCGGCGGGAGATGAGCACTAGTGAAGGTTTTCATGGAGTCTATAGTGCCAGAAATTGATTGTGATATGTATCGCAATCATGGTGCGAGTATGAGTAGCATTACTTTATGGCAACGCTTTCAAAAATTCCGAGCCCGCAGCTCCGGGAAACTATCGCGCCACTCGTCAGGGCCGGCGAGGCGGCTGCCCCTCTTGGTGTCATTGACATTGCCGCTTTCGACTTCAACGCGGAACAAATGGTGACGCGTGCGGGTGGGCTTCCCATCTGCGTGGCGTCAAAGTCGGACCGCGGCGCTCACTCATCCGCACTCCCGCGAAGTCGACCACTGGCGGATGGGCCTGAAGCGGTGCGAGAAATCCGACGTTTAATTGATGCACAGGGCTGACAGATTGCTTTCCCGCTGGAGCTACGCACCACGGCACCTGACGACGTCGCGCTGTCTACCGCCAACGGCCGCGAGTCGATGTACATCGCGTTCCACGTCCCGCGTTTCAAAAACCCATACGAGTACATGCCAAAGGTGGAACCCATTCTGAAGGCTGCCGGCGGCCGCCCGCACTGGGGCAAGATGAACGCCTTGACGCGGGCAGACTTCTCCGCGCTGTATCCGCGCTTCGACGAGTTCTGTGCCCTGCGTGAGGAACTGGACCCGCAGTGGCGCTTTGGTTCTGATTACACGCGGAGGGTCTTCGGTTAGGTCGTAGTTGTCTCCGTAATTGAAAACCATTATCATTTGCGGAATGACTACACCCGTAACTGTTCTTTCTGGATTCTTAGGCAGCGGCAAGACCACCGTGCTCAATCACCTTTTGGCCAACCGTGAAGGCCGCAAGCTAGCCGTCATTGTTAACGACTTCTCCGAGGTCAACATCGACGCGGCGCTCGTTGCAGAGGAGGGACACCTCGAACGCGGCGAAGACCGTTTCGTGGAGCTGTCCAACGGCTGCATCTGTTGCACACTGCGTGAGGACCTCATCGACTCGGTTGCGCGCCTTGCAAGGTCAGGCAAATATGACCAGATCATCATTGAGTCGACCGGCATCCCGGAGCCGATGCCGGTTGCCGCCACTTTTGAGTGGGAATTCGAAGACGGCTTCAAGCTGCAGGACTACGCGAACATCGACACGATGGTCTTCCTCGTCGACGCTTCGACCTTCTTAGACCAGCTACGTCGCGGCCGCAGCCTTGTCTCACAGGGAATCGAAGCGACTCCGGAAGATGACCGGACCATCGCGGACCTTTTAGTGGACCAGGTTGAGTTCGCCGACCTTATCTTGATTACCAAGACCGATCTCGTCGACGCGGAGGAGACCGAGCGGGTCATCGCTACCGTCAAGGCTATGAACCGCCGCGCCAAGGTGGTGCCGGTGACCAACGGCGTCATCGCCACCGAGCTCATCCTCGATG
>NZ_KV814065.1:182059-221861 GCF_001813815.1 Corynebacterium sp. HMSC076D02
CGCCCTTTATAACCCCGCTATCGCCGCGACCTATCACGGCTATGCCGAGGAACTGGCCAATCCACACACACCGGAGACTGAGGAATACGGGATTTCTTCCGTAGTATTTCGCTCCGATAGGCCGTTCAATCGTGAGCGACTGCTCAAGGCGCTGCGCGTGAGTACCGGGTTGGTCCGCTCCAAGGGGTATTGCTGGATCGACACGGATCTGCGCGTTGCCCACGCCTGGCAGCAGGCAGGGCCAAACCTGCAGATTCAGCCGGCCTCACTGTGGGCCTCCAACGGAGTGACGCCGGGCTCTGAGATCGTGCTCATCGGTGTGGAGTTCAACGCGGAGGAGACGCTGCGCAACTTTGAGGACGCAGTGCTTTCCGACGCCGAGGTAGCCGCTCTGCTGCCCAGCTAGCGCCATGCGCTGATTAAGGGTCTGATACCGTTTTAGGGTTCGTTTTAACTCCATATTTGTCAAGAAGGTGTTTCCTACGTCCGCTGAGCAGAAACTCATCACCCCAACATTCGTCTTTGCATGGCTGGTTAATTTTGCCCAATTCATGGTCTTTTACCTGTTGGTGACGATCATGGCTTTGTATGCGGTGCAACAGTTTGGTGCATCAGACACAGCGGGCGGCTTTGCCTCCAGCTCCTTCGTGGTCGGTGCGACCATTGCGCGACTGTTCTCGGGATATCTGGTAGATGCGGCAGGACGTAAAAAGTCCCTCTTGGTCTCGTTGGTTCTCGTGACCGTGGCATGTGCCGCGTATTTTGTTGCGCACTCGTTGGCGCTGCTTATCGTCGTGCGCATCATTCATGGCCTGGGGTATGCGGTGGCGTCGACTGCCGTCATGGCCGTGGCGCAGTCCGTCATTCCTGAACATCGCCGTGCTGAGGGTACGGGCTACTTTGCCTTGGGAACTACCCTTGCCACCGCTTTTGGCCCGGCGGCAGGACTGGCTATCGTCGGTGCGAGTGGCTACAACACCATCTTCGTTGTGGTGCTCAGCCTCACGGTATGTGCCGTGGCTTTGGCACTGGCACTCAAGATTCCTACGCAGGAGCGCCCCAGCGTGACCTTTAGCCTGGCCAACATCGTCCACCCGGCGGTCGCACCCTTTGGCTTCTTCATGCTTCTCATCGGCGTTGCTTATGCAGGCATCATCACGTACCTCAACGCTTATGCTGACGCGTCCGACCTGGCGACGGGCGCCAGCTTCTTCTTCATTGCCTATGCGATTGTCAGCCTCGCGATGCGCTTTGTCTTGGGCCGTGTCCAAGACCGCCACGGCGATAACGTCATCTTCTACGGTGCGCTCGCTTCGTTCATGATTGGTCTCGTGGTGCTTGCTATCGCAGTAGCTGACTGGGAGGTCGTCATCGCGGGTGCTTTGGTTGGCTTGGGCTATGGCTCCATCATGCCGGCGGCGCAAGCGGTGGCCGTGCGCCTCGTGGCTCCGCACGAGATGGGCGCGGGTATTTCGACGCTCTTCTTACTCCTCGACATCGGAATAGGCTTTGGCCCCGTGGTCTTGGGCATGCTGATTTCTGCGCTGGGCTACTCCGCTATGTATTGGGTGCTTGCCGCAACCGTGGCCTTGGCGACGGTGCTGTACTACTTCGTGCATGGTCGGCGCGCATACGGCGAAACAGTGCACGTTACGGCTGCCACTGCTTAGCTCTTCGGTCTGCGGCTGGTGCAACGCAGCCATTTCTTAGCGCTTTGTGCAGCGTGAAACTTCAGTGCGGAAACTCCTCAGGCGGACGTCACAGTAGTTATTTACACTAGGCGGCACATGGTCAACGACTTTGTAGTTATACGCGACAGGAGACTGCCATGGAAAAGCCCGATACTTTCAATTTCGCCCCGCTGGTCGGAGTGGCGCTAGCAAAGCCGCGTCCGCTCCGGCTCAAGATTCGCAGCCGCAAAAAGCTACCGCATCTGGAGGCGCATACCCTCGACATCGCGCCTTTCGAGGGAGCACAGTTGCAGATGACGATGAGAGAGCTCATCGACTTCGCTCCTGCCGAACATGGCATCATCATCGATGGCAAGAGCCTTTCCGCGCAAGAGGTGGATGAGCTGCGTCCCCAGGCCCGCACTCAACTCGAATCCGCGCGTCAGTGGGCCGAAGAAAAATACGGCGTTGCTCCTGCCGTGCCTGTTAACGGCCAAGAGGGGCCTTACTACGGCACCATCGACGCAGACCTGCTAGAGTTCGTACTTCGTGCATGCGGCGAAATCTACGAGGTCAGCGGGGAACTGCCAGCAGGCAAGCGTGCCGAATTCTTGGATGCCCGCTACTGCAAAGACGATCCCCGTGGAGCGTGGCTCTCGCTGCACGGTAAGCCAGGACCTAACGGTTTTGTCCTCAGACCTAACTTTGCTTACCGCCCGGCGTGGTCGGTACAACCTAGCCCGCAGCAGTGGGCGGCCGACATAGAGACTTTCCCGCGCACCGCGGAATGGATTCCCGATTGGCTCGTGATTCAACTCCAGGAGGCACAGTAATGACTTTCGTTGACACTATCGACTGGGCGAGCCATGACCCGGAAGCCGTATTCTTTGATGCATCGCGTGTCCGTGACACTGCCGAAAGAGTTGAGGCTCTCACGGCGATGCTTGAGTTCGGTTGGGCACCGCCAACCAAGCTGTTGCCGGAGCTGGCGGACAACCCGGAGCTCTGCGCGCAGGACGCCCCAGTCATCGAAAAGCTCATCGCTGCAGGCGCCGATCCCAACGCTGTCAATCGCTTTGGCGAAACCGTATGGGTTCATTTGGTTCACTCCGTAGCGTCGGATGAGGAGCAGTGGCCGGTGTACCAAGCGTTGCTGACTGCTGAGCCGGACCTTCAGATCAGCGCACGAAGCCTGTTCAATCCACTGCTCAACAAGCGCCACTTTGGCCTCCTAGCCTTGTTGCGCCCTTATCTTCCTGCACAATCGATCAGCGTCCCAGTCGATCCCGCGACTTTGTGAGCCTCCGCGTTGCTGCTGTCTTCGCGGCAGTTGCAGCCCTTCTTGTTCTTGTCTGGATGCTTGCCCGCACAATCGGGACACGTTTGTGGATGCCGGAGTTGGTGCTGCGTAAGCTTGCACCTATAGAACGCAACGCGTAAATGAATAAAACACGACCAACAAGGAAGTAAGCAGTGACTCGCCGGATCGTCCAAGCACCCCAACTATCTTCATTGCACCTGGAAGTGCGGGAAGGCCTGGGGCTGGACGCGAGGGGAGTGTTTGAAAACGAGTGGTTCTCCGGCGAGTTTGAGCGCAACCTTCAAGGGATGTCACTGACTGGGTGCATGGTTGCTGATTCCTCACTCGACGGAATCGACCTTTCCTCGTCCACTTTTACCGAGTGCGAGCTGACCGGCCTCGATGCGCTGGGATGGAGGATGGCGCGCACCGTGCTTCGCGACGTCGAGGTGGCTGATTCCCGCTTTGGCGCTGCAGACTTCGCCGAAGCGGACCTCTTTTCGGTGAAGTTCAGCGGGTGCAAGTTTGCCTGGATTAACCATTCTGGTGGAACATTGCGGGATGTCCTCTTTGAAGACTGCGTATTCGACGAAGTCGATTTGTCCCACGCGCAGGCCCAACGCGTGGCCTTCCGGGGCTGCCGCGCGCGGACCCTGCGGGTGGATGCGGCGCGGATGAAAGACGTGGACTTCCGCGGCCTCGACTTCGACGCTATCTCTGGTGTGGGTTCCCTCAAAGGCGCGGTACTCACTAACGAACAGGCCGTCCACCTGGCACCTGCCATGGCGGCCTTTCTTGGGGCGATCGTCGACTAGCACGCAGCCCACCGCCGACTGGCACCGACCGAGTCCGACCGGCATCGAGAGTAACCGAAGCAAAACGAAGAAGGCACCCCACTCAGTGAGGTGCCTTCCTGCGTTAATACTTAAGTTTCTTAGGCGTTGACGGATTCGCGCTCTTCGGACTCCATCAAGCCGGATACGCCGTGCTCGGCTGCGTCCCACACCTCTTGGTTCTGGATACCGGCGCGCTTGGCGACGATGGTGGCGCACAGTGCCTGGCCGGTAACGTTCACGGCGGTGCGACCCATATCGATGATTGGCTCGATTGCCAGCAGCAGACCAACGCCGGCCAAAGGCAGGCCCAGGGTGGATAGGGTCAGGGTCAACATGACGGTTGCGCCCGTGGTGCCCGCGGTAGCAGCAGAGCCGATGACGGACACGAAGATGATGAGTAGGTACTGCGTCAACGTCAAGTCAATGTTGTAGAACTGAGCGATGAAGATGGCGGCGATAGCAGGGTAGACCGAAGCGCAGCCGTCCATCTTGGTGGTAGCGCCCAGCGGGATGGCGAAGGAAGCGTATTCGCGCGGAACGCCCATTGCCTGCTCAGTGTAGCGCTCGGTCACCGGCATCACGCCCATGGAGGAACGAGTGACAAAACCCAAGGAGAACACTGGCCAGACGCGCTTGTAAAAGCCCATGACCGGAATCTTGTTGAAGGCAAGAACTGCCGGGTAAACCACGCCGATGACGATTGCCAGGCCTACGTACATCGCGAGCACGAACTTGCCCAGGGAACCCAGTGCGTCCCAGCCGTAGGTGGCCACTGCCTTACCGATGAGGGCTGCGGTGCCAACCGGCGCCAAGCGGATGATCCACCACAGGACAACCTGGATGACCTTGAGGAAGGACTCGGTAAAGCGCAGGAATGGGTCGGCTGCCTTGCCGGCCTTCACGGCGGCAATGCCCAGCGCCAGGGAGATAACCAGCAGCTGAAGGGCTCCGAAGCCCAGGGAAACCTCGCCCTCGTCGAAGGAAGCCTTCATACCAATGAAGTTCGAGGGGATGAGCTGCTGCAGGAAGGCCGTCCACGAACCGACGTGGGACGGCTCCGCTGCGCTCGCTGCATCGACAGTGGTGCCAACGCCAGGGCGCAGCACGAGGGCAACGACGATGCCGCTGATGACGGAGAAGAAGGCGGTAATTGCGAACCACACCAAGGTGGAAATCGCGAGCGAGGCGGCGTTGGCCACCTTGCGCAGGTTAGCCACGGAGGTAACAACGGCCGCGAAGATCAGCGGCGGGACCATCACCTTGAGCAGCTGGACATAAGCGCTGCCCACGCCGGTGAGGGTTTGGGTGAGCCAGGAGCCCTTCTCATCGTCGGCCGGCAGGCTAGCGTCCATTTTGGAAGCGATAAATCCCAGGATCAGGCCGATGATAAGGCCCGCGATAACCTGCGCGCCGAAGCCGGTTACCCAGCTGGGCAGTTTCCGTGATTGCGTTTGTGGTTGAGACACGAAAATTCCTTTTACTTCGAACTCGTGAGAGTTCGGCGTTGTAGACAACTTTGTATGTATTTGAACTGTCTAGTCCATCGACTATGGACTGATCGGTTCACTAATGACATCAACACTGTACGACGTTTATAAATTCCCGTGCAACTATTGTGGGCCCGGACTCATAGTTGGGGCGCCCGGGTACGCAAGGGCGTTCCGTCGGCCTTCGGGTCGCGTGGTGGTTTGGACTATTTGAAAGGGAAATATCCTTCCGAAAACTTGCCGGGATGAAGAGGGTGTCGGGGGAAATGGATAAATCGGAAAAATGCTTCCTGTTTTGTGATTCCGAGGCTATTCTAGAGTTTGAAAAGCGTAAAAGGGAAGGATATTTCCGATATGAATCGCATCGATGGCTGGTTGACTGAGCTCGGGACCGCACTGCGGGAAAACCGAAAGTCGTATCAATTGACTCAGGAAGAATTGGGCGAGTTGGTGGGAGTGAGCGACAGAACGGTCCGAGATGTCGAGCTGGGGACCGGAAAAGCGAGCTTTTCCACCGTTTTAGAACTGCTCAGCGCAGTGGGGCTGCGTGTTGAGGTTGTGAACGCATGACGGCTAATGCCGCTGAGCGGGAACTGCGATTTCGCCGGGCTGCTTTAGAGCTCTGAGTTGAGTAGCGAAAGAGTTACGGAATTCGCTTCGTCCACTCCTCGGTGGAGTACTTCTCGGAAACGAGGCGCTCGGCCTCGGCAAGGGTGGCGTCGGAAAGCACGGCGTCCTTGGCGCCGTAGCGAGTGGCGAACTCACGGGCCATCGTTTCGATGATCTCCTCGCGCTTTACGCCAGTCTGGCGGCGCAGCGGGTCCACGCGCTTTTTGGCGGAGGAAAGTCCCTTCGAGGAGACCTTCACCTTGCCGATGCGCAGGACTTCCATCATCTTGTCTGCATCGATGTCGTAGCTCATCGTGGTGTGGTGAAGGACGGCACCCGCGCGGCGTTTCTGTGCGGCACCGCCGATCTTTCCGCCGTCGGAGGTGATGTCATTGATGGGAACGTACCAGGCATTGACGCCGTGCTTAGCCAGCGCGGCCAATACCCACTGGTCCAAATAGGCATAGGAAGCCTCGTAGGAGTACCCGGCAACTAGGGACTCAGGCGCATAGATGGAATAGGTAATGCAGTTGCCGCCCTCCATGAACATCGCGCCACCACCGGACATGCGGCGGACCGGGGTGATGCCGTACTTGTCGACGCCTGCTTGGTCCAGCTCGTTGGCATAGGACTGGTAGGAGCCGAACACGACCGCTTTGTCGTCCCACTCCCAGAAACGCAGCGTCGGACCACGTTTGCCCTCAGCCACCTCGTTGAGGATGACCTCGTCGAGCGCCACGTTCACTGGGGTAGGCAGCACTCCCGGCTGGAGGATCTCCCATTGGTGGTCCGTGAAGTCGGTGCCGCCTGAGAGCGCACGCTTAACAGCTACGGCCAAGTCGTGCGTGGAAAAGCCGTGGAGGGCCACAGGGTGCTCCGCCTCAATCTTGGCGAGTGCGGCATCGAGCCGCGCGGTGATCTCTTGCGTGGAATCAGAAACCTTGGAGCCCTCCAGCGTAGGGCCGAGAGCCTCGAAGGCCTCTTCCGGCTCAAGGAAGAAATCGCCCGAGACCTGCGCGGAGGAGATAGTTCCGTCGGTGACCTCGATGTCTACGACAAGGAGCTTGCCGCCTGGGACTTTGAGTTCGAAATGCGTTGGGTTAGCCATACCTTGGTCAACGCTGTAGGGCGGCCGATTGTTCCAGAACTGAAGGCCCTAAGTTAGGCACGCCTTTCTAGATTTAGGCAATGGGTCACACTACTTTT
Organism: Corynebacterium sp. HMSC076D02; assembly: GCF_001813815.1. Classification (NCBI taxonomy): domain Bacteria; kingdom Bacillati; phylum Actinomycetota; class Actinomycetes; order Mycobacteriales; family Corynebacteriaceae; genus Corynebacterium; species Corynebacterium sp. HMSC076D02. The sequence continues at coordinate 189,168 of NZ_KV814065.1, forward strand.
GACTGTATGTCGAAATTTAGTCCTCTCAACTGGCCCGTTGTGCGCCAGGTGCGTTCTAAAGACGCCTTCGGCAGGGATCTCAGCACCCAGTCGAAGAAGAGTAAAGAGCTCCACGGACGGACCGTTGAAGCGGACCGCGTCGTGCAGTCTGTCTGTCCTTATTGTGCGGTGGGCTGTGCGCAGCGCGTTTATGTCAAGGACAACAGGGTCATTCAGGTTGAAGGCGATCCAGATTCTCCGATCTCGCGCGGCCGCCTTTGCCCGAAGGGCTCTGCCTCGGAGCAGCTTATTAACTCTGCTACGCGTCTGACCAAGATCAAGTACCGTGCGCCTTACTCCACCGAGTGGGAGTACCTGGATACCGAGACCGCCATGGACATGATTGCGGATCGCTTTGTGGCATCCCGCAAGGCGCACTGGCAGGACACCGACGAAGAGGGCCGCACCCTCAACCGCACCATGGGTATCGCTGGTCTGGGCGGTGCAACCCTGGACAACGAAGAGAACTACCTGATTAAGAAGCTGTTTACCGCCACCGGCGCGATTCAGGTGGAAAATCAGGCGCGTATTTGACACTCTGCCACCGTTCCCAGTTTGGGAACTTCGTTTGGCCGCGGCGGCGCAACCCAACCGCTGCAGGATATGGCAAATGCGGACTGCATTGTCATTGAGGGTTCTAACATGGCTGAATGCCACCCAGTGGGCTTCCAGTGGGTAGTTGAGGCCAAGAAGCGCGGCGCGCGCATCATCCACGTGGATCCGCGCTATACCCGTACTTCGGCTTTCGCGAACCGCCACATCGGCATTCGCGGTGGTACTGACGTGGTGCTGCTTGGCGCCATCATCAAGTACATGCTCGACAACGAGCTTTATTTTCACGACTACGTGGTCTCGTACACCAACGCTTCCTCGATCATTTCGCCTGATTACCAGGACACCGAGGACTTGGATGGTCTTTTCTCTGGCTATGACCCAGAAACGGGCAAGTACGTTACCGACTCGTGGCAGTACGTGCGCAAGCCGGAAGGCTCCTCGTGGAACGTGGAGAAGGACGAGACTCTGCAGCACCCGAATTCGGTGTTCCAGATTTTAAAGCGTCACTACTCCCGTTACACCCCGGAGATGGTGGAGGAGACCTGCGGTATCTCGCAGGAGGACTTCTTCTATCTGGCTAATTCCATCGCGGATAACTCCAAGCCGGATCGCACCACCTGCTTTGCCTATGCCTTGGGCTTTACCCAGCACACGCTGGGCGCTCAGTTCATCCGTACCGCTGCTATCTTGCAGCTGCTGATGGGCAACGTCGGCCGCCCAGGCTCCGGCATCATGGCGCTGCGTGGCCACGCTTCCATCCAGGGCTCCACGGATATCCCGACGCTGTTTAACTCGCTACCGGGCTACCTGCCGATGCCGCACGTTAACCTGCAGAGCTGGAAGGATTACGTCAATACCTTCCGCAAGGAAGATCAGAAGGGCTTCTGGCAGATCGGCGAGAACTATGCCGTATCGCTCATGAAGTCTTATTGGGGCGATGCCGCTACGGCGGAAAACGAGTGGGGTTATAACCTCATGCCGCGCATTTCTGGTGCGCACTCGACGTATGAGACCTTGATGGCCATGCTCGAGCATGAGGTTGAGGGCTACATCGTCTTCGGTCAAAACCCAGCGGTGGCACAGTCCAACGGCGGTATGCAGCGCCGTGGTCTGGCTGCGCTGAAGTGGCTGGTCGTTCGTGACTTCCAAGAAATCGAGACCGCCAGCTTCTGGAAGGACTCGCCGGAGATTAAAAACGGTGAATTGAAGACCGAGGAAATCGGTACCGAGGTCTTCCTCATGCCGGCAGCTACCCACGTGGAAAAGGCCGGCACCTTCACCCAGACCCAGCGCATGCTGCAGTGGCGTTTCCAGGCGGTCACCCCGCCGGGTGAGGCCACCAGTGACCTGTGGTTCTTCTACCAGCTGGGTAAGAAGATCAAGGAGCGCTTGGCCGACTCCACCGATCCGCGCGATCTTCCGGTTCAGAAGATCACCTGGGATTACACCGAAAACGAGGAAGGTGAGCCAGACTCCGAGGAGATCCTCAAGGAGATCAACGGCTACTACCTCGATGGTCCAAAGAAGGGCGAGCTACTGCCGACCTTCGTGGAGATGAAGAACGACGGCTCCACCTCCGGCGGCTGCTGGATTTACACAGGCGTGTTCAAGGACGGCATCAACCATGCCGCCAAGAAGGTACCGGGATCTGAACAAAACGAGGTCGCCCTCGAGTGGGGCTGGGTCTGGCCTGCAAACCGCCGCATCCTCTATAACCGTGCTTCCGCACGCCCAGACGGAAAACCATGGTCTGAGCGCAAGAAGTACATCTGGTGGGATGCTGCCAAGGAGGCATGGGTTGGCGACGACGTCCCAGACTTCCCAGTCAACAAGGCGCCGGATTACCGTGCGCCTATCGACGCCGTCGGCCCTGCCGCGCTCGACGGTGACGATCCATTCATCATGCAGGCGGATGGTGTCGGCTGGCTCTTCGCCCCGAAGGGACTATCGGATGGCCCGCTGCCAACGCACTATGAGCCGCATGAGTCCCCAGCGCACAACCTGCTCTACAAGCAGCAGCAATCGCCGACGCGTCTTACCATTAAGCGTCCAGATAACCTGTCGCGCCCAGAACCGGGCGAGCCAGGCGCCGAGGTCTTCCCGTTCGTGTTCTCCACCTACCGCCTGACCGAGATGTATACCTCGGGTGCGATGTCGCGTCGCCTGCCTTACCTGGCGGAGCTGCAGCCGGGCCTGTTCTGTGAGGTCTCGAAGGAGCTTGCAGAACTGCGCGGGCTGGAAAACGGCGAATGGGCAACCATCGTTTCACCGCGTGGCGTGATCGAAGCGCAGGTCTTGGTCACCGGCCGCGTGCAGAAGCTGACGATTAACGGCGAGGATTTCCACCAGATCGGTTTGCCGTATCACTACGGCGAGTCCGAAACCACGGACGTGGCTGGCGACGGCGCGAATGACCTGCTCGGTCTCACGCTTGAGCCGAACGTGTGGATTCAGAACTCCAAGATTGGTGCCTGCGATATCCGCCCGGGCCGTCGCCCACGCGGACATGCCCGCATCGAGTTGCTCAAGGAGTACCAGGACAAGGCTCACCTTGACCTGGAGTCCGGTAACCAGCTTGTCGACGTCGACGATGCTTTCACGCTGAATCCCGAAGACAAGGGTGCTAATTCCAAGGACGAAAACACCGGCGCTGATGACACCGCCGGCAACGTAGCCGACTACGAAGGCAAAGAAGGGTAGGTGAGTAGAGCTCATGGCTAATTTGCTTACTGAAAAAGCCGATCAGCACGGCTACGAGTCCTATAACCGCATGGCCTTCTTTACGGACACCTCGATCTGTATTGGCTGCAAAGCCTGCGAGGTGGCCTGTAAGGAATGGAACCGCAACCCGGTTGAGGGATATGCGGTAACCGGTGACTCTTACGACAACACCGGCTCATTGGGCGCTAATACCTGGCGCCACGTGGCCTTCATCGAACAAGGTCAAGAGCGCATCGAGCAGGCACGTGAGGAAGGCCGTCAGTTGCTCTCCCTCGGCATGCCCGGTTTCGGGTCGCAGCTAGAAAAGGTCGATACCACGCCGCCGGACACCGGTGACTTCCGTTGGCTCATGTCCTCTGACGTGTGCAAGCACTGCACCAACGCGGGCTGCTTGGACGTGTGCCCAACGGGCGCGCTCTTCCGCTCCGAGTTCGGCACGGTGGTTGTGCAGGATGACGTGTGTAACGGTTGCGGTACTTGCGTTGCCGGCTGTCCGTTCGGCGTCATTGAGCGCCGCGATGACGGCGGTGTGACGCTGAAGACTGATAAGACGGCTACCGTCGATTTTCAGCCCGATGACCACGCTGGCATTAATGTGTTCAAGAAGCTGGCGCAGCTGAAACCACAGGGCGAGGACCACGTACCGGGGAAGAAGATGCCGATCAAGAATCTCGGCGTCGCTCAGAAGTGCACCATGTGCTACGACCGCCTCAAGATTGGCGAGCAGCCAGCGTGCGCAAAGACGTGCCCAACCGACTCCATCCAGTTCGGCCCCTATGAAGAGATGCTCGCCGCGGCGAAGGAGCGCGTGCGGGTCCTCCACGAGCAGGGGCTTACCGAGGCGCGCCTGTATGGCGCTAATCCTGACGACGGCGTCGGCGGAACCGGGTCCATCTTCCTGTTGCTGGATTCCCCGGAGGTCTATGGCCTTCCGCCTGACCCGCGGGTTCCTACTGCGGATTTGCCGCAGATGTATAAGACCGCAGCTAAAGCTATCGGTGGCATGGCCTTGGCCGTCGCTGGCGCATTCGTGATGGGAGGCCGCAAGTGAGTGAATTCGACGAGTACCGCCCGCCGCAACCAGCGCTCGCTAACCGCTACCGCAAGTTCGACGGCACCAAGCCAAAGAAGAAGCGCAAGCGGGTTGGCGCCGGTGCGCAGGATGGTTCTAAAGAAGAGCGTATGGCGGAGGACTTTGAGTTTTCCTCCTACTACGGCAAGTCTGTAGTTAAGGCTCCGCCGTGGGAGTGGCCCATTGGCGCCTACCTGTTCTTGGGCGGTGTCTCTGGCGGCTCCGCACTGCTGGCGGCTGGCGCGCAGGCCACCAAGAATGAAGCCTTGGCGCGCAGTACCCGCCTGGCGGCCTTTAGCGCTGCCGCGGGCGGCTCTGTGTTCCTGGTTTTGGACCTCGGCCGCCCTGAGCGCCTGCTTAACATGTTTCGTGTATTCAAGGTGACCTCCCCGATGAGCGTGGGCTCGTGGATTCTGGGCACCTTTGCCACGGCCTCTTCCTTGCCGGCTTTGTATGAGGCGGACAAGCTGACCAAGCAGAAGCTGCCTGTGCCAAAGTTCGTGCGCAAGGCTCTTGGTGCCGCTGCCGGTCCGGCCGGCGTGGCGGCGGGCATCTTGGGTGGGCCACTGGCGGGATATACCGCGGTGCTTTTGGGCAATACCTCGAACCCGACGTGGAACGACGCCAAGCAGCATCTTCCTTATGTGTTCGTTTCCTCGGCCTCTGCCGCTGCCTCCGGCTGCGCCATGGTCTTTACTCCGGTCGATAGCGCCGGCCCGGCCCGCGCTCTGGGCATGGCTGCCGCTGCCAGCGACCTCGTCATGACCAAGGTCATGGAGGAAAACATGGAGCCTGAGACCGTCGCGCCTTTGCACAACGGCACCCCAGGCAAGTTGATGAAGGCCAGCGAGTACCTCATCGCCGCCGGTGGCATGGGCACCGCACTGGCCGCGGCTACCAAGTCACGTGCGCTTTCGGTGGTCTCCGGCCTCTCGCTCATGGCTGGTTCCGCCTGCACCCGCTTCGGTGTGCTCAACGGCGGCATCGAAGCGGTCAAAGACCCAGCCACGACCATCGCGCCTCAAAAACGCCGGGCTGAACGTGCCCGCGCGCAGGAAGGGCTGCGTCATTCGGTGATTACTTCAGTAGCTTAAGTAAGCCGAATAAAAGGCCCGCCGTCGTGCGCGACGGTGCGTCCGATGACCGGGTAGCCAGGTACCTCACCGATGAGCAGCAGACCGCCGGAAGTCTGTGCATCAGCGAGGAAGACCAGCTCTTCTTCGCTCAGGCCAGCCTCGTTGGTTAGATGTGGGCGGACCCAGTCCAGGTTGCGGCGGGAGCCGCCTGGAATAAAGCCCTCAGCAAGAGCTTCCTTGGCGCCTTCTACGGCCGGAACCGAGCTGGCGTCGAGCTCAGCGGCGATGCCGGAGGCGCGCATCATCTTGTAGAGGTGGCCCAACAAGCCGAAGCCGGTGACGTCGGTAGCTGCAGAAATGCCAGCCTCAACTGCTGCGCGGGAGGCCTCGCGGTTGAGCGTGGTCATTGAGTCCACGGCCGCTTTGGAAACCTCACCAGTGGCCTTGTGCTTGTTGTTCAAAATGCCCACGCCGATGGGTTTGGTCAGCGTGATGGGAAGGCCCGCTTCCGCAGTGTCGTTGCGCATCAGCTTCTCCGGCGCCACGATGCCCGTGGCCGCCATGCCGTAGATTGGCTCTGGCGAGGTAATTGAGTGGCCACCGGTCACGGAGATGCCAGCTTGCGTCGCGACATCCATTCCGCCGCGCAAGACCTCGCGCAGAACGTCGAGGGGGAGTACCTCACGCGGCCAACCCACCAGGTTGATGGCGGTGACTGGGGTGCCACCCATGGCGTAGACGTCAGAAAGCGCGTTCGCTGCTGCCACTCGGCCCCAGTCATAAGGGTCGTTGAGCATCGGGGTGAAAAAGTCCGCGGTGGAAATTACCGCCAGGCCATCTTGAATCTTGACAGCCGCGGCATCGTCGCCGTCATCGAGGCCCACCAAGACGTTCGGATCGGCCTTGCCTACGAGGCCTTCGACGGCCGATTCCAACTCGCCCGGCGGGATTTTACAGGCGCATCCGCCGCCTGCTGCAAAAGATGTCAACAAAATGTCGTTCATTATCCCGAGTGTACAACTGCTGGCAACATGCTGGGGCAATGGTGCTTTTGTGGATTCGCGCGGGCGCGGTGCTGGGCAGGGTGTTGGCTGAATTGGCCTAAGTGTAAACTCGTGCGATGGAGGCGTACGTGTCCTGGTGGGCGCCCCGGTCTTCAAAACCGGTGAGGCCGAGTAGCTCGGTCTGGCAGGTTCGATTCCTGTCCGTCTCCGCCAGCGTATCTGGCACCCGTGGCATCTCCCCGCAACCCAAGGAACGTTTGTGACAAGCAAGAGCGATTCGCAGCGGCAGGACGAGCGCCGCAACATCCCCCGTACCGATCAACTTTTGGCGCTGCCAGAGGCCCAAGCCGCGCGCGAGAAGCTCGCGGAACATGCAGTGCGGGCTGTTATCCGGGGCGTCGTCAAGCAGGCGCAAAGGGGAGCCATCGCGCCAGCGGATGTCACCGCCAAGGTCCGGGATGCTCTAAACAACGCAAGCCCGTATAGCCTGCGCCCGGTGCTCAACGCCACCGGGGTTATCGTGCACACGAACTTGGGCCGCGCGCCGCTTCCGGAGGTTGCCATCGCTGCGCTTGCCGATGCCGCCGCCTACACCGACGTCGAACTCGATCTTCCGGCCGGCGTGCGTTCTAAGGACCGCGGCCGCGGCGCCATCAATGCGCTGCTTGCAGCCTGCCCGGGCGCGGAAGATGCGCTCGTGGTCAACAACGGAGCTGCAGCGTTGTTGCTGGCCACCGCCGCTCTTGCCCCCGGCCAGGAAGTCATTATCTCCCGCGGCGAACTCATCGAGATCGGCGCCGGATTCCGGCTGCCGGAACTCATCGAATCCTCCGGCACGGTACTCAAAGAGATTGGCGCCACCAACCGCACCCACCTCGCCGACTACGAGGCTGCGCTGGGTAACAACACCGGCGCGGTGCTGAAGGTACATCCTTCCAACTTTCGCATCGAGGGCTTTACCACCGCCGTGGATGTGCCGCAGCTGCGTGGGGCACTGAAGAAGCACAATAAGTCTCGCGGAGAGGGCGAGGGGCAGGTCAGCCTCATCGTCGATCTGGGCTCCGGGCTGCTGGTGCCGGACCCGACCTTGCCCGAGGAGCCGAGCCTCAAGGAGCAGCTGGATGCCGGCGCGGACGTGGTCATCGCCTCTGGTGACAAGCTGCTCGGCGGGCCGCAGGCCGGCATCATCTTGGGCACCAAGAAGGCCATTGCTTTGTTGAAGAAGCACCCGCTCGCGCGTGCGGTGCGCATCGATAAGCTGCGGCTAAACGCCCTGGAAGCAGCGCTAAATGCGCCGGCGAATGCAGTTGAGGAGGCCCTGCATATTGATTCCGCCGAGTACCGCCGCCGCACCGAAGAGGTGGCGCAGGCGGTAGGAGGCGAGGTGGTCGCACACGCCGGACGTGTTGGCGGTGGTGGGGCACCTGAGTACCCGCTCGAAGGATTTGCCGTGGCCTTGCCGGAAAAGCTCGCCGCTCTTCTGCGCGTTGGGCAGTTGGCCGTGCTGCCGCGCGTACACCAGGGGCAGTGTCTTATCGATGTCCGCTGCATCCCTGCCTCCCAAGACGCCGCGCTCATCGCGGCCATCCGCAAAGCCCAAAAGCTACAGTCTGAGGAGTAAAAGATGTACGTCGTCGCCACCGCCGGCCACGTGGACCATGGAAAGTCCACGCTCGCGCGGGCACTTACGGGCATGGACCCGGATCGCTGGGAAGAGGAAAAGCGCCGCGGGCTCACCATCGACTTGGGCTTCGTGTGGACGCACCTGCCTTCGGGAGCCGATGTTGCTTTTGTTGATGTCCCAGGCCACGAGCGTTTCTTGGGCAATATGCTGGCCGGCCTGGGGCCTGCGCCGGTGGTGCTTTTCGTCGTCGCCGCCGATGAAGGCTGGCAGGCTCAGTCCACCGATCACCGCGATGCCATCGCCGCGCTGGGAATTAGTCACGGCGTCGTGGCGCTGACTCGCGCCGACCGTGCAGATGATCAGCGTCGCCAGGAAGTGCGCGCGGAGGTAGGCAGGCAGCTCGCGGGCACCGCGCTTGCCGACGCCGCCATCATCGAGGTCTCCGCTAAGACCGGGGAGGGCATCGAGAAGCTGCGCGCTGAGCTCGACACCGTGCTGGCCGCTGCGCCTGCTCCAGATGCCGAGCAGCGCGTTCGCCTGTGGGTAGATCGCTCCTTCAGCGTGAAGGGCGCGGGCACCGTGGTCACCGGAACACTTGGGGCAGGCAGCATTGCCGTGGGCGATCGACTTGAGCTGCTCAGCGGCGGGGAGCTGGTCCCAGTCGAGGTACGCGGCCTGCACAGTGAAAATACGGCGGTTGGCTCAGCCCAGCCAGTCACTCGCGTTGCGGTAAACCTGCGCGGCGTGGAGGCAGAGGCGATTAGCCGCGGCGATAGCCTGCTCAGTCCAAACACGTGGCGGGTCACGCAAGAATTCGACGTGCGCCGGGTCTCTGGCGAAAGCTTGGATGGCATTGCCCAGGAGCTCATCGCCCATACCGGCACGGCGGGCGTGGAAGCACGCGTGCGACCTCTCAGTGGCGACTTCGCGCGCATTCGACTCAGCGCCCCGTTGGCTCTAGAGCTGGGGGATCGCTTTGTGCTGCGCGGGCCCGGCGCTCGCCACGTGTTGGCCGGCGTGGAAATTGTTGACCTCGTCCCGCCCGCGCTGCGCCGGCGGGGTGCTGCAGCCCGCCGCGCGGAAGAACTCGCGCAGCTGGAAGACTACCGCAATCCGGCGCAGAGCCTGCGCCGCCGCGGTTACGCGTTGCTCAGCGAGTTAGAACAGGATGGCTATGAGACCTCCGCACCGCCTGCCGGAGTGATTGCCTTTAACAAGTGGTGGATCACCGCCGGCCAGGTGGGACAGTGGAACCAGGCGCTTAATGATGCCGTACAGGAACACATGGCGGCCAAGCCGCTGTCAGTCGGCCTGCCGCGCGGCGCCGCCCGTGATGCATTGGGTGTCGAAGAAGATAGCCTGCTCAACCTAGCTGTCGCCGCGGCGAAGCTGGAGTCCGCCTCAGGCGTTATTCGGCTGCCCGGCGCTGCGGTTAACTTGGGCGAGGCAGAAGCGGGCGTTGCCGAGCTGGAGCGCCGGCTAAAGAGAGAGCCCTTCGCCGCGCCGGAGGCCGCGGACCTACGCGAGCTTGGTCTAGGAAATAAAGAGCTTGCCGCAGCTGAGCGCGCCGGGAGACTGCTGCGCCTAAAAGACGGCGTGGTGTTGCTGCCCGCGGCAGTCGCGGAGGCAAGAACCCGCCTGCAAGAAATCGAGCAGCCCTTTAGCACCTCGCAGGCGCGTCAGGCGCTTTGCACCACGCGCCGGGTTGCCATCCCGCTGCTAGAGCAACTGGATGCGAAGGGGATTACCCGGCGCCTCGATGGCAGCCTGCGCGAGCTTGCTTAGTCGTAGTAGGCGTAAACGCCGGTGGCCGGGATGGTCTCGCCGGCCTCGCCGAAGTTGGCGAATAGGGTGGAGCCAGCAAAGAAGAGGTTCTGGGTATCGAAGAGCGGCACGGCCTTCGGGTTCTTTTCCTCGACCTCCAAGGTCTCCAGGTTGAGCTTGTAGCGCTCGGTGGATTCCTCGGTCTTGCCGGTAGACAAGTAGAGCGACTGGCCGTCGGAGATGGCAGAAATACCCTTCTCCTTGTAATCCTCGGTCTCGAAAGGCTCAGTCATCTCCTCGTTGGAGACTTCCCCCATCTGCTCGCCGCTGGCCAGATCGATGACCTTGATGCCGGCATCCTTATCCAGCAGCGTTAGGTGATTGCGCACGATGGTGCCCGTCGGGCTGGAGACGTGGGCGGGTTCCCCGGGGTCGTCGAGTGGGAAGGCATCGCCAAGCATGCGCGGGCCCTGCTGCTTGTCGAAGACAAAGGTCGGGCGCGCTGCGTTGTCGGAGATTCCCACTAGGAAGTCGTTGTTGCGCAGCAAGGTATAGCCCTTGGCCTCGGGCGGCAGCTCGACGTTGTCGAAGCCCGGGGAACCCGCATCCACCAAGACGGTTTCCTCGCCGCTTAGGGCATCGACAGCAACGAGCTGATATCCGGCCTCGCTGTTGCGTTCGGCGATATAAACATAGGAATCCTGAATGCGGAATTCCTCTAGGCGGCGCTGCGAGGTATTCGCCGGCGGCTCTGGCTGATTGACGGTCTTTGAGGTGGCATCAGCAAGCGAGAGCGTGAAGATTTGTGGGGCTTTGTCCTCCGGCACATCGTTTAGGGAAAAGACCAGCTTTTCGCCCACCTGGGTGATGGCGAAATCACTCATCTTCTTCCCGGCAAATTCCTGCGGCAGCTCGAAAGGCTGGGTGACCAGGGGAGCGCCGTTACCGCCGTTGAAGATGTAGAGCATCGGGCCTGTGACTTCGTTCTTGTCCTGTTTAAACGGCACTGTCGCCACGGTGGCAAAGGCATTGGCGCCTTCGAATTTGATGGGTGCGCACATGCCATCCCAGGACTTCATGTCGGCATCGTCGAGGCCGTAGTCCACCTCGATTTCGTGGTCCTCCAAAGTCTTGGCATCGGCAACAGCTTGGAAGGTATCGCCTTTGAAATCCCGGCATTGCTCCATCGCTCCCGATGCGATGGATGCGCCGTGGGCGGTGGGCAGTCCGTACTTTTCGCTGCCGAGTCCTGCGGCGACCTCTGCTGGGACCATCTCCGACATCGGGCGGGCAATCGGCTCTTTCGGCTTTTTCTGGTGCAAGCCTTGGATGATGCGCGGGTTGGCGGACTCGCCCTCGCCGCAGGCAGCCAAAAAGAGGCTGCCAGCCAGCACGGTCGCGCCGATGCGCAGCAAGCGCCGGTTGTGGGAAAGCATTGTTAAGTCCTTTCGGTGGGAAAGCTGCAAGTCTACTTGCGGTGGTGCCCGCCCCGCTGCCGCGAGGCCGCACGTTCAGAGCGTCGTGCGCGCACACGCGCTGACTCCGAGGAGAAGCGACCCGGCGCCGCAGCGACGGGAAGCTGCCGCCATGCTAACGCTTGTTGGCCTGGGACGTGGTTGACGAGGCTTGCGAGCTCGCTACGCGGTGCAGGCTCTGACAGCGGTTCAGGTTTGTCCGCTGGTTCCGGTTTTACTACTGCTTCCGGGGCAGGCTGTGCCGCTAGAGTCACCAGGCGCGCGATTTTCTTGGCTCCGCGCGGCAGGCCGGCATGGAAGTCTGCGGCCTCGAGGCCGGTCTCCCAAGCCTGCGTGGCCACGGGCTCGACGGCAGGAGGGATGGCGGGCGCTTCGGGCGGCACGCGCAGGGCGGGGACGGCGGGGGAGAAGAACTCGGTGGCGCCCACCTCGGGCACGTCGACAGCGATGCGGCCGTCGGCGCAGTAAGCACGGGCAGCGATAGCGGCATCTTGTGCACTGCCACGTTCCAGGATCGCACCGAGGTGTGGCTGTTGTTGTGTGGTGCACACGCGGCCCAGGACGAAGCCTGGGGTAGCGGCGACAATATCGCCTTCAACCAGATGCAGCGAGACGAAGATCTGCTGGGTAATTAAGCGCGAAAGTTGAGATTCATTAAGCTGCCCGGTTGCGGTATCGATGAGGAGGCCGAGGCCGCCCTGCAACAGTACGGAGCCTGCGGGTTGCTCATTGACAGGCACCATCCACGGGGCAAGACCGAGGTTAACCGCGACGTCGATAGTCGCGTCCTCAGACACGAGCTCAACCGTAGCGTCAGTTGCGACTCTAAACCCTGAAGCACGCACTCGCTGCAGGGCAGGAAACTCCGCAGTTTCCGCGGCGTCGAGATAGCCTAAGATGCCAAACTCGCTGCGCACACGCCAGCCGCCGCTGAAAGCCTCGGGCTCGAGCGTGACCGCCAGCGCAAGCGGCCCCTTGTGCAAAAGCGGGAGGCTGAGCGCTACCGAGTGGACTACATGCTCGAGAACTGCGACGTGAGTGACGCCGAAGTAGCTTTTAGCTAGTGGGTACATGCTCACGTCCAACGAGGGCCTCCAAATCTTTAAAGGTTTATAGGCTTCTAGCCTACGCATTTAAAGCCTACGCACCACGGAGTGGGGGCTGGGGCGCGCTAATGTTCTAGAGTCTTAAGTTATGTATACAGCGTCTTCCTTGGCGGTGGCTTTCGGTCTTACGCTCTTGGCCGGCTTATCGACGTCCATCGGCGCTGGCATCGCCGTCAGTAAACGCCATGCTGGTCCGGCTTTCATGGCTGCCGCGTTAGGTCTTTCGGCTGGCGTCATGCTTTATGTCTCTTTCATGGAGATCCTGCCGACGGGCCTCGAGCAATTGACGGATGCCTTTGGCGGAAAGAAGGCAGGAACCTGGGCGGTGGTGCTCGCGTTTTTCGTCGGCATCGCGATAATTGCGGTTATTGACCGAATCGTTCCGGAAGAGATTAATCCGCACGAGCCTGCCACCACGGAAGAAGAAGCACGCCGCAAGCGGCTGATGAAGACGGGCGTGTTTACGGCCTGCGCCTTGGCCTTTCATAATTTTCCGGAAGGTTTTGCCACCTTCCTCGCCGGCTTGGAAGACCCACGTATCGCGATTCCGGTAGCCGTGGCGATTGCGATTCACAATATTCCGGAAGGCATCGCAGTCGCGGTGCCACTACGGGAAGCCACGGGCTCGAGAGCCAAAGCCTTCTGGTGGGCTACGGTTTCGGGGCTCGCTGAGCCAGTCGGGGCAGCGGTGGGCTTCGTTCTCCTGCTGCCGCTGATGGGGCCTGCCACGATGGGCTTTAGCTTTGCAGCCATCGCCGGCATCATGGTCTTCATCTCGCTTGATGAGCTTTTGCCCACCGCAGAGGAAACCGGTGAACACCACCACGCCATCTACGGGCTGATTGCCGGAATGGCAGTGATGGCGCTGTCGCTGCTTATGTTCCTGTAATCGTGTAGACGAGAAAACCTGGAGGGGTTCGCGACTACTTACCGAGAGCCTTCTTGAAGCCTGTGACGATGCCCAAGACGATGGCGCCCAGGACAAAGCCGAAGGCCATGGAACAGACGGTATCTACGGTCCAGGACAGCGCGCCGTTGGAGATGGGTTCGGTCAGGTGGTGGATAAAACCGTGCGGCTGGTTGATGCCGAACTCGTGCAGCCCCTTGATGACGATGTGGCCACCTACCCACAGCATTGCCGCCGTGCCGATGACGGAGATGATGTCCAGAACTACCGGCATGCCCTTGACCAAGGCGTTGCCGACGGCGGACTTGCCTTCGTTGCGCTCCAGCAGCTTAATGCCAAGGTCGTCCATCTTGATCAGCACGCCGACAGCGCCATAGACCGCCAAAGTGATAACGATGGCGACGATGAGCAGCGCGCCTAGGCGCATCCAGAAACTTTGGTCAATGACCTCGTTGAGCGAGATCACCATGATCTCAGCGGACAAGATAAGGTCTGTGGTAACGGCAGACTTGACCAACTTGTCTTCGGCGTCTGGATCCTTTGTGTCCGACTGTTCTTCTTTTTCTTCTTCTGCGCCATGCGCTGCGAAGTAGTGGAAGATCTTCTCTGCGCCTTCAAAGCACAAATAAGTACCGCCGCACATGAGAATGGGGGTCAGCGCCCACGGCGCAATCCAAGACAACAGCAGTGCGATCGGCAAGATGATGACGATCTTGTTGATGAGCGAGCCCTTGGTGATGCGCCAAATGATAGGCAGCTCGCGGGCTGGGCTAACGCCGGAGACGTACTGTGGGGTAACGGCGGCATCGTCAACCACGACGCCTGTCGCCTTTACCGAGGTCTTGCCAGCTAGGGCAGCGACGTCGTCGGCGCTGGAGGCTGCCGCGCGAGCGATTACCGCGACGTCGTCAAGCAGTGCAAAAAGTCCACCGGCCATGGGGAATAAGCATCCTTAATATGATAGGGACAAATAACCCTAAATATCTTACGCAACTACTCCGCAGGCGTCAGGGTGACAGAGTCTGCCCAAGAAAGTTCGATGCCGAGGGCGCGCAGCCAAGCCATGGAATCGTCGCCGTATCGGGTAATGCCTTCAACCGCGACGAGGGTACGGTCCATAGCGCGCTCTGCCTCTTCTGCCGAGATAAAACCCGCGGAGGTGGCTGCGGCCAACTCGTCGATGTCGAGAACGTCGATTGGCTCGCCCGTGTTCGAGACCAGATCGACGTAAAGGTCACGGGTAGTCCAGACTCCATCCTTGTTATCGATGTCAGCGATATCGAAGTAGAAGTCCTGGTGTGCCTCAACCCCTTCCCGGAAGTGGAAGATATTCGCGCGCAGGCCCAGTTCAGGCAGCAACCAAGATTCGAGGTAACCAAAGCGCGGATGATTGGCACCGCGGGCCATGTAAAGACCAAATTCGGTTTCTTTGTAGGTGTCTACCTCGCGCAAGAAACCTTTTGGATCGACGTTGATGTTTTCCGCTGTATTAAAGGTTTCTTGCTTGACAGGGTGCAGATCGACGCTCATTAATTGACCTCAAGGAAGGCGGCAGTTGGCGGGAATGCGCACGCGGAATCTTGGGTGTTGACGGAACCGGACAAGATGGCCACGACGGTGCCCTTGCCCGTGGTGGCGCGGCCTGAGACGGTGGTGGGGCCGTCGGCGTTGATGCCGTTGTTGAAAAGCGGGGTAACGCCGGACTGGAAGGTGTCCAGGTTGAACCACTGGACCTTCATGTTGCCCTGCTCCTTAGCTGCAGGGGAAGTGCCTAGTGCCGTGAAGAGGAAGACTGCCTCTCCTGGACCTGCACCCGGTGCTGGCATCTTGGTAGGGCCCGGGACGGCGATGGCAGAACCCATGGAATCGCCCTGGCCCCCGATGCACTTTGCGGAGACGGTAGGCCAGTAGAACTGGCGGAATGCTGGGCTTTGGCCCTCAGGCAATTTCACGCCTGGATCACCTCCCTGGCCCATGCTGAAAGCAAGTCCGGAGAGGATGGCGCTGCGAATGTCGTTGGGAATCCATAGCTGTGCGGCGAATTCGCGGATACGATTCTGGGTTGCCTCATTGGGACGTCCCAGCGAATCCAGCGGGGAGTGCGACATTGCCTGTGCTTCCAGGGCGGCCAGGTCCGGGGCGTCTGCCTGGGCCGGTGCGATAAGGGGAGTAGCTAGACCGATGAGCGCCGCGGTAGCGGCAGCAATCATGCCGGAGCTCGCGCGGAGGCGGCGTCCGTTGTTGTGCTCGGAGCTAGGTGCGGTGCTCGAGGTGCTCACGATTATCAGATTCCTTGAATTGGGTGCAGGAGACGGAAATGGGTGCGAGATGCTTGACAATAACATTCGGCACATTGGTCACAATAGTATCTCTGGTAACAATATTCACCTTTTTCTTGCGGTCAAGTTTCTTACGGTCAAGCCAGTTTCTGAAGCGAAAGTGTGTCTCAACCCGTCTTTCGTCCGGGGTTATAGATTTGTTACAAAACGCTGGCTCCTGCGATTTCCCGCTTCAGAGGGGTGTTCCAATGCTGCAAATTGCAAAGTTGCAGAGTATATTTAGACCCCGTTCAAAATCTTGCGCTTAAGCGTTCCAACTTTGCTTTAAGGAGCACCCCACCAGTGACTAATACCGAGTTCCGTAACGTCGCCATCGTCGCCCACGTTGACCACGGTAAGACCACCCTCGTCAACGGCATGCTGGAGCAGTCCGGTGCCTTCGGTGACCACGGCGAGCACACGGACCGCGTCATGGACTCCAATGACCAGGAGCGCGAGCGCGGCATTACCATTCTGGCGAAGAATACCGCTATTCACCGCAAGGGCCTGGGCAAGGACGGCGGCGACCTTATCATCAACGTCATCGACACCCCGGGCCACGCCGACTTCGGTGGCGAGGTCGAGCGCGGTATCTCCATGGTTGACGGCGTCGTGCTGCTAGTCGACGCCTCCGAAGGCCCGCTGCCACAGACCCGCTTCGTTCTGACCAAGGCCCTGGAAGCCAAGCTGCCGGTCATCATCTGCGTTAACAAGACCGACCGCCCAGACGCTCGTATCGACGAGGTCGTCAACGAGTCCCACGACCTCCTGCTGGAAATCGCCTCCGGCCTAGAGGATGAGGAAGCAGCTGCTGCTGCAGAAACACTGTTGGATCTGCCGGTACTCTACGCTTCTGGCCGTGAGGGCAAGGCTTCCACCGAGAACCCAGGCGACGGCAACGTTCCTGCGGCTGAGGACCTGCAGGCGCTCTTCGACGTCATCTACGAGGTTCTGCCGGAGCCATCCGCTTCCGTCGACGGCCCGTTGCAGGCGCACGTGGCCAACCTTGACTCCTCTGACTTCCTCGGCCGTATCGCTTTGCTGCGTATCTACTCCGGTAAGATCAAGAAGGGCCAGCAGGTTGCCTGGATCTCCTGGGATGAGGACGGCAACGAGGTTGTCAAGAACGTTAAGGTTGCCGAGCTGCTGCGTACCGTCGGCTTCGAGCGCCAGCCAGAGACCGAGGCTATTGCCGGCGACATCGTCGCCATCTCCGGTATCCCAGAGATCATGATTGGCGATACTATCGCTGACGTTGAAAACCCGGTTGCTCTGCCGCAGATTCACGTTGATGAGCCGGCAATCTCTATGACCATCGGCGTTAACACCTCCCCAATGGCTGGCCAGGGCGGTGGCGACAAGCTGACCGCACGTATGGTCAAGGCTCGTTTGGACCAGGAGCTTATCGGTAATGTGTCCCTGAAGGTTCTGCCGACCGAGCGTCCTGACGCTTGGGAGGTACAGGGCCGCGGCGAGATGGCGCTGTCCGTTCTGATTGAGAACATGCGCCGTGAGGGCTTCGAGATGACCGTGGGTAAGCCACAGGTTGTTACCCAGGTTGTCGATGGCAAGACCATGGAGCCATACGAGATGCTCACCATCGATACTCCTTCCGAGTACCAGGGCGCCGTTACCCAGCTGCTGGCTACCCGCAAGGGCCAGATGCAGTCCATGGACGTCCGCGAGGGTGACTGGGTACGCATGATCTTCCGCGTTCCGGCGCGTGGCCTCATCGGCTTCCGCACCCAGTTCCTGACCGAGACCCGCGGTGCAGGTATCGCTAACTCCATCGCCGATGGCCTGGATAGCTGGGCAGGCGAGATCAAGTCCCGTCCGACCGGCTCCCTGGTTGCTGACCGCTCCGGCCAGATCACCGCATACGCACTGCAGCAGCTGGCTGACCGTGGCGAGTTCTTCGTCGAGCCAGGCATGGAGGCTTACGAGGGCATGGTCGTTGGCGCTAACAACCGTGATGAGGATATGGACATCAACATCACCAAGGAAAAGAAGCTGACCAACATGCGTTCTGCCACCGCAGACGCAACCGTCACCCTGGCAAAGGCGCGTACCCTTTCCCTAGATGAGGCGCTTGAGTTCTGTGGCAACGACGAGTGCGTCGAGGTTGCTCCGAACGTCATGCGAGTGCGTAAGGTCGAGCTTTCCGCTACCGACCGTAAGCGTGCAGCTTCCCGTGCGAAGCAGCTCAACAAGTAACGCTTAGGAGATTAAAGCGCGGCCGTTTTGGGGTCGCGCTTTTTCTTTTGCCAGAAAACCTGCATTCGAACCATCGAAGGGCGCCAAAAGGCGCCCAAAAGAGCCACTCGATAGTTCGAATGCAGCTGAAGAGCGCCGTAAACACAGCGTCAGATTCCAAGCAATGCCGGCCCTCCGACTAAAGTGGTTTCAGATCTAGGTAGAAGGGCGGTATCAAAGTGCGAAAGCTTGGCGCGGTAGTGGTTGCCTCATCACTTTGCGTGCTCACCTCGTGCATGGCCAATCCGGGCCCGCCGCCCGTCGAGGACAAACCGGCTGCCGAGAGCACCCAGACCGAAACACCGACGCCCGAGAAGAAGGAAAAAGAGGACGGCGTCGAGCGCGAGACCGTCGCCATCGGCGTCGATCCGCTCCGCGGCGGGCTCAATCCGCATCTGGTAGCCAACAATAGCGAGCTGGTCAGCCAGATTGCAGAGCTCGTCCTTCCTTCTGCTTTCCACGGCGAACACATGGATTCCGATGTGCTGGCCAGCGCGGAGGAGGTAGAGCCGCCGAAAGGTGTTGCCCAGCGCGTGGTGTACAAGATTGCCTCGCCGGCGCAATGGTCCGATGGCACTCCGATTAGCGGCAGTGACTTTCACTACCTGTGGACCCAAATGACCTCCAACCCCGGAGTGGTGGACCCAGCGGGCTACTTCGCCATCGAGGACATCAGCACGTCCTCGGCAGGGCGCGTTGTGGTGGTGGATTTCAAGCAGCGCGTGTCCGATTGGCACCGACTTTTCGCGCACCTTCTTCCTTCGCACCTGCTGCAGGACACCGAGTTTACGGCAGCTCTTGCCGACGGCATCCCCGCATCCGCTGGGCGCTATGCCGTCGAGGCCGTCGATCGAGGCAGGGGAGTTATTACCCTGAATCGCAACGACCGCTTCTGGGGCGCGGGGCCTGCGCTTGTCGACGTCGTCCAGCTGCGTACCGTCCGCGATACCAGTCAGGCGGTCAACATGTTGCGCTCGGGCCAGGTGGGATTCGTGGACTTTACTCCGGAACAAACCTCGCTGGAGAGCCTCAGTTTGCTGAGCAACGTCAACGCCGGGACCGTGACCCGTAATCGCCAGCTGCGCCTGCACTTTTCCGCCCGGGAAGGCGCGTTGCCAGAGCAAAGCCAGCGTCGCGCTTTAGCCTCGCTCATCGAGACCGACCAGGTCGCTCGCCTGGCGGCGGGCCGTGCCTCGGAGTTGCGTCCGGGCCAAAACCCGGTCAACGAAGAAGTGGACCTGACGCCACTTCGCGAGCGCGCGGGCCGCAAGCCGCTGCGCATCGCAGCTGATCCCACGCATCCGGAGGCTGTGGCGGCTGCCAGCACCATCGTCGACGTCCTCGAAACACAAGCAATTAGTGCAGAGGTAGTCTCTGAGCGCACTCAAACCATTGCGGGCGAGATGCTGCCGGAGGCAGAGGTGGACGCCGTGGTGGCCTGGGAGAATGCAAACGTGTCTCCGGAGAGTCTGGCCAGCCTCTATATGTGTGAAAACGACGACGTACGCGCCAGCGATATCTCCGGCTTTTGCCCTGCGGAGGCAGAGGACATGCGCGGCGATATCTTGTCTGGACGCATCACTCCGGATGCGGCCTTGGAAAAGGTCCGCAAACTCAATTCCGATGAGGTGCTCTACGTACCTTTGATGGACGAGGTGCGTATCCATGCTTTGGGCAGGGGTATCCTTGGGCCCGGTCAACGCATCGAAGATTGGGATGCAGGGCTTATTACGGCACCGATGTGGAGGAAAGATGAAAAGTAATGATTTGCGCGGCTACCGCGTGGTGGCCGTACATGCTCACCCAGATGACGAGGTGCTTTTTACCGGCGGAACACTAGCTGACATGGCTGCAAGAGGCGCTGAGGTCACGGTCATCACGGCCACGCTCGGCGAGGAAGGCGAGGTCATTGGCACGCCTTATCAAGGCTTGTGCAATGCAGACCAGCTAGGCGGTTTTAGGGCACGTGAGCTTTCCGACGCCCTCGATATCTTGGGCGTCCACGGTATTCAACTCGGCGGCTTTGGCTTCTTCCGCGATTCCGGCATGGAGGGCTCACCGGCTCACGAGAATCCGCGTGCCTTGGTGCGCCGCATTGACGAGGCAGCAGATTTGTTGCGCGAGCACTTTGTGCAGCTTCGCCCGCATATCGTGCTGACATACGGGCCGGACGGCGGCTATGGCCACCCGGACCACATCGCCGTGCACCAGGCAGTCCACGCGGCCGCAGCATCAGACCAGCGCATCTGGTGGGCAATCTTCGAACGCGGCGCGCACTACAGTGCGCTTGAGACCATCGGTGCACCGGAGGGCTGGCGAAAGCCGGACCGGGGTTACCTCGACAATTTCACCAACGAGGGCGCTGACGTGGAATACCGGCTTGACGATGCCGCGCTAGCCGCCAAGCGTCGCGCCATGGTCGCCCATGCCACGCAGATTTGGGTGGCTGACTCCACAGTGACCCAGACGAACCCGGTAGCGGCTGCGGCTGCCATTGGGGACCCGGCGGCGTCGCCAAGCGCATATGGCCTGTCCAACCTCCTTGTCATGCCGTTGCTGCGTGCCGAGCACTACCAGCTGGGGCGGGGCGAGCCTGCAGAAGCGCTGCTGGAGGCCCTGTGATTTTGAATGAATACTCACGCGGCGAGCAGATAACCGGCCTGGCCTGGCTGTGCCTAGGCGCGCTGACCTCCCTGGTTCTAGAAGTTGTCTACCTCACCGCCAGGTTGCCGCTGCCGGGTGGGACGAGCGTGGCTTTTCCCATCACGATCGTTCTAGCCTGGTGGTTTAATACAGTGCTCACGCGCACAGCAAGGCTCTGGAGTGATAATGCCTACATCGGGCTTGTTCCTTTGGCGGCTTGGCTGCTGGGATACTTCGCATTCGTGCTGGGTGTGGTCGTGACCGGCGATATATGGCTGGCCAATAATATTCTTTCGCTCCTGCTGTTAATCGCCGGAATCGGGGGCGGAATTTTCCCATTTTTTGTCCAAAAGTGACATACTGTTAGACATCCCAAAACCCGTGAAAACAGGAGTTTTAGCACCTCATGACTTACACTATCGCGCAGCCATGCGTCGATGTGATGGACCGCGCTTGCGTTGAAGAGTGCCCCGTCGATTGCATCTACGAAGGCAAGCGCTCCCTGTACATCCATCCTGACGAGTGCGTAGACTGCGGCGCTTGTGAGCCTGCTTGCCCAGTTGAGGCAATCTTCTACGAGGATGACGTTCCGGATGAGTGGATTGATTACAACGACGCTAACGCTGCGTTCTTTGATGATCTTGGCTCCCCGGGTGGTGCTGCAGCGCTTGGTCCACAGGACTTCGACGCTCCAATGATTGCGGCCCTGCCTCCGCAGAACCAGGATTAATTTCTGCTGCCCGGACCTCACGCATTTGGGTCCGGGCTTTAACTTTTCCCGCTGCCTACCTTGTAAATAAGGAGCTTGACCTAAGAATGGCTCGTCAACCGCTTGGAAATAGCCTGCCGGACTTTCCGTGGAACTCGCTTGCTGAGGCGAAGAAGAAGGCTCAGTCGCACCCAGATGGCATCGTGGATCTTTCCGTGGGCAACCCGGTCGATCCAGTAGCTCCGGGCGTGCAGCTGGCGATGGCTTCGACCGCGGAGGCTCCCGGCTATCCCACCACGGCGGGCACTGCGCAGCTGCAGGAAGCCATCCGCGGTAATGTTGCGCGCCGCACGGGCGCTCAACCTTCCTCCTTCGGCGTACTGCCGGTAATCGGCTTGAAGGAGTCTATCGCTTGGCTGCCGACGCTGCTGGGCATGCGCGGCCAGCGCGTCATCATCCCTTCCGTGGCTTATCCGACTTACGAGGTGGGCGCGCTGATTGCTGGCGCATACCCAGAGCGCGCGGACGATCCTCGCGACTTTGGCGATGCAGAGCTGGCCTTTATCAACTCGCCGTCGAACCCGACCGGCCGAGTAAAGACCGTGGAAGAGATGCGTGCCGTGGTGGCATGGGCGCGTGAGAACAACGTCATTGTGGCCTCTGACGAGTGCTACTTGGCGTTGGCATGGGACGACGAGAAGAAGCCGGTTTCCATCTTGGATCCGCGCGTGACTGACGGCGATAACACGGGTCTTATCGCGATGCACTCGTTGTCGAAGTCCCATAACCTGGCCTCTTATCGCACGGGCTTTTTCGCGGGTGATGAGGCGCTTATCGCGGAGCTTCTCGAGCTGCGCAAGCACGCAGGCCTTATCGTTCCAGGGCCGATTCAGGCTGCGATGGTTGAAGCGCTAAACGACGACGATTCTGAGACGCTGCAGGTGCGCCGCTATGCCGCCCGCCGCGCTAAGCTCCTGCGCGCACTAACTGGCGCCGGCTTTCGCATCGAGCACTCTGAGGCCAGCATGTACCTGTGGGCGACCCGCGATGAGCAGTGCCGCATTACCGTAGATTGGCTGGCCGAGCGCGGAATCTTGGTTGCCCCGGGTGACTTTTATGGCCCATCGGGTGATAAGTTCGTGCGCATCGGCTTGAACGGCACTGATGAGCGTATCGATGCCGCTGTGGCCCGCCTTGCTGCTGACAACTAGCCCGTGACCTATCGCCCGCCAGCCCGCGAGGGGATTTCTCCGCGCAAAGTAGTCCTGCAGGCAGTCGTGCCCGCGGACACCGAGTACTTCGCGGCCGCGGCGGGCGATTCGCCGTTTTCACCGGGGCAGCTTCTGCCTGCGGGAATGGCGCTTTCACGTCCGGTCCCTGCCTGGTATCACCCTGATGTGCCCGAAGAGAAGCCGATTCCCTTCGATTACACGGTGCTTTATGAAGACCGCGCCCTCATCGTCGTGGACAAGCCACACTTTTTACCCACGACCAGCAATGGGCGATTGGTGCGCGAGACCCTACAGACACGCCTGCGCGTGGATTTCGGTGAAGATGACATTGTGCCGCTGCACCGCCTCGACCGCCTGACTGCCGGGGTAGTGGTGTGCTCACGCAACCCTCGCACACGCGGGAGGTATCAGAGGCTTTTTGCTGAGCGCAAAGTAACCAAGACCTACCATGCGCGCCTTTCTGCCTGCCTGGAATACTCCGGAACGGTTGAGCTTTCCATGCACAAGGTCAAAGGTAGCCGCCAAGTCTCGCTCGGCGGTACGCCCACGTTGACCCAAGTGGAGGCACACGGCTATACGGCCTCGCTCATTCCGCACACGGGGCATACCCACCAGCTGCGGGTGGTCTGTAACTACTTAGGCGCTCCCATCCAAGGCGACGACACCTACCCGGTAGACCGCGGACTCGACCTCTACGACTTTTCCTCGCCTCTCCAACTCGTGGCGCACCGCCTAGAGTTTGCAGATCCGTTATCCGGCACACGCCGCGAATTTTCCACTTTGCGGCAATTGGGCGGTAACCTGATTTAGTTATCGATTAACCGGAAAGAGGAACGCGTGAGCTCATCAGTTGCCGCTGGGCGTTTTGCGTCCAATATGGGCCAATTTATCAAGTTTGGCATGGTCGGCGGATCGGGCACGGTGGTCAACCTGGCGGTGTCATACATCGCAGTCAAAATTGCACTAGCCACCAGTGGCATTACGCCCGATGACCCCTTTGTGAATCTTTTCGGTTCCGCGTTCCATGTTCGTTGGTACCATGTGTTTCAGACCATCGCTTTCCTCGTAGCGAATACCTGGAACTACCAGCTCAATCGCATGTGGACTTTCAAATCGGTGGAAAAGGTCTCCTGGCTTCGGGGCTACGTTGCGTTTCTTGTTGCGGGACTGGGGGCGTATGTCGTCAGCCTTTTGCTTTTGACCTTGTTTATGAACCCGAATTCGCCGGTTGGTCTACCCACGGATATTTTCGATAATTCCACTGGATTACGCACCAAGTTTTACTGGGCTACTGCGGGATCCATCCTGCTTGCGATGCCGATTAACTTCATCATTAATAAGCTGTGGACCTTCCGCTCTAGCCCGAAGGCCCCAGTCTTGGTCGAGCACACCGAGCCGGCTTAAGCTGGCTGGCCCAGGTTGGGCTCTCTCGACGGCCGCTGAAAACGAGCTGTTTGGTCCTTTCCCCCGGCAAAGGGCGCCGAGCAAAAGGACCAAAAGAGGAGTGTCACACGAGGGGACTAGGAAGCCAGATGGTGAGGAACCTCTTGATTAGCCCTCTAGCTGGCTGTCCAAGCGCTGCTGGTCGCGGCCATTTTGCCACTTTAGGAAAATGGGACCGAGGATGAGTACCGCAGCTATACCTGTGAATGCGCCGATTACGAGACCGTTGTCGAAATCGCTGTCGATGCTGAGTTTCATAGCGAGTCCAGCGAAAAGCGCAATGGTGGGGACCAGCATCAAGATTATGCCTGTCCAAGAACGCATCTTGTTCGGACGCGGAACACGCTTTTTCATCCAATGCGCCGAGACAAATTCTGCAATCGCGAGCGCGACGATGGGCGAGAGGCTCCACAAGGAAAGTCGGCCCGGCAGGACCCACGCTAATAGCGCGGACACGCAGTAGACGGTAAACAAGGCAGTGGTGTAGCCAATGGCATAGGTCTTGAAGTAGGTTTCCTCTTCGAACTCATCGAGCGAGTAGCTTGCAATCTCTTTGAAGGTCAGGTTGGCAAAGAAGCCATCGTTGTTATTAGCCATTATCGTTCACGCTTTCTGGGTTGTTGTTGAAGACTTCTTCCACGGACTTGCCGAGCACCTTGCAGATGTCTAGTGCCAAGTACACGGAAGGCGAGTAGTTACCTTTTTCGATGTTCGCGATGGTCTGCCGGGAAACGCCTACCTCAGCGGCGAGGTCTGCCTGGGTCATTTCCAGCCATCGACGCCACTTGCGAACCATATTGGAGTGTTCGGGCATGATGTAAAGCTTTCAAGTTTCTATGTCGTGCTTACATCCCTAAATGTAAAGGCTCATTGTCATCATGTCAAGAGTGGTGCCGCAAAACGTCAAATCCCCGGGTCAGCGTTTGGAAGGAAACAGCTGGCCCGGGGATTATTCGAGGCGAATTGCTAGGGCTTGGCGACGTCCGGCAGCGGCAGCGTCGAAGTAGGCGAAATGCCGCGCGCCTTGGCGTTGAGTACGCCCGCAAACGCAAGGACGACGAACATCGCACCGGCGGACAGTAGCTGGACGCGAGCGGAGGCGTCAGTCAGCATGAGTACCGCAATCGCTGCGAAGACGGCCAATGCAAACCACGTCAGGTACGGGAAAGCCCACATGCGGATGGGCAGCGGGTGAATGGCCTCAAGCTGGCGGCGCAGGCGCAGCTGGCTGACCGCGATGAAGACCCACACGATGAGCAGGGAGGCGCCCGCCGCATTGAGCATGAAGGACAACAACCAGCCGGTGTCGGCATAGTTGAGCACGACCATGATGACCGAGAGAATGACCGAAAGCGCAATCGCGTGCGTCGGAACACCCTGTGCATTGGTCTTCGTGAAGATCTTCGGTGCTTCGTGGCGAGAGGCCAGCGAGTGCATCATGCGGGAGGAAGCGTAGATCTGAGCATTGAATGCGGAAAGCAGTGCCAACACGATGATGACTTCCATGAATCCCGCAGCGCCCTTAATTCCTGCATGGTCGAGAACCTGAGTGAATGGCGATTGCGCCGCGGTATCAGCGTTACCCAGCGAGGAGTAGGGAAGCAGAAAGGTAATTACCAAAACGGAGCCCAAGTAGAACACCGAGATGCGCAGGATGGTCGTGCGAACGGCGTTGACCAAGGACTTTTCCGGATCTTCAGACTCAGCCGCCGCGATGGCGACGACCTCAATGCCGCCGAAAGCGAATGCCACGGCGAGCAGGCCAGCGGCGACGCCGCCCAAGCCATTCGGCATGAAGCCGTCATCCAAAAAGACCTTGGTGCCAATTGCTTCATGCCCAGGCAGAAGACCAAAAATAAGCAGGAAGCCGACAATCAAAAAGGCCACGATGACGAGGACCTTGATGGCGGCGAACCAGTACTCAAACTCGCCGAAGAGTCGAACGCGCAGCAGGTTCACGATTCCAAAGAACGCCACGCAAATAGCCGCGGGAATCCATGGGGAAACACCGAACCAAGAACCGATGAAGCCGGCGGCGCCGGTGATCTCAGCGCCCAGCACGGCCACGGTGGCTAGCCAATAAATCCAGCCTTGTGTAAAGCCTGCCCAGCGGCCGATGCCGTGTTCGGCATATTCGGAAAAGGAGCCGGAGGCGGGGATGACGGTACCCATCTCGCCGAGCATTTGCATTACCAAGATGGCTAATAAGCCTGCGATGCAATAGGCGAGGAGGACGGCAGGGCCTGCAGCCGAGATGCCGACGCCGGTTCCGAGGAAGAGACCGGCGCCGATGGTGGAGCCCAGGCCCATCATGGTCAGATGGCGGACCTTGAGGCCTTTGCCAAGATTTTGCGTGGATTTATTGCTATCGGTCACCCGAATAGTTTAAGCCATGACTAAATCCACGAGTCGGCGGGCTTAGTTCTTGTGCAGATCCTCGTTGAGAGCGATTGCATCAGACTTCCATTCGGTGGCCTCAACGGCGCCGGAAACGGAGTTGCGGCGCAGCAGGAAGCCCGATGCGCCGGAGAGCTGGGAGCCCTTGACGGTGGAGCCTTCCTCCACGCCCAGTGCCTCGGCAACCTTTCCGAAGACGCTTACCTTCGTGCCGGCGGTGACGTAGAGGCCGGCTTCGACAACTGCGTCGTTGCCAAGCGATATGCCGATACCGGAGTTAGCGCCGAGCAGGCAGCGCTCACCGATGGAGATGACTTCCTTGCCGCCACCGGAAAGCGTGCCCATGATGGAGGCGCCGCCGCCGATATCGGAGCCGTCACCGACAACAACTCCTGCAGAGATGCGGCCTTCGACCATGGAGGCGCCCAGGGTGCCAGCATTGAAGTTGACGAAGCCTTCGTGCATGACGGTGGTGCCCTCAGCCAGGTGAGCGCCCAAGCGGACGCGGTCAGCATCGCCGATGCGCACGCCGGTTGGCACAACGTAGTCCACCATGCGCGGGAACTTGTCTACGGAGTAGACGGTGACCGGGCCGCGGGAGGACAGGCGGCCGCGGATCATCTGGAAGTCAGCCACAGCGCATGGGCCGTAGTTGGTCCACACAACGTTGGCCAGAAGTCCGAAGATGCCGTCCATGTTCAGACCGTGCGGCTTGACGGCACGGTGCGAGAGCAGGTGTAGGCGCAGGTATGCGTCATATGCGTCCAGCGGCGCATCATCCAAGTCCTTAATGGCGGTCTCAACCGCCACGCGGGCGACGCCGCGCTCCTCATCCGGGCCCGCCAAGGCGGCGAACTGCTGAGGGGTCTCTTCCAAGCGAGTGGTGCCGGACTCGGTTACCGGGGCGTCATCGCCGATATGAACGGCGGGGAACCACACGTCGAGAACGGTCCCATCGTGGGTAAGGGTGGCAAGGCCGCGTGCGGATGCAGAAGTCATAGCTTTAGGAAAAACCTTCACAAATGCGGGGTAGAGCCTAGCGAAAACTAGGCCATTTCTTTCACCGCTAGAGCATACACAGCTACTTCGACACCGTGTTTACTTGGCGAGGTTTTGTGAGGCGGGACGCAACGATGAGCACGACGGTCAGCGCACTCACTGCAAGGACCTGGTTGCGTGCGGATGGGTCGAAGAGCATGAGAACAACCAATGCGGCAATCGCCAGCAGGGTGGCCCATGGCAGAACCGGGTAGGCGATGACCTCGACGGCGGAAAGCTCACCGTTCTTCTTCATGATTGGGTGCAGCTTCAAGTAGGACAAAACCACGAAGGTCCAGATCACTAGCAGGCAGCCGCCGACTGCATTGAAGAGGAAGGACAGAAGTCCTGGCGGATTCCAGAACTGCAGCAGCACGGAGCCGAATGCGAAAAGCATGGACAAGATGACGGCGAAGACTGGGGAGCCCGATGGGTTCTGCTTTTTAAAGATAGCCGGTGCCGAGCCGTCCTTAGCCATGTCGAAAATTACGCGGGAGGTGGAGTAGATCTGCGCGTTGAATGCAGAAAGCAGGGCCAAAGCGATGATGACTTCCATAAAGCCCGCGGCGAATGGGATTTGCGCGGCCTCTAGCACCAGGGTGAATGGGGAATCGGCGGCTGCATCGGCATCTTGGATGTATTTAAATGGCAAAACCATGGTGATGGCCACGATGGCGCCAATGTAGAAGACCATGATGCGGAAGATAACCGCACGCACGGCGGTCGCGACGTTGCGTGCAGGATCCTCCGACTCGGCGGCGGCGATGGTTACCATCTCAATACCGCCGAAGGCGAATGCAACGGCGAGCAATCCGGAAGCAAAGCCCGGCATGCCATTCGGAAGGAAGTTCTCCGTGAAGTTGGTGGTTGCGAGGTCGCCGTTGAAGCCTGGCAGCACGCCAATCAGCATCAGTACGCCCACTGCCAGGAAGGCTAGGATGACGGCCACCTTGATGATGGCGAACCAGAATTCGAACTCGCCGAATCCACGAACGGCTGCAAAGTTGACCACCGCGAAGAAGGAGACTGCGATAAGGGCGGGAATCCACGCTGCGATGTTAAACCAGGAGGCGATGATTGCGGCAGCGCCCGTAATCTCGGCTCCCATCACCATCACTAGCATGAACCAAAACAACCAGCCCAGGGTAAAGCGTGCCCAATTGCCAAAAGCTTGGCCGGCATAGGTGGAAAAGGATCCTAGCGAGGGGCGGGCTGCTGCCATCTCGCCGAGCATCCACATGATGGCGCCGACCAAGAGGCCGGCGACTGCATAGGAAAGCAGAACCGAGGTACCGGACATTTGGATTCCCAGGCCAACGCCTAGAAAGAGGCCTGCGCCAACCGCAGACCCGAGCCCCATCATCGTGAGGTGGCGTGTCTTGAGCTGCTGTGAGGTTTCTGCCATATCGATGCACCTTTTGTGATTTAGAACAAAGTATTGAGAGGTATATTACACAATGCAGCCATCGTGCAAGGTCGCTACGATGGCGCTTTGTGACTTTAGATCTCTTTGCCTCCCCAATCGAATTGACCAAAGCGCTCGTAGACATCCCGAGCCCCTCTCATCATGAGGAGGAGATCGCTGATGCAATAGAGGCAGCCCTACGGGGCCTTGATAATGACAAGATCGAAGTGGTGCGATACGCAAACACCGTCTGCGCCCGCACCAATCGCGGGCTCGAATCCCGCGTGATTCTGGCTGGCCACATCGATACCGTCCCGCTGGCGGATAACGTTCCCCACCACATGGAAGGCGATGTCATGTGGGGCTGTGGCACCGTCGATATGAAGTCTGGCATGGCCGTGTACCTGCACGCTTTTGCTGCGCTTTACGACGCCCCCGACCTCGCCCATGACTTAACAGTCATTGCTTACGAGGGGGAGGAAGTCTCCTCGGAATTTAATGGGCTGGGACATCTGCAAAAAGACCACCCCGAGTGGCTGCACGGCGATCTAGCTCTTTTGGGAGAGCCTTCCGGCGCCATGATCGAGGCCGGTTGCCAGGGTACCATCCGTCTCCGCATCACGGCGCACGGAACCCGCGCTCATTCCGCGCGTGCCTGGCTGGGGTCTAATGCTGCTCATAAACTGGCACCGATCATGGTCAACGTGGCGAACTACGCTCCGCGCGAGGTCACCATTGATGGTTGTACCTATAAGGAAGGTCTCAACATCGTGCATCTGGAATCCGGAGTAGCAACCAACACCATTCCAGATGAGGCATGGATGTTTGTGAACTTCCGCTTCGCGCCAGACCGGAGCTTGCGCGAGGCCATGGCGCATATGCGTGAGGTTATCGGAGAGCATGAAAACGTCACCATTGAGGTTGATGACGAATCCTCCGCAGCCCTTCCAGGCCTGGGCCAGCCCGCCGCTCGCGCGCTTGTCGACGCCGTCGGCGGTAACTTCCGTGCGAAATACGGCTGGACTGACGTTGCTCGTTTTTCCGAGATGGGCACTCCGGCCGTGAATTTTGGCCCGGGTGATCCGGGGTTTGCGCATAAGAAAGACGAGCAGGTTCCAATTGCGCAAATTACTTCCGTGTCCGATGCTTTGATTGAGTATTTAAGCGGCGCAAACGCCAAGGAGGCCTAACCAATATGTCGCCAGAACGTAATCGCACCCTGCGCGGACCATTATTGCTGCGCACCGAGGGCGAGCAGACCTCAACCTATGACCAGCGCCTGCTGGAATCCGGGGCCGACCACGAATGGCAGCACGCGGACCCGTGGCGGGTTCTGCGCATCCAGGGGGAATTCGTCTCGGGTTTTGATGCTTTGGCAAAGCTGCCGAAGGCTGTCACCGTCTTCGGCTCCGCACGTCTGGGCGAGGGCACGCCGGAATATGACTTGGGCGTTCGCGTGGGCAAAGCGCTAACCAATGCCCAGTACGCGGTCATCACCGGTGGCGGCCCAGGACTAATGGAGGCTGCGAATCGTGGTGCTTATGAGGAAAAAGGCCTTTCGGTAGGCCTTGGCATCGAGCTTCCGCATGAACAGGGACTTAACGAATACGTCGATCTGGGATTGAACTTCCGTTACTTCTTTGCCCGCAAGACGATGTTCTTGAAGTATTCCCAGGCTTTTATCTGTCTGCCTGGTGGCATGGGCACCATGGACGAGTTCTTTGAGGTGGCCTGCATGGTGCAAACCGGAAAGGTCACCAATTATCCAATCGTCCTGATGGGCACCGAGTACTGGTCCGGACTCCTAGAGTGGATGAAGTCCACCATGGCAGCACGCGGCCTTATCAGCGCATCAGACATGGACTTGTTCCTGCTTACTGATGACGTCGACGAAGCGGTCGCACACATCGTGAACTCGCACAAGGTGATGAGCGATAAGCGGATTCGTGATGAGCGCTAATCCGCGTAGCGCCAAGTTGGCGCAGGTGATGGCAATTGTCAATCGCACGCCGGATTCGTTCTATGACAAGGGCGCAACCTTCGCCGAAGCTGAGGCCCTTCGCCGCTGTGCCGAGGTGATCGAGCAGGGTGCCAGCATCGTCGACATCGGTGGCGTGAAGGCAGGGCCTGGCGAAGCCGTGGACGCGCAGGAAGAGATCGAGCGCGTGGTTCCCACGATTGCCGCGGCGCACGAGCGCTACCCGGATGTCACCATCTCAGTAGATACATGGCGCGCAAGCGTTGCCGAAGCCGCCATCACAGCCGGGGCGACGCTCATCAATGACACATGGGCGGGCTGGGACCCTGAGCTCATCGAAGTCGCCGGAGAACATAAGGTCGGCTATGTCTGCTCGCATACGGGCGGCGTCACCCCACGCACGCGCCCACACCGCGTGCACTTTGACGACGTCGTAGCGGATGTCATCGCGGAGACGACTGCTCTGGCAGAAAAGGCGGCGAGCCTGGGGTGCCCGGAGGAGCTGGTCTTTATCGACCCAACCCACGACTTTGGCAAGAACACCTTTCACGGGCTGGAGTTGCTGCGCCGCATCGACGAGGTTGTTGCCACGGGCTGGCCGGTACTGATGGCGTTGTCTAACAAGGACTTCGTAGGCGAGACTTTGGACCGCGGCGTCGGCAAGCGCGTGGCAGGGACATTGGCCGCAACCGCGTGGTCGGCGGCGCATGGTGTGGCCGCTTTCCGCGTCCACGAGGTCGCGGAGACCCTCGACGTCATTCGTATGACCGCAGCTATCGAAGGCACGATGGCCCCGCTGAACACCACCCGTGGGCTCGCATGAGCGTTTCTGTCATCATCCCAGCGCTCAACGAGGAAGCAACCGTCGCGAACGTGGTACGAGCCTGTTTGGCAGATGACCCAATGGAGGTCATCGTTGTCGATGCTGACTCCACGGATCACACCGCGCAGCGCGCTGCCGCTGCCGGAGCAAAGGTATACAACTGGCGCGAAATCCTGCCGGAGATTGCGCCGCGGCCGGGCAAGGGTGAATCCCTCTGGCGCGGGGTCGCCGCAGCGCAAGGTGACATCGTGGTCTTCGTTGATGCCGACTTGGAGTCTGCGTGTCCAGGGATGGTCGCGCAGTTGGCTGCGCCGTTTGCGGATCCAGAGATCCAGATGGTCAAAGCTACTTATCGTCGTACCTTCAACGGTGCCCCAAGCGGCGGCGGGCGGGTCACGGAGTTGACCGCTAAGCCTTTGCTGCGCACCTTCTTCCCGGAGCTCGGAGATATCGCACAGCCCTTGGGTGGCGAATATGCGCTGCGCACGTCGCTGGCTCGGGCATTGCCATTTGTTGATGGCTACGGGGTGGAAGCCGGGCTGCTTATCGACGTCGCTAAGCGCTGCGGTGTTTCTTCCATCGCCGAAGTAGACCTTGGCGAGCGCATCCACCGCAACCGGCCGCTGCATGAGCTTGCGCCCATGGCTGAGGTGGTCGCGCGCACGATTTTGTCACGCGACGGAGTAATAGGTCCTGTTGCTCAACGTGAACCATCCGGCGGTAAGCTTTAGCCCATGCTGTCGTGGATTTTGCTTATCGTCGTTCTGCTCGCGTTGGTGGTTTTAGGGACATGGGCGTGGGGCTCGATTTTTGGGCGGGGGGAAGTGCTAGACGATCTTGATGAAAAACGCGATGTGTTGGCAAACAATCAGCGAGCGCTTCAAGATGGCAACTTTGATGACATCAAGTTCGACGTCGTTTCCCATGGATACCGCCAATCCCAGGTGGATGCCTTGCTGGCGGAGGTAGAAAAGCGCTACCGAAGCGAGGGCGAAACAGCTAGACCAATTTCGTAACCGCCCCTTGACTAGCAATAAAGGCGTAGAGTGGTTTGGGTAACCCAAAAATTTTACATCCCAAAGGAGCGGTACAGCTATGGCAGCTATGAAGCC
>NZ_KV814065.1:221961-319140 GCF_001813815.1 Corynebacterium sp. HMSC076D02
GGAAGCGGTTGAGGAGTCCCGCAAAATTGTCATGCGAATCCCCTCCGATGGTGGTGGCCGTATTGTTGTGGAGCTCACAAAAGAGGAGGCTGCGGAACTTGGTTCATTGCTGACCGAAGTTTCCAGCTAGTCTTTAAGGCATGCTTTCACACGTCATCGATGTTCTGGCCGACCCAAACGATGGCACCGCGCTAAGCGGCGCCGACGATTTTGCTCGTCTCGTCTCTGAGTCTGGGCACTCTTTTGATGTGGCCAAACAAGGCTATGTCACCCTTGCCCCCGGGGCAGGGCTAAAGCATAAGGGCGATTCCAGTGAGATGGTTTCCGCGCGTGAGACCTTCTTGTCTTTGGGCCACTTCGCCCCATTTGTGGAGGCTGTCACTGGCGCAGTGCAGGACGCACTTGATGCCAACGAGTTGCCTGAGACTGCCGAGCCTATGCTGCTTGAAGTCGGTGCCGGCACCGGCTATTACCTAGCACATACCTTGGATTCCATCGCTGAGGCCCGTGGCGTTGGTTTGGATATTTCCCCACATGCTGCCAAGCATCTGGCAAAGTGCCATCCGCGCGTTGGCGCCGTGGTGGCGGATGTGTGGGAGCGGTTGCCGCTGCAGGATGATTCCATCGATGCGGTATCGGTGGTCTTTGCCCCGCGCAACCCAGCGGAGTTCCAGCGCATCTTGCGTCCAGGCGGCGAGGTCATTGTCTTGACTCCGGACCTCGGCCATCTGGATGAACTACGCGAGCCGCTGGGAATCTTGGGCGTGGAAGAAGGCAAGATCGAGCGCATGTACGAGCAGGCCGCCGGCTACCTGGAGCAGGCAGCAGATCCGGTTGATATCTCTTATCCGATGACCCTGGATCGCGCCTCTATTGCCGCGCAGGTTGGCATGAGCCCGTCTGCCCGCCACCTTGAAAAGGAAGAGCTTGCTGAGCGCATGGCAAAATTGCCAGAGACCATGCAGGTCACCGCTCATGCCCGCCTGGACCGTCTGCGCGCAGTCTAAATAGCGGTGGGCAAGGCCAAAGGTCTGGCCGGTTGCACAAACAATAGGGAAAGGCAGAGCACAGATGCTCTGCCTTTCCCTATTGTCGCTTTGAGTGTTAAAACACGTCGCGCTTAGAGCTGCGAGCCTTTGCGCTGCCAGGATTGCTCGATGACGGCCTCACCGGCGGTCTCGACCTGGAGATCAGAGCAACCGCCGTCGAAGTAGACGCGGGAGCCCATGGCTACCTGGCCGCCGTCGGCGTAGACCTCTACGGTGGCACCGTCGACCACGACGGTGAGGGAATCGGAATCACCCTCAGCCAAATGCGCTACGGCAGGAGCCGAGTCCTTGAAATAGGAATCGAAAGCAGTGCCCATGGAACGATCTAAGGTCAGTGTGCTGCCAGCATGGGTGATGACTGCCGCGGGCTTGCCGTTGCCGTCGAGCAAGGTGACGGTGACGGAGGAGCCTTCCGGGACATCCATTACGCCGACCCAGGAGCGGGCGCGCTCTGACTGGCGGATGGCATCCGGCAGGCCGCGCGGCGGAGTCTGGAAGAGCTTGCCTCCCTGGAGGGTGATGCGACGCGGCAGTGCGAGGGTATTGGCCCATCCTTCCTCCTCGAAGGAAGGATGCGCTGCAGGATCGTCGCCGCGGCCATTGCCGTTGAGAAGACCCAGGACAACCGCTTCGTCGTAGCGGGTCTCCTGCGGGACGGTGCCCTCGGTGGCGTTGGTGTTGCGCGGGCGGGAGAAATCGTGGCCGAAGTCGATGCGCTGGAAACCGGAGGCGACGGTGAAGGTGGTGCCCTCCAAGCGGCCGACGAGGTAACCGGAGACATCGCGGTTATCGCGCTCAAGGGTAACCAGGAGGACGTCGTAAATGCGCTCATCTACCTCGTCACGCAAGCGGACCAGGCGTGGAGAGACAACCGGTGGAATCGGCGAGTTTGCCGGGACCTCGCCCTCGTTGAAACCAGGATCGCCATTGAACTCGAGCGGGCCTTCCACATCCCAGGTCAAGCCGTCGGCCGAGCGCAGGATAACGGGCAGCGGCGCGTCGGAGTGGCCGGTTAGTGCGAGCATGAGCCAGCCCTCGTGGCCTTCATCGCGGTCGGCCGCGACCCAGTCTGGAACCACGGAAGGCGAGCGGAAGCGGGAGTAATTGGTGACGTTGGCGGCTACCTCGCCATAGCGCACGACATTCGGGTCTAGTGCGTTGGAGTCATCCGAAATTTCGCAGACATCGTTGAAATCGGTGTAGCGTGCTAAACGCACCGAGGTGCCGGTGGAAGTCACGGAGGTGAAGTAGAGGTTGATAGCATCTTCGCCCGCGGCTACAGAACCGGCGCGCAAGGAAAGCTCACCGCCGACAGGGGCAAGTGCGTCGTCGCACTCCAACCAATCGAATGGAAATTCTTCAGAATAGTTGTGTCCCCAGCGCGCCGGGGCGGAAAGTTCGTGGCGGTACTGGAAAAACAGGTGCCACGTATTGCCGTCTAGCAGCACGCCGGCCGGAGCCTCGAGGACTCCAGACTCAGGGGTGAAGTGCAGTTCGGGGCGATGGGTTGTCACAAAGTGCCTTTCTAAAGATTCTCGATTTAAATCAGTGCGCGGTAAATATCTACGGTCTGGGAGGCGATGGTGGCCCACGAGAACTTCTCCACAGCTCGCGTGCGGCCGGCTTGGCCGAATGCGGTTGCGTGCTCCTTGTCGGCGACGACCTGGTTGACGGCAGCAGCGAGGTTGGCCTCGAAGTCAGCGACCGCATTTTCGTCGTAGTGGACGAGGATTCCGGTCTCACCGTCGACGACAACCTCGGGGATTCCTCCGACGTCAGATGCAACTACTGCAGTCCCGCACGCCATGGCCTCCAAGTTAACGATTCCCAAAGGCTCGTAGATAGAAGGACACACGAAGACGTCGGCGCCAGAGTACACCTCTTGGATGAGGCTGCGAGAGAGCATTTCCTGCACCCAGAACACGCCGTCGCGGTTGGCCTGCAGGTCTTCGACCAAAGCTGCGGTTTCCGCGGCGATTTCTGGAGTATCGGGAGCGCCTGCGCACAGCACCAGCTGGACGTCTGAATCAAACTGGGCCGCGGCCTTCAGCAGGTGCTTCACGCCCTTTTGGCGGGTGATGCGGCCGACGAAGGCAACGATGGGGCGCTGCTTGTCGACGCCGAGTTTGTCCAGGTAGTCTGCCTCGCGCGGCTGCCACAGCTCGGTATCGATGCCATTGAGCACAACATGCACCTTGGACTCATCGATGCGGGGATAAGCATCCAGAATGGAGGCTTTCATGCCGGCGGAAACCGCGATGACGCCGTCGGCGTATTCCATGGCGTTTTTCTCGGACCACGAGGAAATCTCGTAGCCGCCACCGAGCTGCTCACGCTTCCATGGGCGGTGCGGCTCCAAAGAGTGGGCGGTGACCACATGCGGGATGTCGTAGAGGCGGGCGGCGAGATGGCCGCCGAGGCCGGAGTACCAGGTGTGGGAATGCGCGATATCAATATCGGAAGCTGCATTAGCCATGCGCAGACCCGTGGAAAGAGTTTGGATGGCGGGGTTGGCTGCGGAAAGTTCTGGATCAACGCCGTGGTTGAAGACGTCCTTTTCCTCGCGTGGGCCACCCATGCAGTGAACGGAAACATCGATTAACTCCCGCATGAAGCGGGTTAGCTCGGCGACGTGCACGCCAGCGCCACCGTAAATCTCAGGTGGGTATTCCTTGGAAAAAATTCCGGCTCTCATGTCCTCCCAGAATACGGAGAAAATCCATACCGTGCAGAAAATTCCCGTGGGGGTAGTTTCTGACCTATTTCCTCTGCGAAGCGGCCTAAAACTGAATAGGTTGGAACATGTGAAAACCCAGCCTAATGTCCTCGCCATTGTCCTCGCCGGCGGTGAAGGCAAGCGCCTATTCCCCCTTACGGAAGATCGCGCAAAGCCCGCCGTCCCCTTCGGCGGCTCCTACCGTCTCATCGACTTCGTCCTGTCTAACCTCGTCAACGCGGGCTACCTCAAGATTGCGGTGCTCACCCAATACAAGTCCCATTCCCTCGACCGCCACATCTCGCAGGCTTGGAATTTGTCTGGCCCGACTTCCCAGTACATCGCCTCCGTGCCCGCCCAGCAGCGTCGCGGTAAGCGTTGGTACAACGGTTCCGCCGACGCTATTGTCCAGTCGCTTAACTTGATTTATGACGAAAAGCCGGACTATGTCATCGTCTTCGGCGCCGACCACGTCTATCGCATGGACCCGCAGCAGATGGGTCAGGAACACATCGCTACTGGGCTCGACTGCTCCGTGGCGGGCATTCGCGTGCCGCGTAGCGAGGCCACCGCATTTGGCTGCATTCAGGCAGACGGCATGGGAACCATCACGGAGTTTTTGGAAAAGCCGGATAATCCGCCTTCGACTCCGGATGATCCGAACATGACCTATGCGTCCATGGGTAACTACGTCTTTACGGCCGATGCTCTGATTGAGGCCCTGCTCAAGGACGAGGAGAACGAAAACTCCGACCACGACATGGGCGGCGACATCATTCCGTACTTCGTGGAGCGCGGGCAGGCGCATGTTTATGACTTCATGGCGAATGACGTGCCAGGTTCCACTGAGCGCGACCATGGTTATTGGCGCGATGTGGGCACCATCGATTCTTTCTACGAAGCGCACATGGACTTAATTTCGGTGCACCCGATTTTTAATCTTTATAACAATCATTGGCCCATCCACTCCACGGATGAGTCCAACCTTCCGCCAGCGAAGTTCGACCAAAACGGCATCGCGCAGTCTTCCATGGTGGCCCCCGGCTGCATCATCTCCGGCGGCACCGTGCGCAACTCTGTGCTGTCCTCGGACGTGCATGTGGCCGACGGAGCTTCAGTAGAAGGCTCGGTGCTGCTGCCAGGCGTGCGCGTGGGCAAGGGCGCGGTTGTCCGCCATGCCATTTTGGATAAGAACGTGGTGGTTTCCGAAGGTGCCATCATCGGCTGCGACCGCGAGCGCGACGAGTCCCGCTTTAAGGTCTCTGCCGGCGGCGTTGTCGTCGTGGGCAAGAACGAAACCGTCTAGCGCACCGCGGCGGGGAGAAAACACAGAAGCCTCACACGAGATGAAGGGGCAGCCGCCTGTATCTCGTGTGAGGTTTCTACTTTCTTAGCGCTTGGTGATAAGCGTTAGGCCGGAACCCAGTGGTAGACGGGTTACTACGGCGTCTTCGAGTGAGCGGGCGAGTTCGTCTGCTTCTCGGGCAGCGGCAGTGTCGCGGTCGCTGCGGGTGGTGTCGGCGAGGGTGCCATCCAACAAAGAGTTCGCGAGAACCAGCGTGCCGTTCTTACGCAGCAGTGGGAAAGCGGCGTTGATAAGAGCCGGCATATCCAGCGCGGGAACGTCTGCGAAGATCAATTGATAAGAATCGGTGGCGAGACGTCCCATGACCTCCAGAGGATGGGAGGGCAAAAAGCGCGCGCGGGTGGTGGCAAAGCCAGCCTCACGGAAGGTGGACTTCGCCATGGCCTGATGCTCTGCCTCCGGATCGATGCAGGTGACGATTCCATTGTTAGGCAGGCCCTGCAGGAGGTAGATTCCGGCTACAGCAGCAGCCGGAGTAATGGCGATGGCCTGGGGGCGATCAGCGCCAGAGCTGGCTGCGGAAAGGGAGGAAAGAAGCTGCCCGGTTGCTTCGTCCGGTACGGACAAGCCAAATTCCTCGGCATGGGAACGGGCCCCGGCGAGTGCCGTAGAAACTTCGCTGGTGGATTCGATGTAAGAACGCAGTGCGTCGTATGCCGTATTAGTCACAACCTAAACCATAGGTAATTTTCTGTGTATGCGGTGTCAAGACGCCAGGATTGTTACTGATGAGGTAGAAGTTTTTGTTTTTCGGTGACGCTCACAGTCACTTCGCAGAGTACTGTCTGGCGTTTTGAAGCTCGGTATAGGAAGATGAAAGCATGAAAAGGAAGCATCGCGTCGATTCGTCTTTGCGCCAGGAAACTGGTGTGGCCACTAGCCCAACGGAGCCTCACGTCGCTGCTTCCGAAGAACTCAGCGGCACAGCCGCGTTCGACGCCGGCCAGGCTGCGATGCCTTCGTGGTCGGAGCTCGTGGACGAGCATGCAGACTCCGTTTACCGCCTGGCATACCGCTTGTCCGGTAACCAGCATGATGCAGAGGACTTGACCCAAGAGACCTTCATGCGTGTGTTCCGCTCGCTTGATAAGTATCAGCCCGGTACTTTCCGCGGCTGGTTGCACCGGATTACCACCAACCTCTTCTTAGATATGGTCCGCCATCGTGCCAAGATACGGATGGAGGCCCTGCCGGAAGATTATGAGCGCGTGCCCGGCACCGATATGACCCCGGAGCAAGCTTATACCGTGGCCAACTTGGACCCGATCTTGCAAAAGGCGCTCGACGAGCTGGCCCCTGACTTCCGTGTAGCAGTTGTTCTGTGTGACGTCGTGGGAATGAGCTACGACGAAATCGCAGAGACCCTGGGCGTGAAGATGGGTACCGTTCGTTCGCGCATCCACCGCGGCCGTGCACAGCTGCGCGCGGCTCTCGAAACCGCCGCGCAGACCAACGACGAAGCCCGAGTTTTGCTCCGTAGCCGCTAGGCCGCCCACGCTAAAGTGCAATGAGGTCTATTGTGGAGACTAATTAACGAACCCAACGTTCGATAGAAAGGTAGGTGGCAAAACTCCCGTGGAGGATTCTGCACATCAGCACCGCGCCTCGTTTCATATGCGTGGAGTAGAAGGCGCCACCACCACCTTTGACAAGACTCTTGCCAAGGCCCGTGATAAGGCCAAAGCAAGGGCTCGGCGGGCTGATTCCATTGGGCACTTAGGCCCCGAAGCTGTGGCAGCCTTCGTCGATGGCGAGATGGATCCCAAAGCCACTCATCGTGTGCATGTTCACCTGGTGCACTGCGCTGAATGTCGCGCCGACGTCCGTGAGCAGCGCCGTGCTTCCCAGTGGGTGCGCAACTGCAACGTTGACCACCAAGTGCGTGCACCGAAAGATTTGATGGCCAAGCTGGCCGGAATCGCAGCTGAAGCAGCTGACGAGGACGCCGCCACACCTGAAAAAGGGCGAAACAATTTCAGCGCACACGGCGGTACCAGTGGCGTCGGCGAGCGCGATATCCTTGACAAGGTCGAGATGGTCATTCGCGCCATCAAGCACAATCAGAGGCGTTAATGCAGTGGCGCTAAGTGGCGCTATTAGCAGCGGAGTCAAGGCGAATGAGGTTGGTGCCCGTTTCACATAGCGCACAGGCGCTAACGGAGGGCTAAGATAGCATAGTGTTTTCTTCAATCGGTTGGACAGAGATTGCCGTCATCGTGCTTCTTGGCATCGTGATCATCGGTCCAGAGAGGCTCCCCGGCGTAATCATGGATGTCCGTGCGGCAATCTATGCTGCGCGTAAGGCAATCAACAATGCCAAGGCCGAACTACAAGGTGAAATGGGCGGCCTGAGCGAGGAATTTGAAACTTTGCGTGGCCCCATCAGCCAGGCCGCCGAATGGACGCGCTTGGGCCCACGCGGTGCTATCACCAAGGCTCTTTTTGACGGAGACGATTCCGCTTGGGATGATTTCGACCCGCGTAAGCTGACAGAGGGAATGGGCAAACCGCATCTAAGCGCGGGCGATGAGCAAGCGCACTCCGCAGCGCAGCGCGGTGCTTCCGGGCCACGTGCCCAACACAGTCAGCGCAGTCAACAGGCGAATTCAGGTCAGCAGGGCCAGCAGCGCCCGACCTTCGACTACTCCCAGATTTACGCGGCACCGGCACAACCGCAGCAGAGCTCGGCTCAACAGCCGCAGGCACCTACGCCAAAGTCGGCGCCAAAGTCGGCACCAACTGCGGCAAATGACAACGCAGAAGGAACCGGCTTTTCTTGGGCTGATGTTACCTAAGCAGTAACTGCTTTAGGCGTCTGCCTAATTTTTTAGTGGCGGGTAACGCCCAGACCTAAGGTCTTGCCCACCAGAGAGTCGTTGCGGATGGCGAGCTTATCCGCTAGCTGCTTGATTGCCGTTGCAGAAGGAGAATCCGGGGCGGCGGTGATGATTGGTTCGCCGGCATCGCCGCCGGTGCGCAGAGCCGGATCGAGCGGCACCTCAGCCAAGACAGGCACCTCGTAGCCCAAGATGGTGCTAAGGCGCTCTGCTACAACCTTGCCGCCGCCGGTACCAAAGATATCCATCGTGGAACCGTCAGGCAGCACCATGGCGCCCATGTTCTCAATAACGCCGGCTACGCGCTGGCGAGTCTGCTGCGAGATGGAGCCTGCACGCTCTGCCACCTCCGCGGCTGCTGCCTGCGGGGTAGTGACGATGAGCAGCTCGGCGTTCGGGATGAGCTGAGCCACGGAAAGCGCGACGTCGCCAGTGCCGGGTGGGAGATCGAGCAGTAGAACGTCCAGATCGCCCCAGAAGACGTCAGCCAGGAATTGCTGCAGCGCGCGGTGCAGCATCGGGCCGCGCCAGACCACAGGGGCGTTGCCCTCGACGAATTGGCCAATGGAGATGTGCTTGATGCCGTGGGAAATTGGCGGCAGCAGCATTTCATCATCAATGACGGTGGGGCCGGCGGTCGAACCCAGCAGGCCCGGTACAGAGTGGCCGTAGATATCGGCGTCGACAATGCCAACCTTCAAGCCCTTGGCCGAAAGCGCGGCCGCGAGGTTGACGGTGGTGGAGCTCTTGCCGACGCCGCCCTTACCAGAGGCCACCGCGAACACGCGCGTGGTGGATTCTGGCTTGGCGAAAGGAATCTCCGGCTCAGCCTGGCCGCCACGCAACTTCTGCTTTAAAGCGCGACGCTGTTCATCGCTCATGGCGTCCATGGCCACGCTGACATTGCCAACGCCCTCGATGTCCTCGAGGACGGCGCGAGTGTTGGCTTCGATGGTGTTTTTCATCGGGCAGCCGGCAATGGTCAGATAGATTTCGACGCTGACGTCATTGCCGTCGATGGCGACGGATTTCACCATGTCGAGCTCGGTGATAGGGCGGCCGATTTCTGGGTCTTCAACCCGGCTAAGGGCCTCCCGAACGGCGGATTCAGTAATAGCGCTAGTCATAACTCAACCCATCTTAGCCCCTTATTAAATACAGGAAAACGCTGGGATAAGGCGGCGTCGGAAAGCCCAGCAGTGCCGTGTAGAATTTTAGGAATATTTAGGAAGAACCATAACTTTAAGGAGAACTGTGCCGATGCGATCCCGCCGCCTTGTAGCGACGCTAGCGACTGCCGGACTGGCATTGGCTGCATTGAGCTCCTGCGCCCAATTCGATCCTTCGGCGGATGAAAAGCCTGGCTTGCACCAAGCGGTAACCATATCCGTCAACCCAAAGTCCAAGCAGCAGCTGTTGCTCGCTGAGTTGTATAAGCAGACTTTGGAGTCTCAGGGCAGAGCCGCAAATGTGGCCGGTAATGGGGAACTGGAGGCCACCTCTGCTAACGACCAGAACCTCCCGCTTATCGAGAGCGGCGACGGCGCAACGAACTTCTACATCGGTTGCACCGGTGAATTGCTCGATGCCTTCAACCCTGTTGCCGCACGCGAGATTTCGAAGCGCTACGAGGAAGACCAAAAGGACCCCTCGGGCGAGGATTTCTTGGCTACTACCCACGTGGCGCTGATGAATGCGCTACCGCCGGACCTCGCGGTGGTAGAGCCTTCCAGCGCGCAAGGGTGCAAGGGAGCGGAGCCGGATCTGCCGCAGAACTACGTCGTGGTTTATTACAAGGGTCTTTTTGACCGTGAGGAACGCCTCGCAGTGTCTTCCCTGACCAAGTTTTTGACCGATGGGGAAATCCGTGAGCTGCTGGAAAAGACCGACGAGTCCGGTTCTCTGGAGCAAACCGTAAGTGATTGGAACTCGCAATCCAATGCGGGCACAGTCATGGATACCGGCGGTGATTCCAACTCTTCCGGAGGATCCGATCTGACCTCCGGCGATGAGAAAAAGGACGATTCGAGCAAGCCGAAGTCCTAGCTTGGCTGCTGAGCAGCTCCTCGTAGAGCTTGCTTTTTCGAAAATATACTAAAGCGCCCTTGCTACCTCTATTCGAGGCGGCAAGGGCGCTTTAGCCGTTATATCTGGCTTTTAAGCCTTAGACATCGAAGGCCTCTTCAAGCAGCTTCTTCTGCTCGATCTGGTGGACCTTGGCGATACCGGTTGCAGTCGAGGACTGCGCACGGCGAGATACGCGGACCATTTCCGGCATATCCGGAATGAGCTCACGCAGGTGCTCGTTGTAGAAAGGCCATGGGCCCTGGTTTGCTGGCTCGTCTTGGACGAAGCGAACCTGGGTGGCATTCGGGAAGGCCTTGAATGCCTCTGCGAGACGGTTGAACGGAATCGGATGCAGCATCTCGAGGCGGACGATTGCGACGTCATCGCGGCCGTCTGCTTCCTTCTTCTTAGCCAGCTCCCAGTAGAGCTTGCCGGAGACCAGCATGATGGTCTTGACCTTCTCGGCGTCGCCTACAACCTTGCCCTCGTGGTCAACGAAGTTCGGGTCATTGATGACGGACTGGAAGTGCTTGATTTCGGTGAACTCGGAGATAGCAGAAGCGGATGCCTTGTTACGCAGCATGGACTTCGGAGTAAAGACGACCAGCGGACGCTTCATGGAGCCCAGCGCCTGGCGACGCAGCAGGTGGAAGTGGTTAGCCGGGGTAGAAGGCTGGGCCACCGTCATGGAGCCCTCAGCGCACAGCTGCAGGTAACGCTCGATGCGGGCAGAGGAGTGGTCTGGGCCTTGGCCCTCGTAGCCGTGCGGCAGCAGCAGAACCAGGCTGGAGAGCTGGCCCCACTTTGCCTCACCGGAGGACAGGTACTCGTCGATGATGGTCTGTGCACCGTTTGCGAAGTCACCGAACTGTGCCTCCCATGCCACGAGTGCGTCCTGGTTACCCACGGAGTAGCCGTACTCGAAGCCCATGCCTGCGTACTCGGTCAGGGCGGAGTTGTAAATCA
The DNA here is from genome assembly GCF_001813815.1 of Corynebacterium sp. HMSC076D02. Lineage (NCBI taxonomy): Bacteria > Bacillati > Actinomycetota > Actinomycetes > Mycobacteriales > Corynebacteriaceae > Corynebacterium > Corynebacterium sp. HMSC076D02. The sequence goes on from NZ_KV814065.1 coordinate 232,963, forward strand.
GGAAGCGGCCGCCGTTGCCCTTGGCCTGAGCCAGGTAGTTCAGCGGGTTGTACTCGGAGCCATCGCGCGGATCGACCGGGATAGCGTGGCGCTGGGTGAAGGTTCCGCGGCGGGAATCCTCACCGGCCAGGCGGACCAGCTTGCCCTGGTTAGCCAGGGAGCCGAAGGCGATAAGCTCGCCCCAGCCCCAGTCGATGCCGCCCTCGGTGGAGGTCTTCAGGCGTTCCTTGGCAACGCGGGCAACACGCTTGTGGTACTCGAAGCCCTCTGGGCCGTTGGCGTAGGCCTGGCCAATTTCCTCGATCTCCTCGGCGGTGATGGAGGTATCCAGACCGTGGGTGAGCCTCTGCGCAGAGGTGATACCGTGCTGCTCGCCAGGGGCACCGGCTTCCGATTCCTTGACTTCGGTGAAGACGGATTCCATCTGGTCGTGGAAGTCACGTGCTGCAGCCTCAGCGTCTGCTTCGGACAGGTCGCCACGGCCGATGAGCTCTTCGGTGTAGATCTCACGGACAGACTTGTGGTCATCGATGATGGAGTACAGCTCTGGCTGCGTCATCGAAGGATCATCTGCCTCGTTGTGGCCGCGCAGGCGGTAGCAGATGAGATCGATGAAGACGTCCTTGCCGAACTTGCGGCGGTACTCAGTAGCCAGCTGGCCAACCCAGACAACTGCTTCTGGGTCGTCACCGTTGACGTGGAATACCGGGCAATCGAAGCCCTTTGCCAGGTCGGTGGCGTAGTGGGTAGAACGTGCGGAATCCGGGGTAGTGGTGAAGCCCACCTGGTTGTTGACCACGATGTGGACGGTACCGCCGGTGGTGTAACCACGCAGCTGGGACAGGTTGATGGTCTCCTGAACAATGCCCAGGCCGTTGAAGGAGGAGTCACCGTGCAGCATGACTGGGACAACGGAGAAGCCGTCCTGGCCCTTGTCTAGTAGGTCCTGCTTAGCGCGGGCGATGCCCTCCAGGACTGGGTCAACGGCCTCGAGGTGAGACGGGTTAGCAGCCAGGCTGACGTCGATTTCGCCGTCACCGAACATCTGGATGTGGTGCCCCTGGGAACCCAAGTGGTACTTAACGTCACCGGAGCCACCGAGCTGGCCACCCTTGTAGTTGCCGTCGAACTCGCCGAAGAGGTCAGCCAGTGGCTTGCCAACAATGTTGAACAAGACATTCAGGCGGCCACGGTGCGGCATGCCGATGACGACCTCGTCGAGGCCCTGGCCTGCAGCAGTGTCCACGATGGCATCCATCAGCGGGATGAGGGACTCAGCGCCCTCGAGGGAGAAGCGCTTCTGGCCGACGTACTTGGTGTGCAGGAAGTTTTCGAATGCCTCAGCAGCGTTGACCTTCTGCAGGATGTACTTTTGCTCAGCGTTGGATGGCTTTGGCATGCCAGCCTCGAGGCGATCCTGCAGCCAGCTGCGTTCATCGCGGTCCAAGATGTGGGCGTACTCGGAGCCGACCTTCAGCGTGTAAGCATCACGCAGACGCTTGACGACGTCGCGCAGCTTCATGGTCTCCTGGCCACCGAAGCCGCCGACGTTGAAGGTGCGGTCCAGATCCCAGATCGACAGGCCGTGGGTCTTAAGGTCAAGGTCGCGGTGATCCGGCCAAGGCAGGCCCGGCTGACGCCAGCCAAGTGGGTTGACGTTGGCGAGGAGGTGGCCGCGGGAGCGGTAAGCCTCGATGTACTGCATGACGCGGGTGTTCTTGTCCACGCCGGTGTTCGGGACATCCTGTGCCCAGCGGAATGGCTGGTAAGGAACGCCCATGGACTCAAACAGCTCGTCCCAGAAGCGATCATCGGTGATCAGCTGGCCCAAGGTGCGCAGGAACTCGCCGGACTCCGCGCCCTGGATGACGCGGTGATCGTAGGTGGAGGTCAGAGTGACCAGACGGCCTACACCCATGTCAGCCAGACGGTCCTCGGAGGTGCCGGCGAACTCAGCCGGGTAATCCATGGAGCCGACGCCGATGATGGCGCCGGAGCCCTTGGTCAGGCGGGCGATGGAGTGGCGGGTGCCGATGCCGCCCGGGTTGGTGAGGTTGATGGTGACGCCGGAGAAGTCATCCATCGTGAGCTTGTTTTGGCGGGAGCGGTTGACGATGTCCTGGTATGCGTCAACGAACTCGGAGAAGGACATCTTCTCGGCTTCCTTGACCGCTGCAACAACGAGTGCGCGGGAGCCATCCTTCTGCGGGAGGTCGATAGCGAGGCCCAGGTTGACGTGCTCTGGCTGTACGACAGTCGGCTTGCCGTCCTTGACCTCGTAACGGACGTTCATGTCCGGGTGGATCTGGGTCGCCTTGACCAAGGCGTAGCCCAAGATGTGGGTAAAGGAAATCTTGCCACCGCGGGTGCGCTTGAGGTGATCGTTGATCATCGCGCGGTTTTCCCACATCAGCTTGACTGGAACGTCGCGCACGGTGGTTGCGGTTGGAATCTCGAGGGACTCGTCCATGTTCTTAGCGATTGCCTTGAACATGCCCTTGAGCTGACGCTCGCCAGCCTCCGGAGCCTCGCCGATGCGATCGAGCGGGGAATCTGGGTAGTTCTTCTTGGAGTCAGAATCCTTGCCTGGCTTCTCTGCTACCTTCGCTGGCTTTGCTGCTGGCGCACCGTTCGGGGTAGCAGAATCTGCAGCTGGCTTCGCCGGAGTGGACTTCTTCGCGGAGGATTGTGCAGCGGCTGCTGGGGCAGAAGCCGCGTTCTTCGGTGCTCCGTTGGCCTCAAAGTAATCGCGCCACTCCTTATCTACGGAGTTGGGATCCTTTGAGTACTGCTGGAACTGTTCGTCAATCAGCCACGCATTGGGGCCGAAAATGCTCGAGTTGCTCACGGCAGGAATTCGCCTCATTTCCTTGTTAATTACGGTTCGTTAATGGGACTTTAGTAGGGCCTTTGCGCGGGTGCACACAGCACCCCGAAAAGTGTCTTCAACCATGATACGTTCCGAGTTGTTTTGCTCACTAGGTCAGGGGTGAAAGCGCCCCTTATGAGGTGGGCAAAGGCGAAAGTTGCTCGCCAGCATGCTCAATTACCTTCTTGGCAAGTTTCCGGTTGGCAGAAGTGCCGAGCACTGCACCGATGCCCATTGGCATCAGCTTGGAGACCCATGCCCATTTCAGGCGCTTGGTTACCTGCTTGGCAAAAAGCTTGGTGAGACGGCCGTTGAGACCGCTTAGGGTTGGGCCGGTAAAGCGCGACAGGGTGGCTGCGGAAGTAACGCCCTTGACGGTGCCCATGTCGCCGACCAAGGTGTCAACCAAGGCGCTGCCCTTAGAACCGGTCAGCACCAGCAGAACCAGGGCACGGCGCCGTTCTTCGTCTTCGATGTTGTCACCGCGCAGGTAAGCAGAAGACAATACGTACCAGGAGGCAGCTTCCAGGAAAACCACGGATTCTGCCGCGATAGCAGCGATGCCGGCGATGGTGCCTACACCCGGAACTGCGGCGGAAGCACCGGCAGCAGCACCAGTGCCAGAGACTAGGTTAAGCAAGTGCTTATCGAGGATTGCTTGGATTTGTGCTGGGCTTGACTCCGGATTGCGTTTGCGAAGGCCATCAACGTATTTCTTGATAACACCAGACTGCGCTGCGACTGCTTTGTCTAGGCCATCTAAAAGCGCGTTGGTGACGCGGTTGGCTTCCTCCGGGTTGATCTCATAAACATTGTCGGAGTTGGTGGGATTTGCCGGGCCCGTCGCGTTGTTAGAAACCCTCTTTTCAATTGCGCCTTTTGCCTTATCTAAAATGCTCATCTTCTAAATCACCTCTAAAACTGTTTATGACAACCGGTATTTGGTTGCCTGTTGTAAAACCACCGTAGCGAAGTGTCTCTGCTTTTTCCTGAGCGCTTGCTGTGGATTTAGCGATAGCGTTGGTCGAGAACTTTTTAAGTATCCAAACTCGTCTAAATGACAGAAACTTTTCTAGTCTTAGAAGTATGAAAGCTGAGGGGAGCTTCGGGGATGTACCCCGTGAAACTAGTTCCGCCGCTGCCCGCATGCATGCAGCGGATGCGTATCGTCGTGCGCGCGCTGCGGCGGAGGCCGCAGCCAACGTGTGGGAAGACGAGCTGACGGTACGGACTTCATCTGGCTGGGTACGTGGCACGAGGGAAGAAGATCTCCGTACAGATCGCCCAATTTCCGCGCCCGTGCGCTCTTGGAGGGGCATTCCATTCGGCGCCGATACCAGCGGCGCCCAGCGTTTTCGTGCTGCCGAGAAAGCTCCCAGTTGGGAAGGCGTACGCGAGTGCTATGACTTTGGTCCAGTAGCCCCGCAGCCTATCTATTCTTGGCAAGATCGCGTCGCGGGCGGAGAGGATTGCTTGCATCTCGACGTCGTTCGCCCAGACAACGACGAAAAGCTGCCGGTGGTGGTCTACATCCATGGCGGCAGTTTCATCGTTGGCTCCTCGCACATGCTTATGCTGCGTGGATTCGAACTGGCTGCGCAGATGAACGTGGTCTACGTTTCCATCAACTTCCGTTTGGGGGCGCTGGGCTATTTGGATCTGCGCAGCCTGGGAGGCGAGTGCTCGGCCAATCCAGCGGTATCGGATCAGCTCCTGGCCTTGCAGTGGGTTAAGGAAAATATCGCCGCTTTCGGCGGAGATGATGGCAACATCACCTTGATGGGTGAATCTGCCGGTGGCGCAGCGGTGTTGACACTGATGACGGTGCCGCGTGCGCACGGGCTGTTTCATCGTGCGATTGCGCAGTCGCCGCCGATTGGCATGCTGCATTCGCGGGCGCAATCAACGTTCTGGGCGCGCGAGTTGGTCAACCGTATGGCCTTGCCGCGCGCGGCCAGCGTGGATGATTTGCGCGAGGCTGAATTCGGCGACATAGTGCGCGCCGGCCAATCGATGATGTGGCGTGCGGGCGAGCTTTTCCACTTGAATTCCTGCTACGCGCCCACGGTGGATGACGATCTGATTCCTTTGCATCCGTTGGAGGCTTTCGCCCAAGGCAAACAAGCCGATGTACCGCTTTTGGTGGGGACGAACTCGGACGAGGCGAGCTTTGGCAAGTTTCTCTACCAGCGTCAGAGTGCGCGCCGGCGCGCCGCGTTGCGCCTGCTTGCTTCCTTCGACGAGGTCAACGCCCCAGCTGTGGTGGAAGCCTATGGCGGGGCAGTTGCTCGGCAGGATTTTGCGCACCTGCTTACCGACGCCCTGTTCTGGGCGCCCACCGTACGAGTTGCCGATGCGCACTCGCGGGAGCACGAGACCTGGATGTATCGCTTCGATTTTGCGCCAGCGGCGTTGAAGTGGCTTGGGCTAGGAGCGATGCACTCGATGGAGCTGTCCAATATCTTCGGCGATCCTGGCGCTTCCCGGGTCTCCGCACTGACCCGTATGGGCGATAGTGCACTGATGGATGACATGACCCAACTCATGCAGTCGCAGTGGTCCTCTTTCATCCATACTGGCCGGCCAAACGAGAACTGGCCGCGCTATGAGCCAAGCCAGCGCAAGACCATGATTTTTGACTCGGAGCCGCAGGTCGTGGATGCGCCCTTCGAGCGGCGTCGCCAAGCATGGCAGAACTATCACATGCTCGAGTGGGGAAGCGGTCGACCCGAGCTTTTGGCTGCACTCGGTTTAGAAACACGGCAGCAGGATAACGGGTAGGCTTTGAGGAGCCTTGGTGATTGCCATGGTGACCAACTGCCACATGGACGGATTGCACTGATGAGCTTTTTTGAAGATATCGCTTCTGCGTTGGACGCTGAGGGAATTGAGTCCCGCGTCAATGATGACGTGATGTTTGTGCCCATTACTTCGGATCTTGAGATTCAACTAGTGGAAATTGACCCAATCCTGCCTGCCGCGAATGTCTACATTGCGGCAGCGGATGTGGATGAAGACGATGAAGACTTTGAGGCCGTCCTGGTCTCGGTGGCCTTCTCCGTGGATGATGCAGTTGAGGCTGTGGCAAAGCACATCGCTACCGATCAGGTAGTGACGGTTTTGCGGGACCTGCTGGAAGGCACCGATGAACGCATTGCGGACCTTGAGTTTATGCAGGATGAGTTCAACCCGAACCTCGTCGTGGCTGAGGTGGCTAACGACTCTGAGCTGCGCGTGCTCGTAGAGACTGTCGATGGCGTGCCCTCTGCCATCGTGCGTTTCTTGGCATTCGACTTTGACGAGGAAGAGTATGACGAGCTCGAGGATGAAGCCATCAACGAGCTGTGGGAGCAGGACGAGGACGATGACTTGAGCGAGGAGCAGCGTCTTGCATTGTTTGAGGTCGGCGAGGCTCACGATTCCGCCCCAATCATTGAAGTCCCGGCCGAGGCCTTGGAGCTTGGTACCTACACTGACTTCGATCGCCTCTTTGATGTGCTGAGCTTGGTCTCCGATCAAGCTCTGGACTGGGAGTGTCAGTTGGTTTCCTTCGACGATGCACAGTTTGAGGAGCCCGACGTCTACGACATCTTCGGCGCTGACGACGATGAGGATGAAGCGCTAGATGATGAAGATGATGATGTCATCGATGACTACGATGACGAGGATGAGCTCTAAACTGGGCGCCGTATCGGGCCTCTTCCGCAATCGCTGGCGTCAACTAAGCGTCCTCTTCTCGGTGCTGGTTGCCGCAGGCGCGTGGTCTATGTCGACATCCCCGCAGTTCCGGGAGATAACCTATACCTTCTCGAGCCCTTTGACCATCACCATTTGGGCGTTGGGCTTGGTTGCAACTGCGGGCCTATTACTTTCTAGGTACGGGCTATTTCCGCGCTATATGATGTTCAACCCCGTGATGGGGATGGCGCTGAATATGCTTATTGGCTCTTTGGTGGTAGGAACGAACATCCCCTTTTATTTCGATACTTTGGGCACTATCGTGGTTGCCATTTTGTATGGGCCTACCTTGGGTATGGCTACAGGCCTCGGCGCTTCTGTGCTGAGCGCTAGTTATGCTGCGCATCCTTTAGCCTTTATCCCTGTGTCCATGTTCGTAGGGTATATCTTCGGTGCGCTGGCGCAACGGCGCATGTTCCGTTACGTGGCAACCACCATCGTGATTGGCCTGCTGGCCGGATGCTTGTCCGGCATGCTTGTCGTCTATCCCACGATCTATTCGCTCGGTGGGGAAGGCGATATCGGGCGTGAAGGCCTGTTGAACTTCTACCAGATGGTAACTGGAAATGACCGCTTGGCCATTATCTGCCAGGCGCTTACCTCTGATTCCATTGACAAGGCCTTCACGGTCGTTGCGGCGTGTCTCCTCATCCGTTTTGCCCCTGCCGGCTTGCGGTCCTATGCCGTCTATCCCGGAAACGCAGCAATTGCGGATAGCGTCTTCCGTGAAAATAGCGAAAACCTTGGGCACGGCGATGGCATTCGCCGCGGTTTGCGCTATATGGACCGTGGTATCAGCCGCTATGCTGCCTGGCTAAAGCCTGCGAAGAGTGAGACTGGAGAGTGAACCGGAAGGTAGGCACTGTCAACCAGCCACACGAACCGCTGCGCTTCGGCATTGGTTAGCTCGTGGACAGCGTTTGCTAGCTCCGGCGGCACCATTGCACGCACCCATGCTTCGGCAAGCTCCGGGGTAACAGAGGCTCCTGTCGAATCAGTAATTCGTACTGAGACGAGATACGCGGGCACTCGGTCTTCGCCATAGCCCAAGACTCGTGCGCGGGCGCGCTCGCCCACACGATGGCGCGTTATTGCCATGGTTAGTGCCGGAAAGCCTGCTACTGCCGGAAGCTCCTTTAATGGTGGCCGCCATGTTGGCGTGGGCCGCGCCAGCGAGCGTGGATGGCGCACTATCCCGTTTAGAGCGTTGAGCGTTTCTGTTTCATGGAAGAGGATGTCAGCGGCTATCTCGCCGGCGCGGAGGCGCTCGGACACATGCGAATGGCTATGGGTAGTGCGTGCACGCCGGCTTGCGGCGTGGCGGATGCCGAAACAGGTGTTTGTGGAAGCAGGGGAGTTCTTGAAGTTCTTCATGGCGCACAACCTAATTGGTGTAGCTGACATGAAAAGAAAATTGTGCGAAAATTTGTTCGAATTGGGATTTTTCTAAACTATTTCTAGTGTCATTTCCATCCTTAGCTGCCGGTTTGCCAAGCGGGTTAAGGTAAATGTTGCTATGCCCCACAATGAAAAAGCAGCTATTGCAGCAGATGAATTAAGTGCCGGTGAGCCCAAACCGCAAGCAGTGCCAAAGATCCCCCGTGAAATTTGGATTATGGTCTCGGCGGCCTTCATTATCGCCTTGGGCTACGGCATCATCGCGCCGCTGCTTCCACAGTTCGTGGTGAGCTTCGATGTATCCATGGCCGCCGCGGGCATGGTGGTCTCGATTTTCTCCGCCAGCCGTCTCATCTTTGCGCCCGGTGCGGGCAAGCTCGTGGACAAGTTTGGCTCGCGCTGGGTCTATCTGACGGGCCTATTTACGGTGGCGATTACCACGGCGCTCGTAGCGGTGGCCCAGGAGTATTGGCACATCGTGCTCTTTCGCGCCCTGGCGGGTATCGGTTCCACGATGTTCACGGTCTCTGCCATGGGGCTTATCGTGAAGCTTTCGCCGCCGACTATCCGCGGCAAGTGTTCTGCAACCTATGCCACGGCCTTCCTGCTTGGCAATATCATCGGCCCGCTGCTTGGCGCCAGCCTCGCGTTTATGGGCTTTAGGTGGCCTTTCGTGCTTTATGGCGCGGGCGTCGCGCTTGCGGCGGTTGTGGTCTGGGTTCTCATGCCTTCGCTTTCGCGCGATGGTTCTGCGGGCGCGGCGCTGCCGCCGATGAAGCTCAGCGAGGCATGGCACGATACCGCGTATCGGGCGGTGTTGACCTCAAACTTTGCGCAGGGCTGGATCAACATGGGCGTGCGAGTTTCCGTGCTGCCGTTGTTTGCCGCCTCGGTCTTTCATAACGGCGCCGCTGCCTCCGGCTTTGCTCTAGCTGTATTCGCTGCGGGAAACGCTGTGGTGCTGCAATTTTCTGGCAGGTGGGCCGATATCTACGGCCGTCGTCCTATGATCCTCATCGGATTGGTGGGCACGGGCGTGTTCGTGGGGCTTATGGGCTTGGCCGATACCATCCCGACGCTGCTCATTGTCTCGGCTTTTGCCGGCGTCGCCTCCGGGCTTATCAATCCGGCGCAGACTGCCGCTATTGGCGACGTCGTGGGCAACAAGCGCTCCGGCGGTCAGGTGCTTTCCACCTTCCAGATGGCCGGTGACTTTGGCCAGATTCTTGGTCCCATCGTGGTTGGCGGCCTGGCGGACTACTTCGGCTTCGCCAAAGCCTTCGCGGTATGCGCGGGCGTGGCCGCCATGGGGCTCGTGGCTTGGCTGTGCGGCCGTGAGACTCTCCAAGAACGCCGCGCTATCGTCCGCCGAATCCCGCTGCGCAAGAAGAAGCGCCTTTAAAACTCGCCAGTGTGAGCGTCCCAGATTTCCTCGACTCGTGCGTCGAGAAGGGCGGCGGCAGCGGCGAAGCTTCGCATGCCGGACGTGGTAACAATCGAGGGCATGGGCGGCGGCCTGTTGGAGGCGCTGCGCTCCAAGGTGGGCCAGGAGCAAGCGGGCGGCCTATTTGCGGGATTTGTACGCTTTGATGGCAAAGCATGAGCTGCGCGGTATTCCATTTGGTCACTTCGGTAAGGGCTGCGTGCACGTGCGTATCTCCTTCGACTTCAGCACGGATGAGGGCATCGCGCAGTTCGAATCCTTCATGAATGAGGCAGCGGAGTTGGTCTCGGCCCACGGTGGTTCGCTCTCGGGCGAGCACGGCGATGGCCGCGCACGCTCGGCGTTGCTGGACCGCATGTACTCGCAGGAGATGCGCGAGCGATTCGAACAGTTCAAGGAGATTTTCGATCCGGAGAATTTCTTTAACCCGGGCGTTCTAGTAAAGCCGGAGGCAGTGACTGAGGGGCTGCGCATGGCGCCGGGGCAGCGACGCTTTGAGCTCACGCCGGTGCACAAGTTGGGCAAGGACAAGGGCTCGCTGGTCAACGCCATCAATAGGTGCGTGGGTGTATCCGCGTGCCGCAGTGAGACAGGCTCGATGTGCCCGTCCTCCCAGATTACCGGCGACGAGATGCACTCGACCCGCGGCCGTGCCCGCATGTTCAGTGAGATGTTCCGTGGCGAGTCCATCAAGGACGGCTTCGGTTCCAAAGAGGTTGAGGAAGCTCTCGACCTGTGCTTGTCCTGCAAGGCGTGCGTTTCCGAATGCCCGGTGAACGTGGACATGGCGACGTACAAGGCGGAGTTCCTGCACAACCACTACAAGGGCAAGTTGCGTCCGGGTGCGCATTATGTGATGGGCTGGCTGCCGCTTTTGGGCTACGTGGCGCACAAGATTCCGGTGGTGCCCACGCTGTTGGATAAGGTGATGTCTGCGCCGCGACTGGCGCCGCTTATAGCGAAAGTCTCCGGGTTGGATGCTGGCCGTCCGCTCATCCACTTCGCGCATACCTCGCTGCGCAAGTGGCACAAAGAGCATGAGCCGGTGCCCGTGCTTGGCGACGCCGCGGTAAACCGAAGCACGGAAAGTAGCGATGAGGCAGTTTCTTCGGCCGCTCCAGTTCCACCATTGCCACCGGGGGAACGCACCGTGGTGTTGTGGCCGGATTCTTTCAATTCCTCTCTGGGTACTTCACCCGCGACGGCCACGGTGGAGGTGCTCGAAGCGCTCGGGTACACGGTGGTCATACCGCAGGAGTTTGTGTGCTGTGGTTTGACCTGGCACTCGACTGGGCAGCTCGACATGGTAAAGCGCGTGCTGCGGCAGACGGTCAAGGTGATGAAGCCCTACCTGGACCGCGGGCTGCCTGTGATTGGCGTGGAGCCCTCGTGCACCGTGATGCTGCAACATGAAGCCGCTGAGCTTTGCGACGACCCGACATACGGCGCAGTGATTAAAAACCTGGCGCGCAACACCCACTCGTTTAGCGAGTTTATTGCCAAGCGCCTTGAGCAATTCGTCGCCGCCGGCGTCATCGCGCCGGGCGATGTCTCCGCGTTGACACAGGTGCACTGCCACGAAAAGTCATTAGGCGATCCGCAACATTCCGCTGCCGTGCTGCGGGCATTGGGCATCAACGAGGAACAGATCGCTACCGGCTGCTGCGGCCTGGCCGGCAACTGGGGCTTTGAGAAAGGCCACGCTGAAGTGTCCATGGCGCTGGGGGAGCGCGAACTATTCCCGAAGGTGAAGAAGGCAGCCACGGAAGGCAAGGTTGTCATCGCTGATGGCTTTTCTTGCCGCACTCAGATCGAACAGGGCACCGGCACAAACGCCCAACACATCGCTGAAATCGTCCACGGCATCATCGGCAAGGCCAGTTACTACAACTAAGCAGGCGCCCGATAAAAACCACAACATCGGCCGGGGCTTCCGCCACAAAGTAGGGAAGACTGGCCGCTGGCTGTTTTGTACTAGCGCTGGTTGTTGTCCACTAGTTCTTGTACAAGTTCGCGGTTAGTACCGCGGCGCAGGGTAGCCGTATGGCTTGTGCGGGCCGCGGCGATCCTGGCCGTCGCAACGCATCCATGGATGGTGCTGTGCCACCTGGGAAGACTTAAACGTGCTTTCGCGGAATGGCGTGTAAGAGCGCATGGACGAAAAGTGCATTAATTTCTTCAACAGGGTCTCCCGAGTCATTAGGCGGTAGCAGGCCGCGTGGTGAAGATTCCGAGACTCATAGTGGCTCAAACGAAGCAACTGGAGGACAAGGCGACACGGCCGTTCTGTCAGAATCTATTGATGGGGACAAAACCGGTGTGCGTCGAGCGAAATCCGATGGCATCTCAAAGGTTTCATGGGATGACGATTTTCCATTCGAGGTTCGGTTCCTCGCAGCGAGGTTCGAACCAAACGAAAGGTTCAGAACTAATAATGGTGGAACGGGTAAAGGCGTTTTACATCTGAATTTGTATTTTCCGCTTTTCCAAAATGAGTTTAAGTATTGGCAGGAGCAGTATGGTCACGCTCCGTATGAAGAAGTCATGGAAATCGTGAAATCTGCATACGAAAGTGAAGCAGTGTCCAAGGTGATGCATGGGAAAAAGCTGAATGGTGCTCGAACAATTAGTCCAGAGGCGCTAGAAGAAGCTGAGTCCCCCGTAGATTTGAGTATTTCTCAAACCGTAGTGAATGCTTGGCTAGGGACAGAAGCTCTGACTGCTGCGCTGTTGGGGCTGGTTAATGTTGAGTCGCGGATCGTAAATCGATTCAATGGGCGTCACTACATCAGGACCGGAGTTTAGACGTCTACTTGAATGGGAGTGTCGGGGCTGGTTCGACTGCATCGGTTGGTGTTGCAATTCGCCAGTAAGAATCATCGATATAGGTTTTAGAGCCCTCGAAGCTTTTCTCACACTTAACTAATCGCGTTGATAGTGAATCACCGTCTTTGGGGATTGGCAGGCCTAATTCGGCGGCAATTTTCTGGTGCTTGAGGTAATCTCCAAGGATCACGATCCCCTCAGGCTGTAGAGCAGAACGAGAGCCTCCGTTGTATCGAATACGCTTCATATAGTCCTTTTGCTGCGCGACAGTGGCGATGATGCCACGTGGGACTATGATGCCTTGAGCAATTCTGAACAATTCATTGAGGCGCTGAGCTCCGGAACTTGAAGAGAAAATCTTTGCTCGGTCGTCCTCGCTGAGTTGTAGGAGGGTGTTCGGCGGAAAAGCTTCGTCTAGGAAAAGCCATTGAATTGCGCTGCGACCAGCGGCGGAAATCGAGCGCTTGCCGTCGCGATTGCTGCCTCTAGTCAGAATTGAGTAATCGAGAAAAGCGAATCCCACTCGAAAAGTTCCCTGCTCATCGTCGGCATGGCAAAGCATTCCATGATGCCCGAGAGCCTCGATAGGGATCATCCAGCCAAACTTCTGTTTCGAGTACTTGCAGTCAACTTCGAAGCCCTCGATGTCGAAATCCATCACCTCACCGTCGCCGATAAAGCCGTCGAATTCTCGGCGAATGTTGATTTCGACTATTGAGCCGAGGTGAGCAGATTCGGTCTTACTGAGCTGGCTAATGGCGAAACGTCCAGTATGTTGACCATCATAAATCTGGTCGAAAGACTCGCGGAAGACACGTCCGAGGCGTTCTCCCGTGGGGTCTTGCTCTTTGAATGCAGCCGCTAGCTGTATAGAAATCGTGTCAGGTTGAATCTTGGCAATCACCTTGCCAATTTTAAATCAGACTCAGCTGGTTGACACGGGTTGGTGTTGCAGGTTCTAGAGACTTCGGAATTGGTTTCTTTCGCAGCGCGAACTTTATGCGTTCGCCGAGTGCCTTGGCCACCGGCGGAGGAAAGGCATTGCCAACCTGCCGCCATTGTGCGGTTTTCCCACCGGCCCACTTCCAGTCTTCGGGGAAACCTTGGATGACACCACCCATTCGTACCGTCAAACGCGGCATTTCTTGTTCGGGGTCTGTTGTGAAATCAGCAGCTGGCGGTGATTCGGCGATAGAGGAGCCCTTAATTCCGAGTTTCTTCCAGGCTTCTCGAGCACGCGTTGGCCCTACATCTGGGCCACCATGTTTTTTGCTTCCGCCCACAAGAGTCGGGCCCACTGTGTTTGCGTTTCGAGCCCAAGCTTCAGCTCCAGGCCAACCATTTTCTGCCATTAGCGGGAGAAGTGCTGTTCCCACCGGCATGTGTGATTTAACTACTTTCGGCCAGGCAAAATAGTTGGCAAATTCGTCCTTTAAAGCGACAAGGATGAACCTTGGTCGAAGCTGCGGCACTCCATAATCAGCTGCTTGGAGAAGTTTCCAAAAGGCGGTGTACCCCATTTCTTCAAGCTGATCGATTATTTGATCTCGGTAGGAGTCAAACCGTTTTTGACCGAGCCCTTTAACGTTTTCTAGAAGCACAGCACGTGGATCAATTTCGTTGATCAGACGTAGCGCCTGTGGAAAGAGGTCGCGTTCATCGTCGGCGCCAAGTTGCTTACCTGCTATTGAAAAAGGAGGGCATGGAACTCCGCCAGCAAATAGGTCGATTTTCCCTCTCCATGGCCTACCATCCAGGTTATGGACGTCCATTTCATGGACATTCCATTTTCCAAGAGGTCCTTCAGTTCCGCGGTTCTGGCGGAGAGTTTCAGCGGCCCAATTATCGATTTCGACGACCGCTGCGTGATGGAAACCTGCCTGTTCTAAGCCCAAAGCCTGGCCGCCAGCGCCAGCGCAAATCTCGAATGAGTGGAGGCGTGAGGTAGCCATCGAGCCGGTTCCTTTCTGAGCGTGAAAACGTAAACAATCATCGTGTGATAATGGTTTGATTAATAAAGTGTCTGTGTTGATTCTCTGTTGAGAGCATAGCGAGTTGGCGGACATTCCATATAATTTTACGAACGCTTGTTCCCTTAAGAGGTGTAATTGCATGAAAACGACGCGAGTGCCCTGGCATCGAGATGAGATCTTGGTAGTGGCTGCGATCGGGATCAAGTATGGGTGGCCGAACACGTCGCCGCGTTCGGAAATGGAAAAGCTCTCGAGTCTACTGCGTAGATGCGCCGTCCACCCTGAAATTGAGCCAGGTGAAGAGGACACGAAATTCCGTAATGTTAATGGAGTCGAGCGAAAATACTACGACTTATTAACTGCACGCCCAGGATATCCAGGAAACGCGACCAATGGTGGAAAAACTACTTATTCGATTGTTGAATACATGATTGAGCACCAGATGGAAGTCTTTGAAGCTGGAATTAAGATACAGCAAATGCTGGAGTCTGACACATACCGGAGTTTCGTTATCCCAGGCCTAAGAGTTTAAGGCTCGGAATGTCGGTCGGCGCCCACTCTAGTTCTTGGGCTTTGTCTGGGGTGACCCAGTGGGTAGCGTCGTGGTCGGTGAGGGCGAGGCCTTCGGTTGTCAGGTTGGCCTCGGTGGTGCAGCGAAAAGTAGTCAGCTCGATGGTGGCGAACTTGTACTCGTGCACGGTGGTGGTGACCTTCTCGCCGATGGTGGCTTCGATACCGAGCTCTTCGTGAAGCTCACGGGCGAGGGCTTGCTCGGGGGCCTATCTAGTTGGTCAAGTCCGCGGGTGGATTCCTTTCTTAGCTGTGACTAGAAGCAATAGCTTCTACCGCAGGGATATCTGCGGGAGCCCAAGTAAGATGCGCGGCCTCTGTGGAGGTAACCCATTTCGTATCGTCGTGGTCGGTGAGGCTGAGGTCGTCGGCTAGCAGGGAGGCGGTGGTGGTGCAGTAAAAGGTGGTGAGCTCGATGGTGGCGAAATCGTAATGGTGAACGGTTGTCGTTACCTTTTCACCGACGGTGGCTGAAATGCCGAGTTCTTCCTTAAGTTCGCGCGCGAGTGCTTGCTCTGGTGTTTCGCCGGGTTCGATCTTGCCGCCGGGAAATTCCCACATGCCAGCAAGGGAAGTGCCGGGCTTCTTGCGGAAGGCTAAAAGCTGTGTGCGTTCTTCATCGACGAAGACGGCGCCCACAACGCGAATGGGTTTAGACATGACTCTATTGTGCCTTGGATCTCGAAAACGTGTAGACAGCAGTCTGTAACTTAGCTAACATATTCCCAATGTTCGCGTAAAGGCTGTCGCGCGGGCTTGAATTTTGTATGCAAGCTTGAGGGGACGGTTTTACTGTGACTTCTACCGAATCGGTTTACTCCTCCCACCAGAGTCATGACGGGGAAATTCCGCAGCCTGGGGGACGGTGGAAACTCTTTTTATATAGCGCGATTGGCGCATTCGTATTCTTCCTGCCGGTGACGTATCAGGATAAGCGCTCTATTCCTTTGGACCACATGGTCACCATGGTGCGTGAGGGGATTCCGGCGGCGGTGCCGTGGATTATCTTTGCCTTGGCCGTGTACGGAACGGTGCGGAGTTTTATTACCGGCGCATTTAAAGAAAGCGCGCTTCAGGCAGTCTTTGCGGTGCTCAATGTTGTCGGTGCGGTGATCTCGTTTCTTATGGTCATCGACGCGCTGCCGTGGGTGCTCGGTGACGAGGACTTGGTGCCGTTCCTGTGGAACTCGATTGCCATTCCGGTAGGCCTCATCGTGCCTATTGGTGGTGCGTTCCTAGCGTTTCTCATTGGCTTTGGCCTGCTGGAGTTCGTCGGCGTGCTCATGCAGCCCATCATGCGACCGTTGTGGAAGACGCCGGGACGCTCTGCTATTGATGCAGTGGCCTCGTTCGTGGGCTCATATTCACTGGGAATTTTGGTCACGGACCGCGTCTACCAAAAGGGCGGATACACCGGGCGTGAGGCAGCGATTATTGCCACCGGCTTTTCGACGGTCTCTGCGGCCTTCATGGTCATCGTGGCCAAGCAGCTCGACTTGATGAAGGTATGGGGCACATACTTCATCGTCACGCTCATCGTGACTTTTGTGGTTACCGCCATTACCGTGCGGATTCCGCCGCTGCGCACCATTCCAGACGAGTATTTTGCGGACGCGCACCCAGATCCGGAAAAGCCGGTGGAAGGCTCGCGCATCAAAAACGCGTGGCGCGAGGCGATGTTGGCGCTACAACGCGCACCGTCGTTGTGGGAGTCCATCTGGGAGAACCTGCGCGATGGTGTGCGCATGGCGGCAGCAATCGTGCCGTCCATTATGTCGGTGGGTCTCATCGGACTGCTGCTTGCGCGCTTTACGCCCATCTTCGAGTGGATTGGCTATCTGTTCTACCCATTTGCGTGGGTAGCGCGGCTTCCGGAGCCGGTACTAGCGGGCAAGGGCGCGGCCATGGGAATTGCGGAGATGTTCCTGCCCGCCACCGCAGTGGCAGGCAGCGACAGCATGGTGCTCAAGTTCGTCATCGGCGTGGTGGCAGTCTCTGCCATTATTTTCTTCTCCGCATTGGTGCCGTGCATCCTGGCAACCAAGATTCCGGTGAAGCTGACTCACTTGGTCATCATTTGGTTTGAGCGTGTCGCGCTGACCATTCTTATCGCCACCCCGATTGCCCACCTGCTGTTTTGATAGGTTAAACCCAAGACGGGTTAGAGGATCTATATCGCTGGAGGGCAATGATGCTTATAGCCACTATCGCAGCTGAGGTAGCCTTTTGGCTTTGCTTAGTGGCTGGCTGCCTCTTGCGCTACGTGTTTAATCTGCGCAAACTCGGTTTGATACTTATGGCCGCGACCCCAATCATCGACCTGCTGCTCTTAGTATTTTTCTACGTGAGCCTGAGCCAAGGCGGTAGGGCCGAGTTCATGCACGGATTCGCGGCCTTTTATATTTCTTTCTCTGTTGTCTTCGGCAAAGACATTATTGGATTCGTAGACCGGAAGGTTTCTGGAGTTGCACCCCGAGAAAGTGCTCATGCGGACAGGCGCAGTTTCACAAAGTGTGTGGTTGCGAGTGCTGGCGCAGCGCTTTTGCTGCTCATAGGCATTGTGGTGACTGGCTTAGCGGGTAGCTTCTGGCTTGTCTACTGGCTCATCGCTGTTGCCTTTACTCCTGCTATGTGGTGGGGAGTCCAACGTTGGATGAGTAAGAAAGCTACCTGATAAACTGCACGGCCCGGGTAAACCCCAACGCCGTTGGCGTTTAGCTAGTGAGGTGGGCCGTCACGATGTCATCGATAAGCCGCGCGGCTGCTTTGGCGGTGCGGTTATCTATGTCAAAGGTGGGATTGAGCTCGACGACGTCCACCAGAGCCAGCTTGCCCGTCCGCGCAATTGCTACGGCCATGGCGCGGATACGCTCATAGCTCACGCCCAGAGATGCCGGGGCGGATACGCCCGGCGCGGTAGAAGCCGGCAGGACATCGAGGTCGATGGACAAGTGAACCTTGTCCTTGCCCTCGGTGGCGCGGGCTGCAAGTTCGCCGCACTCGGCCGGGGTGAGGTTGGTTAGCTCTTCATCCAAAGTGATGGCCACGCCGAGAGATTCGGCTTCATCAAAAAGCACCTTGGTGTTATTGGGGCGGGAGATGCCCAGCACGGTGTAATCAAAGTCATCGCTAAGCTCCGAAATCTGCTTGAACGGGGTGCCGGAGGTCGCCTGGTCCGCGCGGCGGAGATCGAAGTGGGCGTCGAGATTGATGATCTTGGTGGCGCCTACCGCGCGATACAGGCCGCGGTGGGAGCCGAAGGCGGTTTCGTGCCCGCCGCCCAGGATGATGGGGAGGGTGCCGGCCGCGACGAGTTCTTGCACCTTATCGGAAAGGGCGTCGTGGGCACCCTCGAGGTCATCGGCCTGTGTGGTGATCGTGCCGGCGTCGGCAAGCGCATGCTCATGGTGCACCGCCAAGGAGCCAAGCGCGGAACGCAGCGCGGCTGGGCCTGCGGCTGCACCCTGGCGCCCACCATTACGCAGCACGCCCTCGTCGGAAGCAAAACCCAAGAGAGTCACTGGGGCTGGGGAAGTGGCGGACTGATTGATAACGCTATGCCAGCGAGCATGCTCTGGTCCCGGGCCATCGGAGCGGCCGGACCATTCGGGGGCGGGGGTGAAAAGTTCAGCTGTTTCAGTGTTCATGGTCTTCGATGTTAGGTAAAACCGCGGCATGTGGCAGGAAACTCTGCCTACAATCACTAAGCGTGAGTACCAACAGAGTCCCCGCGGCGCGTCACGCGATGGAGATCCTCAAGCTTTTATCCACGATCGACGTCCCTATTTCTGCCGCCCGCATCCAAGGTGAGCTCAACCTGCCGCGCTCATCTACGTACCACCTGCTGGCGGAGATGGTTGATGCTGGTTTTGTAGCCCATTTGCCGGAGCATAAGACCTATGGCCTGGGGTTGGCGGCGTATTCCATGGCCTCGGCCTATGTAACGCAGCAGCCCTTGGTGCGCATGGCTACTCGGGACTTGGAACAGTGTGCGGCGCTGGTGGGTGGATCGGGGCATCTGTCACGTATGGCTGGATCGGAAATTTTGTATCTGCAGGAGGTGCGTGCGGCCGGGGCTACTTCCTTGGTGACCGAGGTGGGCGTGCGCCTGCAAGCACATAAGACGGTATCCGGGCGTGTGATGCTGGCGCATCTGCCTGATGCGGAGGTGCGCGCCGCCTTTGATACTGCGGGAGGTAGCGGCTTTGCCGCGTTGAAAGAACGCTTGGGTTTGGTAGCTGCACGCGGGTGGGACCAAGAGATTGAAGAAATTACTCGCGGTCAGGCCTCTGTGGCGGTACCCATCCTGGATCATTTGGACCGCCCAGCGGCGGCGGTGGCGGTGACGTATCCGGTAGGGACGCCGGATACGAAGGTAGACGCCGCTATTCGAGCTTTGCTGGAGGTATCGGACAAGATGGCGGCTAAAATGTACCGCAATCATAAAAAGTGAGGTAGCATACATTCATCGCGTTAGGCTGTCGCGCGACACATTGAAATTGTTGATCCCTTTTAAAGGAGTTTTTGCCATGCCTAACGCCTACCCAACTACCGTGACCGTAAATGTCGGCGCGCTGAGCATCGAGGACGTCGTTGCCGTTGCCCGTTATGGCGCGCAGGTGGAGATTGCTCCCGAAGCGCTAGCAGAGGTGGCCGCTACCCGCGAGCGCATTGAAGAACTCGCGCAGGATCCGACCCCCGTCTACGGGATTTCCACCGGTTTCGGCGCTTTGGCCCGCCGTCATATCCCGGAAGAGATGCGCGCCCAGCTGCAGCTTTCCCTGGTACGTTCGCATGCTGCGGGCACCGGCCCGGAAGTAGAAGAAGAAGTCATCCGCGCACTGATGCTGCTGCGCCTGTCCACCCTGTGCACCGGCCGCACTGGCGTGCGCCCCGTAGTGGTGGAAACGTATGCCAAGGCCCTCAATGCCGGCATTGTGCCGGTGGTGCGCGAGTATGGCTCGCTGGGCTGCTCCGGAGATTTGGCGCCGCTTGCTCACTGTGCACTGGCCCTGTTGGGAGAAGGCGAGGTGCGGGTAAACGGCGAGCTGCAGGATGCGGGCGAAGCCTTGGCCGCAGCTGGCATCGAGCCGCTGCAGCTGCGCGAGAAGGAAGGCCTAGCGCTCATCAACGGCACCGATGGCATGCTCGGCCAGCTCTGCCTGGCCATTACTGACCTGCGCGCGGCCGCAAAGACCGCCGATATTGCCACCGCCATGACCGTGGAGGGCCTGCTGGGTACCCTCGTTGTCTTTGCAGATGACCTGCAGCAGTTGCGCCCACATCCGGGCCAGGCCGATGCCGCGGCCAATATCCTCCAGGTGGCCGAGGGGTCACAGATCTTGGAAGCCGCGCTCGAGGAGTTCAAGAAGAATCAGGTACAGGATGCCTACTCCGTGCGCTGCGCCCCGCAGGTCGCCGGCGGTTTCCGCGATACGTTGACCCACACTGCCCAGGTGGCTGAACGCGAGCTGGCTGCCGCGGTGGATAATCCGGTGGTGACCAAGGATGGCCGCGTGGTCTCCAATGGTAACTTCCACGGCGCGCCGGTGGCCTATGCGCTCGACTTCCTGGCAATTGTCACTGCGGATTTGGCCTCGATTTCCGAGCGCCGTACCGACCGCTTCCTGGACCCGGCACGCAACCGCGGGCTGAACGCATTTCTTGCCGACGACCCCGGTGTTGACTCCGGCCACATGATTGCCCAGTACGCCCAGGCCGGCATCGTGAGCGAAATGAAGCGCCTGGCCAACCCATCTTCGGCCGATTCCATTCCTTCTTCTGCCATGCAGGAAGACCACGTGTCTATGGGCTGGTCCGCGGCTCGCAAGCTGCGCAAGGCCGTCGATGGCCTGCAGCGCGTGCTGGCCGTTGAGATCCTCACCGCCGCCCGCGCCATCGACATGCGCGAGGGTGCCCCGGCTAAGGGAACCGGCGCGGTGATCGCCAAGCTGCGCGAAACCGTCAAGGGGCCAGGTGTGGACCGTTACCTCTCTCCGGAAATCGAGGAGACCGTGCGCCTAGTCAAGGAGGGCGCGCTTGTCGAAGCCGTCGAGAATGCTACCGGAAAGCTGCGTGGTTAATATGTCGACCATCTCTTGGCGCCCGCAATCTGAGCCCAACCCCTTGCCGTTTTCCCCTTTTAAAGCCAGCACGGTACCGCGCCCCATTGGATGGCTTTCCAGCGTGGATGGTGAGGGCCGCGAAAACATCGCGCCCTATAGTCAGTGGCAAAACCTCACCTTCGATCCACCCATGGTGATGTTTTCGGCCAACCAGTACCCGGATGGTCGCCGCAAGGACACGGTGCTTAACGCGGAGGAGACCGGCTGGTTCGTGTGGAATATGGCCACCTATGATCTACGCGAGGAAGTCAATAAATCCGCCCAGGTGCTCGACTATGGCGACAGCGAGTGGGACCGCCTTTCCGTAACCAAGGAATACGCGGACAATTACCGCATTCCCATGGTGAAAGAATCGCCGGTGAAGTTCGAGTGCCAGTACAAGACCACGCTGCGCGTGCCTGGTAATTCCAAGGTGGGCAGCATCGACCTCGTGGTGGCGGATGTAAAACCATCCATATCGATGAATCTGTCATCGATGAGGAAGGCAAGCTTGACATCCTCAAGATTTAGCCCATCGCGCGCATGGGCTACTTTGACTACACCGTGGTCACTGAAAAATTCGAGATGCGCGTGCCCGGCTCCGACGACGCCGCGCGCGCCGGACTAGAGGGCAGCGCGTAGCGCATCGGCCATAGCCCGCTGGCCCGCGTGGGTGGATCAAGCGGCGAGGAGGGCCGCAGAAAAGAGGGGGATAAACCGGCGCATGCAGGCCGTCATAGATCATCCCGCATGTGTCTCATATACGAGACAGTTAGGGCTAATGTGGCATGGTACACAGAGCTGTGTCACAGTACTTTATGACATGTGACGCTGAACAAGTCCTCGGGGACAGCCCCGGGATACCGGCCTAGGGGGCTTGGGAGGGCGTCGAAAAGCACAAGCGAAAGGAATCCTCACCATGTCTCAACCACGCGAAGTACGCGCACCGCGCGGAACCGAACTGTCCGCCAAGTCCTGGCAGACCGAAGCGCCCCTGCGCATGCTCATGAATAACCTCGACCCGGAGGTAGCCGAGCGCCCCGAGGATCTCGTGGTCTACGGCGGCACCGGCCGTGCAGCGCGCAGCTGGGAAGCCTTCGATGCCATCGTAGAGTCCCTTAAGGATCTCGAGTCCGACGAGACCCTGCTCGTCCAGTCGGGTAAGCCGGTCGGCATCTGGAAGACCAATGAGTGGGCACCCCGCGTGCTCATCGCAAACTCCAACCTCGTGGGGGACTGGGCCAACTGGGAGCACTTCCGTGAGCTCGAGGACGAGGGCCTCATGATGTACGGCCAAATGACGGCCGGCTCCTGGATCTACATCGCTACCCAGGGCATCCTGCAGGGCACCTTTGAGACCTTCGCGGCCGTAGCGAAGAAGCGTTTTGGCGGCACCCTGGCCGGCACTTTCACCCTGACCGGTGGCTGCGGCGGCATGGGTGGCGCACAGCCGCTGTCTGTCACCCTTAACGGTGGTGCCTGCCTCATCGTGGACGTTGATGAAACCCGCCTAAAGCGCCGCCAGCATAAGCGTTACCTCGATGAGGTTGTCACCGACCTAGATGAAGCACTCAAGCTGGTTCTTGACGCCAAGGAAAACAAGAAGCCGCTATCCGTAGGCCTGGTAGGCAACGCCGCCGAGGTATTCCCGGAGATTCTGCGCCGCCAGCGCGCCGGGGAATTTACCGTCGACATCGTCACCGACCAGACCTCGGCCCACGATCCTTTGTCCTACCTGCCTTCTGAAATCACCGTGGAAGACTGGCACAACGAGGCTAAGGCGGATCCAACCACCTTCACTAAGAAGGCCCGCGAGTCCATGGCTGCTCAGGTCCAGGCTATGGTCGAGTTCCAGGATGAGGGCGCAGAGGTCTTTGACTATGGCAACTCCATTCGTGATGAGGCTCGCAAGGCCGGCTACCAGCGTGCCTTCGAGTTCCCTGGCTTTGTGCCGGCCTACATTCGTCCGCTGTTCTGCGAGGGCCTTGGCCCGTTCCGCTGGGCTGCGCTCTCCGGTGACCCAGAGGACATCAAGGTAACCGACCAAGCCCTCAAGGAGCTCTTCCCAGACAACGAGCACCTGCACAACTGGCTCGACGCAGCAGAGGAGTACGTCGAGTTCGAAGGACTGCCGGCACGTATCTGCTGGCTGGGCTACAACGAGCGCCACAAGGCCGGCCTGCTCTTTAACGACCTGGTGCGCGAGGGCAAGATCAAGGCTCCTATTGTCATCGGCCGCGACCACTTGGACTCCGGTTCCGTGGCTTCTCCGTACCGCGAAACCGAGGCGATGCTCGATGGCACTGACGCGGTAGCAGACTGGCCACTGCTTAACGCCATGACCGCTGTGTCTTCCGGTGCTACCTGGGTGTCCCTTCACCACGGCGGCGGCGTGGGCATGGGCCGTTCCATCCACGCCGGTCAGGTTACCGTTGCAGACGGCACCGAGTTGGCCGCCGCCAAGCTGCGCGCGGTCCTCACCAACGACCCGGGCATGGGCGTTATCCGCCACGTCGATTCCGGATACACTCGCGCGAAGGAAGTAGCTGATGAGCGCGGCGTACGTATTCCGATGGAATTTCGAGCTCGCGACTAGCAGACGGCACCACATACGGGTTGGTCAAACCCAGAAAGGACGCTTTAGATGAGCACCCTGTTTACTGGAATCTCCGAATTACACACGGTTAGTGAAGCCGGAACGCTTGACGACGCCGCCATCGTCGTCACCGATGGTGTGGTTTCGTGGGTGGGGCAGCGGTCTCAAGCGCCGGCCGCTGACGACATCGTGGATTGCGGTGGGCGAGCAGTTTTGCCCGGTTGGGTCGATTCGCATACCCACATGATTTTCGATGGAGACCGCTCCGCCGAATTCGAGGCCCGCATGAGCGGTGGCTCTTATGAAGCAGGCGGCATTGCAGTCACTATGGATGCCACTCGCTCTGCTGGCGAAAGCCGACTCGAGCAGCTTCTGGTCGAGCGCATTGCAGCGGCCCGTCGAGGCGGTACTACGACCGTCGAGACAAAGACTGGGTACGGCCTCAACACCGAATCCGAAGTGCTAGCTGCGCGGGTAGCATCCAAGTACGCAGATGACGTCACTTTTCTCGGCGCGCACCTTGTTCCACCAGGCGCGGATGCTGATGACTATTTGGATGAGGTCGTAGGCCCGATGCTTGACGGCGTCGCAGACTATGCGAATTGGATTGACGTGTTCTGTGAGCGAGGCGCGTTTGATGAGACGCAGTCTCGGCGGGTTCTTGCTGCTGGTAAGGAACGTGGCTTAGGCGTGCGTGTACACGGTAATCAGTTGGGTGAGGGGCCCGGTGTTCAACTCGCGGTTGAGCTGGATGCCGCTTCAGTCGACCACGTTAACTATTTGAGCGATGCCGACATTGAGGCTTTAGCCAACTCCGAGACCGTCGCTACCATGCTTCCTGCCTGCGATCTTTCCACTCGCGAGCCGCTAGCTCCAGGGCGTCGTCTGCTTGATGCAGGCGCCACCGTTGCTATCGCTTCTAATCTGAATCCGGGAACGTCTTATACCTCCTCGATGAATTTTTGTGTTACTACGGCGGTGTTGCAGCAGCGTCTATCTCTAGACGAGGCTGTCCGAGCAGCGACGTTTGGTGGCGCTAAAGCTCTTCGCAGGCACGATGTTGGTGGAGGCCTAGATGCGCAGGGGCGTCCGGCAAAGGGCACGATTGTTGAAGGCGCTGCGGCCGATCTTCATGTGCTCGATGCACCGAGCGCCATTCACCTGGCTTATCGCCCGGGTATGCCCATGACGTGGCGTACGTTTGTCGCAGGAAAACCTGCGTTCTAAAGGCGCTCAGCGATGGCATGTGCCATCGCTGACTGCCCTTCGTGGGTGGGATGCATGGGGTAGGCCCCAGTTTCAGTCCCCGCGAGGTCGACCCAGCGCTCCGCAACGGGGGCGCAGCCGGTGTGCAGTTCGGTGGCCGGTGGCACGATGAACTGCGCGCCGGCGCGGTGGGCTGCTTGCTCGACTTCCAAGTTGATCTGCGAAATCTTTTGCATCAGCCAAAGACGGTCGACGTCGCTGACTTTTTCAATCGCGGGGCAATTGCTTTCGTTATCCGTCGCTGCAAGAAGTGGCATATAGGCGGTCGCGAAAATCTTGGCCTGTGGGGCCTTGCGGTGGATGCCGGCGTAGACGTCGTCTAGCTTGGCAGGCAGTGCCGCCAGGGCTTGGTCGATCTCCCCGCCGTGGAGCTCGGCGCAATTCAGGTCGCTGGTGTTCATGGCGCAGCTTGTCAGCACGCCGAAGCCGGCGTCATTGCCGCCGATGGACAAGGTGATGATGTCGGTCGTGGTGTCCACGGCGGCCAACTGCGGTGGAAGGTCCGCACGTGGCCCCAGGACGTGGTCGGTTAGGGCGCCTTGGCACGTGACGTCGTCAAGCGCGAGCCCCTTCATCTGCTGTAACTGTGACGGATAGTTGTCGCTCGCCCGTGCACACCATCCTGGCCCGGTGTGTGGGGCGCCGCGGGTGCCCATCGAGGCATAAGAGTCGCCCAACGCGACGTAGTGCAGGGCGTCGCTAGTCTGCTCGTCCTTGCCTGTCTCTTCTTTTGCTGTGTCGCAGGCGCCAAGGCTGAGCGCTAGGGCGGTGGTTGCCAGCGCAGCCAGCGTGCTGTGGCGCACGTGGCGCGGAAAGAGACGAGCGGGGATGGTCATGGGCGTGATTGTACGCAAATGCGGGGGAAGGTTGACTATGAAATTGGGCGGGTGTGACCGTTAGGTAATGGGATAGATGGTGTGTTTGTTGGCACCTTTAAAGCGCTTTTAGCTCGATCGATGGCGGTAGGGGGTTTGTATAACGTACTGTGGAGCAAGCAATGAGCATTACCGATAACGCCACCGGCGGCGTGAACGAGCCGGAAGAAATCAATAAGTCGGAATCTCAGGAAATCTCGCAAGGTGACGTTGAAACCACCGGGGCTGCGAATAACCCTGAGGACACCGGCGCTGAAAATACTTCAGCCAACGACAATTCCCAGGGGTTTGCAACTCTCGGCCTGCCTGACGATGTTCAGCACGCCGTTGCGAAGGTCGGCTTTACCCAGCCATCCCCAATCCAGGAACAAACCATCCCGATCCTGATGGAAGGCCGCGACGTCGTGGGCCTCGCCCAGACGGGTACCGGAAAGACCGCAGCTTTCGCGCTGCCGGTTCTATCCCAGGTCGACCCAGAAGTACGCCACCCACAGGCACTGGTTCTCGCCCCAACGCGTGAACTTGCCCTGCAGGTTGCGGACTCTTTCCAGTCCTTTGCTGATCACCTGGGCCGCATCGAGGTGCTGCCAATCTACGGTGGTCAGGCATACGGCATTCAGCTTTCTGGTCTGCGCCGTGGCGCCCAGATCATCGTCGGCACCCCAGGCCGCGTCATCGACCACCTGGAGAAGGGCTCCCTGGATATTTCCCAGCTGCGCTTCCTAGTCCTCGACGAGGCAGATGAGATGCTGAACATGGGCTTCCAGGAAGACGTTGAGCGCATCCTGGAAGACACTCCGGAAGAAAAGCAGGTCGCGCTGTTCTCGGCAACGATGCCGAACTCCATCCGCCGCCTGTCTAAGCAGTACCTCAACGATCCTGCTGAGGTTACTGTTAAGTCTGAGCGCCGCACCAATGACAACATCACGCAGCGCTACCTTTTGACCCCACACCGTCAGAAGATGGATGCCTTCACCCGCATCCTCGAGGTCATCGAGTACGACGCCATCATCGTCTTTTGCCGCACCAAGCATGAGACCGAAGAGGTCGCTGACAATCTGCGCGACGCTGGCTATAACGCGGCTGCCATTAATGGCGACATCGCCCAGCAGCAGCGTGAGCGCACCGTTGACCAGCTCAAGGATGGCCGCTTGGACATCCTCGTGGCTACCGACGTCGCCGCTCGTGGCCTGGACGTTGAGCGCATCACCCACGTGGTCAACTACGACATCCCGAACGACACCGAGTCTTACGTGCACCGCATTGGCCGTACCGGCCGTGCAGGCCGTACCGGTGAGGCGATCCTGTTCGTCACCCCGCGTGAGCGCCGCATGCTGCGCTCCATCGAGCGCGTAACTAACGCCCGCCTCGAGGAAATGGACCTGCCTTCCGCTGACGAGGTCAACGAGAAGCGCAAGGAAAAGTTCCTGGCCAAGATCGGCGAGTCCCTGGGCGAGAAGCAGTTCGAGTTCTTCCGCGACATGGTCCGCGAGTACTCTGCAGCGAACAACGTTGCCATGGATGACATCGCCGCAGCGCTTGCAGTCCAGCTGCAGGGCGGCAAGGACTTCCTGCTCAAGGAGCAGCCAGCGCCGAAGCGCGACCGCCGTGACCGCGACCGTTTTGACCGTGGGGATCGCCGCGACCGTGGTGACCGCGGTGGACGTGGCGGCTTCCGTGATCGTGACCGTGGCCCGCGCCGCCCGGACGGTGACTTTGAGACCTACCGCCTGGACGTCGGCAAGCGCCAGAACGTGCGCCCAGGCGCCATCGTCGGTGCTCTGGCCAACGAGGGTGGCTTGTCCTCCAAGGACTTCGGCCGCATCACCATTGCAGTGGGCCACACCCTGGTTGACCTGCCGAAGAACCTTGACCGCGCAGTGCTGGACCGTCTGAAGGACACACGCATCTCCGGCCAGCTGATTAACATCGCCAAGGACACCGGCCGCCCGCCGCGCCGCGATGGCGATGACCGTGGCGGACGCGGCGGCCGTGGTGGCTACCGCGATGATCGTCGCGGAGGCCGTGGGCGCCGTGACGACCGTGGCGGACGCGGTGGCCGTGGTGGCTACCGTGACCGTGATGACCGTCGCGGCGGTTGGCGCGACTAAGCCAAAAGATATAGAAAGACCGCCCAGTCTGAGTCCTTCCTTTAAGTAGGAGGTTTAGACTGGGCGGTCTTTTTGTTGAATAAGCAGAGAGCTTAAGGATGCACCGCCTGCTTAGACAAACATCAAGATTGCGCAGATCATCCACAGTAGGTTGAAGATGCCGGAGAAAGCAGAAAGCTGCTTCTTCAGACCTTCAGCGTCCATGTCTTCGGCGCCGTCGAGAGCAGCGATGGCCTTCTTCTGCTTCGGCACAATCAGGAAGAACAGCAGGCACCAAGCGATAACTGCCAGCAGGATCGCGATGTGGAACTGGACTGCGGACTTGTAGGCTTCGAGGTCCGTCAGGAAGACAGCGACGCCCAGAACCGGCACGATGGCGGAGACGTAGCCATAAGTGTTGGTGATCTTGTGCAGGATGCGCGCTGCACCGATTGCCACGTGCTCACCATTGGCGGCGCTAAACATCTGACCAGGGAAGGCAGAAGTTGCCACGCAGACTGGGCCGATGAGCAGCACTGCTGCGAGGACGTGCAGAATTACTAGAAGACTAGTCATGGAGGCCTTTCACTTCAGTTTGGGGTTCGCAAGAAGTTTAGTCAGTGGTGAGCTGGAAATCGAACCGACACTGTCTGCGCATTACCCGTACATCCGCAGCTGGAAGGGGCAAATCATATTTGCGTGCCACGGCCGCAAGCCGGCGGGAGTAGTCGCAGCGGTTGGCAGGCGGTAGCCACTCGGAAGGTAGGGAATCGGACTTGTCCTGGTTGAGATCTTTTGCAGTTGCCACCAAGTTGAGCGGGTCATTGGCAAAGGCTGTCTTGCGCTGCCTATCCCAGCGGAAGGCGCCCATGTCCCACGCCGCTGAAAGGGGGAAGACGTGGTCGACCTCAACGGAGGCTGGGTTGTGTTTACCCGAATAAGGATCGTATAGGCCGAAGGCGGTGGCCTGGGCATCTCGTACATTGTCCTTCGTATCGGGTAGCCAGCCGCCGAAGGCTTCGCGTTCGTAGCCGATGATGCGAACTCGCATATCTGCTTTCGCCACGCCCAAGGGCGGGCCCGGCAGGAAGTGGTTTAGGCCCCACAACGCAGTAACCGCGCACAGCCCGGCAAGAAAATAGTGCTTCATAGACTATTTAGACTTGTGCCGTGCTGTGCGCGGTTCCCGGTGGGGAGATATAAGAGTGGCTTAGCCTTGTACCTTCTCTGCTGCTTCCTCGAAGCCCAAGTTTTTGTTGTTTTCAACAAGCTTGGCCAGCTGGGAAGCTTCCTCGAACTCGGTGACGACCTTGGTATCTGGTGCCTTGGTCACTAGGGAGACCACGACGGTGACCACTAGGGAGATGGCAAAGCCTGGGACCAGCTCGTAGAGGGCATCGGAAAGCGCAGACATGCCCCAGCCGACAGCTACGATGGCACCGGTCACCATGCCGGCAATCGCGCCGGTGGAGTTCAGGCGCTTCCAGTACAGGGACAGCAGCACCAGCGGGCCGAATGCGGAACCAAAGCCGGCCCAAGCGAAGCCGACCAAGCCCAGGATGGAATCGGAAGGATTAATCGCCAGGACTGTCGCGATGATGGCAATGGCAACCACAGCCGTACGCGATAGGTTAATGAGAACGTCCTGGGAGGGCTTTTTCTTTGCCACGATCATGAACAGATCCTCGATCAGAGAGGTGGAAACCACGAGCATCTGTGAGGACATGGTGGACATGATGGCGGCCAGAACCGCAGTAAGAACCAGACCTGCGAACAGCGGGTGGAACATGACCTGGGCCATGTCAAGGAAGATGGTTTCGTAGTTTTCCTGATCGGTAATGGCGTGATCAGTGTTGGTGAAGAATACCGTGCCGGCCAGGGCCACGAAGATGGCGCCAATCAGGGAAAGGAACATCCAGCTGACGCCGTAGAAGCGGCCCGCGCGGGCGTCGGCAGGCTTGCGCAGCGCCATGAAGCGCACAATGATGTGCGGCTGACCAAAATACCCCAAGCCCCAGGCTAGGTTGCCGATGATAACTGCTGCGGAAACACCGGAGAAGAGCGAGAAGTACTCAGGGTTTTCAATGACTCCGCCGGAAGCATAAGGATTCTCCGCCGCGAAGCTGAAGATATCGCCAGGATTATCCAAAGTCATGATTGCCATGATCGGAACGATGATGAGCGAGGCGAACATGAGCAAGCCCTGCACGGTATCGGTGTAGGAGACCGCGAGGAAGCCGCCGACGAAGGTGTAGAACACGGTAACGGCCGCAACGATCAGCATGCCGACCAAGTAATCGCCGCCGAAGGTGGACTCGAAATAGCGGCCGCCGGAGACCATGCCGGAAGAGACATAGAAGGTAAAGAAGAAGATGATGATGGCGGCCGAGAGAATGCGCAGCACGCGGGATTTGTCATGCAGGCGGTTCTCAAAGAAGGACGGAACGGTAATCGAGTTACCGGCAATCTCAGAGTAGGAGCGCAGGCGTGGGGCGACCCATTTCCAGTTGGCCCATGCGCCAACCAGCAGGCCGATGGCCATCCATAGCTCCGACATGCCCGTTAAGAACAATGCGCCAGGCAGGCCCATGAGCAGCCAGCCGGACATGTCCGAGGCGCCGGCGGACAGTGCCGCGACGAAGGGGTGGAGTCCACGCCCGCCCAGGACGTAATCGTCGTACTGGTCTGTTTGTTTATAGCTCCAGAAACCGATGGCGGCCATCGCGAGCAGATAGAGAATCATCGCCACGACGTACCAAGTGGAATCTTGCACGGATTTCTCCTCGTTGTTTGAGAGTAGGACCCTCCCACGCTAACGTGACGCGCATTACAACCCAACGAGATTCTGTCCCGTTACCAAAAATATGTGACTCCATACACAGGTAAATCTCATGGTCTATCAGTGGAAACGTAAGAATGTAACGAGATTATAACGATTGCTCTTTCCTGCTATATTCGCTCTTAAAGCTCTCGCCCTGCCCCCAAAAGGTGCGCTGCTAGACTGGCAGCTATGGCTTCTTACCTCCTCCACGGCCTTTGGCTCCCAGTCTCAGGGCTTAGCCTATGGATTGAGCAGGTGGAAGGGCACAAGATCATCATGCCTTCGGCAGTGCCAGAGGGGACTTTCCCCGAGGTGGTGGAGACAATTCTTGCCAAGAAGTCCTTCCGCAACCGCGCCCGAGTCTCTTTGCGCACGCCAAAGGGCAAGGACGTCTCCCTCATGGTCCCCATGGCCATGTTTGCTCCCGAGGAAGCCGTGGCCACCCTGGCCAAGATGGAGTTTTTAGACTCACTAAGCCAAGCGGCAACACCGGAACAAAAAGCCACCATCGCCCCAGATCTTCTGTGGCTGATTCGCGCCTACCGGGGACTTAGCAAGTTCGTGCGCGCCGGGCGCGTGACCATCCGCCTTTCCTATCAGGGCGGCGAGTGGTTCCCCATGTGGCAGCTGACCTCGGGCTTGGGCGAGCGCGGATGGCTCGCCGAGATGCTGGCTGCCGCGCCGGGCATTTTGACCATCAATAACCGCGCGCTTTCTGATGACATGGCAGACGAGCTGACCCACTGGATCGCATTTACACAGTTGCGCTCGCTTGCCGACGCCCCCCGTCCCGCACCGTGGCACGACTTCGCGCAGGCCATGCTCACGACCGCGCCGGTGAAAAAGGGGCGCGCGCAGCTGCTGCGTGCTCTAAACGAGTGGAAAGACTCGATTACCTCTGTCGACCTGCAGCTGGTGTTCATTGTGGAAGAGCCCGGCCACGATGAAGATCCAGAATCCAGCGTCTGGCCCATCCGCGTGCAGGTCCGTTCCGGCACCGACGCCCCGCGCCCCATCATCGAGGAGCAGCTGGACAGAGGCAGCGTGGTCAAGCTGCGCGACTCGCAGCGCAAGGCACTTAGCCTGGCGCCGCGCCTGCGCGAGTCTTCGGCCGTTCCGGACTATGACGCCGGCGATTGGGATGTATTCTTGGGCACCGATCAGCTGGTGGAGTTCGTTTCCAAGGACGTCGCCCAGCTCAAGGCAGCCGGCTTTACCGTGCTGCTGCCTAAGGCATGGGCGCACATGGAAACCAAAGCCAAACTGGAAACCCGCGAGGTGCGTGACCCTGCCGAAGGATCCACCAAGGCCCACCTCGGCATGGACAAGCTGGTGGAATATGATTGGCATCTTTCCGTAGACGATATTGAGCTCACCGAGGAAGAGATGCGCCAGCTGGTGGCGTCCAAGTCCGGCCTGATTCGCCTCCGCGGCGAGTGGGTGACCGCCGATACCCAGGCGTTGTCCAAGATTTCCGAGTACATGGACAAGCTGGCGGAAACCGCCAAGAAGCGTAAGAAGAAGGAACTCGAGCGGCTTAGCGCCGCCGCCGAGCGCGCTCGGAAGCTAGAACAGCCGGGCTGGCAGGAACTTGTCGCGGACGTCGAAAAGCGCTTGCAAGAATTCAACGAGGGCGAAACCTCCCAGGTCTCCGTGGCGGAGCTGCGCGAGTTGGCCCTGCAATCCATGGCCGAGGAGCCAGTGGAATTTACCGGCTCGACGTGGCATACCTCTCTGCTCGGCGGCATGGATTCTCCCGCGCCCGCGCGCATCGAGTTGCCCGATACCGTCCAGGCGGAGCTGCGCGAGTATCAGCGCCGCGGCGTGGATTGGCTCTACTGGATGTCCCGCAACAACATTGGAGCAGTGCTCGCCGACGACATGGGCTTGGGCAAAACCCTCCAGCTGCTTACGCTGCTTGCCATCGAGCGCCAAGAAAACCCGGAGCTCAAGCCAACCATTGTCGTGGCGCCTACTTCCGTAGTGGGCAACTGGGCGCGCGAGGCCGCGAAGTTCGTGCCGAGCCTCAAAGTCCTGGTGCAGCACGGCTCGGATCGCCTCAAGGATGAAGCACTCATCAAAGCCGCGGAGAAGGCAGACCTCGTCATCACCTCCTACGGAACAGTCGGCCGTGACTTCCTTACCTTGGGCAAGGTGGAATGGGACCGCGTGGTGCTCGATGAGGCACAGGCGATTAAGAATGCCGCGACGCGTTCCTCGAAGGCGGTGCGCTCGCTGCCTTCGCGCCACCGTATCGCGTTGACCGGCACGCCGGTGGAAAACCGTTTGTCGGAGATGCGCTCCATCCTGGATTTCTGCAATCCCGGCGTTCTGGGCAGCGCGTCCTTCTTCCGTAATCATTTTGCCAAGGCCATCGAGCGTGAAAACGACGAGACCATGGCCGAGCGCCTGCGCCAGCTGACAGCGCCGTTTATCCTGCGCCGTCTCAAGACGGATCCGAACATCATCGATGACCTGCCAGAGAAATCGGAGCAGATCATCACCGTGGCGATGACGGCCGAGCAGGCGGCGTTGTACAAGGCGCTTGTTGACGACGTGCAAAAGGCCTTGGAGGTACGTGAGGGCATGTCGCGCCGCGGCCTGGTGTTGGCCTCGCTGACTCGCATCAAGCAGATCTGCAACCATCCGGCACACTATCTGGGCGATGGCTCCGCCATCACCATTAAGGGAAAGCACCGCTCGGGCAAGGTCGAAGAGCTGATGCGGATTGTGGACCAAGCTGTAGAAAGCGAAGAACGCATCCTCATCTTTACCCAGTACAAGGCCTTCGGCGACCTTTTGCAGCCTTATCTCACCCAGCAGCTGGGCAGGGACATCCCGTTCCTGCACGGTGGGGTGACAAAGAACCGTCGTGACCGAATGGTGGAGGAATTCCAGGCGCCGGACGGGCCGCCGGCGATGATCCTCTCGCTCAAGGCAGGCGGCACGGGCCTGAACCTGACCGCGGCGTCGATTGTCGTGCACATGGATCGCTGGTGGAATCCCGCCGTGGAAAACCAGGCGACCGACCGTGCCTTCCGCATTGGTCAGCAACGCAACGTGCAGGTCTACAAGATGATTACTGCGGGCACGCTCGAGGAATCCATCCAGGACATTTTGGACGGCAAGACGCACCTGGCCGGCGCCGTGGTAGGCGAGGGCGAAGGCTGGCTAACCGAGCTGGATCCGGAGCAGTTGGCACAGCTGATGAGCTACAGGGAGGCTGACTAATGGCGCAGCATACTAAGTCTGAGGAACACGACAACGTCATCTATGCCAACTTCGGCGCGCGCAAACGCGTGAGCACGCCGGAGGAGGCCGGCCGCGTCTCTCGCGTGCGCAGCATGGCTCCTGCGGCAACGCGCATCGTCTCCTTCGTGAACAAGGAGGCCGATTCCGGGCGCATTACCCGTGGACGCCAGTACGCCAACGGCGGTCATGTGGTGGGCCTGGACGTGCGCAACGGCGCAGTACACGGCAAGGTTGCCGGTTCCCAGAACGAGCCTTTCACCGTGTTGTTGCAGGTGCCGTATCGCACCAACGATGACGTGGCGGAGCTGAGCCAAATGTTTGCCCGCACGCCGAACTCGATCGCGAACGCACGCGACGGCCTGCTCAGTGAGGAAGCGCTCGACATTCTCATTGCGCAAGACCCAGCCGATATGCGGTTTTCATGCACCTGCCCGGACCCCGAGTACGTGTGCAAGCACGTGGTTGCCGTGGCCGACCGGCTGGCGGCGCGCATGGATGCCGATCCCTCGGTAATCTTTGCCCTGCGTGGCTTGGACTTTGCGCGCCTCGAGCAGGCTGTGATGGAGCAGGCGAAAAATGTCTCCCAGGACAGTTTTTCCGGTAGCAGCCTCAGCCCCGAAGAGCGCAACGAGCTGTTTTGGGAAGGCCGGCAGTTGCCCGATATGCCGCGCCCGAAAGTGGCACCGGCAGTCGATGACTCTGACCCAGATCTGCTGCGTAAGGCCATGCGCGCCGTCAGCCATACGAACATAGATTTGCTTCGCGCGGTCTCTGATGTCGAGGACCTTTACTATCATCTGACTCACCAATAGGCATAAGGGCTTAGTACCTGCTGCCGGAGACTTCAAAAGGGGAGAGTTTCATCCATGGTGACCTTCATCCATACCTCGGACTTTCAGTTAGGCATGACCCGCTGGTTCCTCGAGGGCGAGGCCCAGGTGCGCTTCAACGATGACCGTGAGGCGGCCGTTGTCAGGCTCGGCGAATTAGCCGCGGAAACCGGTGCGGAATTCATCGTGGTGGCAGGTGACGTATTTGAGCATAATTCGCTCAGCAAGGCCACCTTGGGGCGCGCCAAGGAGGCCTTTCGTAATCTGCCGGTGCCTGTTTATCTGTTGCCCGGCAACCACGATCCGCTCGTGGCGGATTCCATCCTGCGCAAGCCTTTTGCGGACAACGTCCACGTCATCGCGGATTCCACCCCGATTGAGGTGCGCGAAGGAGTAGAGATTGTCGGCGCCCCGTATCTCTCCAAGCGCGCAAACTATGACCTCGTGCAGGCAGCGCTCGCCCCGCTCGAGCCTTACGACGGCGTGCGCATCGCCGTGGGCCACGGGCAAGTGGAAGCACGCGAGTCTGAGGCTGACGTTATTGACTTAAAGTTTGTTGAAAACCAGATTTCTGAGGGCGTCATCGACTACCTGGCTCTGGGAGATACTCACTCCACGCAGGCCTTGGGGCAATCGGGGCGCGTCTGGTTCTCCGGCAGCCCGGAGACCACCGCTTTTGATGACCGCGAGCGCGATTCCGGCAATGCACTGGTCGTGGTAATCGACAATGGGCAGGTTGAGGTCACCCCGCACCACATCGGCCGCTGGGCTTTTCGCGCGGTGGCGGCAGACGTCAACTCCGACGAGGATGTCGAGCGCTTCCTCACTGTTCTCGATGACATGCCGAATAAGTCCCGTACCGCAGTGAAGTATGGCTTGCGCGGCACGGTGGGGTTGGGCGCCCAAGCGCGTTTGGAGCAAGGCTTGGCCGAGCTCGAGCCGGTCTTCGCCTCGCTGCGCCCGCGTGAGCGAACCATGGACTTGCACCTTGCTCCCGATGAGGAGGAACTTGCCAGTCTTGAGCTTTCCGGCTTCGCCGCTGATGCCTTGGCGGAGTTGGTGGAAAACCTGGAGGACCCTGTAGCCCGCGACGCAGCCAACCTGTTGTTCCGTCTCAGCGTGAAGGAGGCTTAAAGCCATGATGCGTCTACACAGCTTGGAAATCTGGAACGTCCGCGGCGTCGAGCATCTGCGTATCGAACAGCTGCCGGAGACCGGCGTCGTGGTCATCCACGGTGAGAACGAGGCCGGCAAGTCCACCATCGTGGAAGCCATCGATACCGTGCTGACGGAAAAGCACACGGGTGCCGCTAAGAAGATTAAGGCGCTCAAACCGGTGGACCGAGATGCGGGCCCTGAGGTAGAGCT
Organism: Corynebacterium sp. HMSC076D02; assembly: GCF_001813815.1. Lineage (NCBI taxonomy): Bacteria > Bacillati > Actinomycetota > Actinomycetes > Mycobacteriales > Corynebacteriaceae > Corynebacterium > Corynebacterium sp. HMSC076D02. The sequence continues at coordinate 268,983 of NZ_KV814065.1, forward strand.
TGAGGTCACCGTGGGGCCGTATCACTTCCGCATCCACAAGCGCTGGCTCAAGAAAAAGATGTCTGAACTGCGCGTTCTAGCACCGCGTGCGGCGCAATTTACTGGCGGCGAGGCCGATGACGAGCTGGATCGCATCTTGAACGAGCATCTTGACCGCCAGCTCCTTGACGCTCTGTTCCTCCGCCAGGATGACCTAGGCTCCGGCGTGGCTGCCGTGGGTATTCCTTCGGTGACGAATGCCTTGGAAGAAGCCAGCGGTATGGATACCGCGGCCGCGGAAGACTCTGAGCTGGTCAATCGCGTGCAGAAGGAATACGAAAAATACTTCACCGCGCGCACCGGGCAGCCGGCTAAAGAACTAAAGGATGCCCAAGAGCGCTACAACGCGGCAGAACTTGCGCACAATGAGGCCACGGAAGCATTACGCCAGCTTGACGATGTCGTGGTCAAGCACGAGGCTGCACAACTTGCCAAGCGCGACGCCGAGGAAGCATTGCCTGCAGCACAGGCAGAACTAGCCGAGCGCGAAAAGGACGTTGTTGAGGCCCGCGCTGCCCTCGAAAAGATCGAAGCCCAGCGCGAAGTGGTTGACCGCGCTGCGGCAGATGTGGAAGCCAAGAAAGAAGCACTTGAACGCCGCCGCAGCGCGGTGGAGGAGGTTTCCAGGGCCGCTGCGAATCTTGCGGCTTTAGCCACCAAGGTCGAAGAACTTAGCGCGAGCGTCGAAGATGAGAAAGAAGCCCGCAGCGCGCTCGAGGAAAAGCTCGAGCGCGCAAATCAAACCTATGAGAAGGCACGCGCCAACCTCCAATACGCGCGAAAGGCGCACAAGAAGAAGGAGCGGGAGGCCCTTGGCGAGCGCCTTGAACACCTAGGCAAGCTCGACAAAGAACTAGCTGACCGCCGCGCCGAGGTAGCTCAAGCACCAGAGGTTGCAAACCTCAAAGACATCGAGCAAGCCGCTAACGAAGTCCAGGTCCAAGAACGCGTTTTTGCCGCAGCCGCTGCCAAGCTGGTCATCAGCGGTGAAGGCGAGTTCGAGGTCGACGGCGAAGTCCAACAAACCGACGACAACACACAAACCATCCAGCTACGCGATGGCATGAAGTTTGCATTCGGCAAGATTCAGGCAACTTATCAAGCAGCAGCCGGTGATACCTCGGCCGACACCGTGGCACAGGCGCGCACGCGCCTTGCGCAACTGCTTGAAGACGCTGGCTGCGAAGACCTCGCTGCAGCACAGAAGCTGCGCGAGGAATTCTTGGAAAAGCAGCGCGCCGTCGTACAAGCTCAGCGCGAATTCAAGGCGGCCTTGGGCACCGACGACCTTGGCGAGCTCGAAGCAAAATATGCCGCACAGTCAGCGGACTTTGAAGAGCCTCGCGAGCACGAGGGCACGGACGTATCTGAGGAAGCACTCGACTTGTCCAGTGCCGAGGCTGCTGAGGAGGCCGCGCGCAGCGAAGTCACCATGGCGGAAAAGGAGCTGGCCCCGTACCGAGATAGTCAGGCAGCCACGCAGCTGGCTGCGGCGACGGCGCGGCATGAATCCGCTGCCAACCAGTATGCTGCAGCTGAGGAAGCTTTGCGTAACGCCCGCGATGCAGCAACGGATGCAGACGTTGAAGAGGCTCTCCATGCGGCGAAGGTGCAGCTGGAGCAGCAGCGCGAACGCCTGCGAGAACTAAGCGCCATCGACGTCGATACGGTCTTTGCTCTGCACAAGGGCGCGGAGGAACAGGTACGTAGCCTGAACAACGCAATTTTGAGTGCCGACGGCGACATGCGCGAATATGTCGGCCGAATCGAGATGCACTCTGGTGTGGCCGAACGCCTGGCTGCAGCCAGCGCCGAGCTAGAAATCTCACGGGAGGTACTCGCGGCCGTCGAAAAGCGTGCAAATGCTGCCCGCTATCTGCGGGAGCTGTTGCTTAAGCATCGCGATGCTGCGCGCCAGCGCTACGCCGCGCCTTTCGTGACAAAGCTTAATGCTCTCGCGCGCACCGTCTTCGGCGGTGACGTCGACTTCGAGCTCTCCGAGGAGCTCGTTGTCACCGCGCGTAGCCGCAACGGCCAAACCATTGATATGGGTTCGCTTTCCGGCGGCGCGAAGGAGCAGCTGGCCATCCTTACACGGTTTGCTATCGCCGGGCTCGTTCAAGAGTCCGGTGTGCCCGTCATCGTGGACGATGCGCTGGGCTCTACCGACTCGACACGCCTGAACCTGATGTCGACGCTCTTCGCCCAGGTAGGCAAGCATTCGCAGGTGCTCGTGCTTACATGTATGCCGCAGCGATACGCGCGTGTACCGGAGCGCACGGAGCTTGCCATGGACGCGCTGAAGGTTTAGTTTTTCTCAGTAAAGCCAGTGTGTACTGTTATTTGCATGACTACGGGAACCCGCTGGCTTAACGAGGAGGAACAGGAGCTTTGGCGCCTGCTTCTTGGATCCATCCGCAAGATCAATCGCGGCATGGAAGAAACTCTCATGTCCGGTGGGGAAGTCTCTGCTTCTGAGTTCGCCGTCCTAGTGACGTTGTCCGAGCAAAAAGACCATCAGATGCGCCTGCGCGAGCTGTGTGCCGAGCTGGATTGGGACCGTTCCCGCACATCCCACCAAGTAACGCGCATGGAAAAGCGCGGGCTCGTCACCAAGTGCAAGAGCGTCGGCGATGCCCGCGGCGTGGTGGTAAAGATAACGGATGACGGTTTTACCCGCCTCGAGCGCGCCGTGCCTGAGCACGTCGAGTCCGTGCGCCGTCTTGTCTTTGATCACCTAAGCGAGGAAGATGTTCCCTCGTTGGTTAACTTCTTCAAAGGGGTGCTAGCAGTAAAGAACGTCCCTGGCTACGAGGGATTCGTACCCGACGAACTTCTGCACGGTCAAGCAGAGCCTCAGGTTTAGGCTTGCAAGGTTGCCGGCCAAAACACGACCAAAGCTGACCTATCATGTGGCTTAGCGCCACAGTCAAACTCATATGTAGCCCAAAAGGAGACACCACCATGATGGGACAAGAGCTCTTCGAGCACCCTAAGCGCCAGTACCCGCACTACAACATCACTGTTCTCGATGACCTGGGTGCCCCAGAAGCTCACCTCGAGGGAATTGCTACGGAAGAACAGGTGGCTGCTATGGACGCCGCCTTGGAGAATTTTCCAGACGCTGCAATTACCTTTGACGAGGAAGGCGGCCACTGGATTGTTGGCGAAGAAGCCGATATCAACCGCATGTTCGCTGATAGGGACGCTTTTGTCGACGCCCTCGAAAACAACGAGGATCCTGGTATTTAAAACAGGCCGCAATGGTGTCAATCAAACGGTGGATAACTACAAATTCATAACGATCTACTGCTAAGGTTAGTGCCAGTGATTACTCTTGCTAGGCGAGGTGTGCCTAGGGAGTACAAGGCGCAGTGAAAGGAAACAACGGATTATGAACGAATACGAGGCACAGGAACAGCGCGAAGCAGCTGCACGTGACAAGGCTGACGGCTGGGTATCTGTGTTCGTCCAGTGGATCCCGAACATGCTCCTGGTTTTCGTTCTCGTTACCGCTATGTTCCTCGGCATGTTCTACATCGAGCACGGCACCCTGGACATCACCCAGGAGATCGTAAACCCGTTCATCAAGTAGTACTTGGAGAACTCAAAGCTCAATAGCTAAATATTAAAATGGCGGCCCATCTTCTGGACCGCCATTTTGTCGTTTTAAAAGCCTGCCGCAATTAGTGCTGCTCGTTCGGATCGTTGTCCGCGTCTTCCTTGGTCTCGTGGATGGTGCCCTTAACGTGATCCGGTGCGGCGTAGATGGAGTAGAGCTTTGCCGGCTCGGAGCCCTCGTTGACGAAGTTGTGCCACTTGCCAGCTGGTACGAAGATAGCAAAGTCGTCTTCGACTACCTGGTCGATGTCTAGGTTGTCCTTGTCTTCACCAATCATGATGCGGCCCTGGCCGGACTCGAGGCGCAGGAACTGGTCATGGTCATCGTGGACCTCCGCGCCGATTTCGCCGCCGGCAGGAATAGACATGACGGTCATCTGCAGGTATTGGCCGGTCCACAGGGTGTCACGGAAAGCATCGTTAGCCAGGGTGGTCTCTTCGATGTTGAGAACATAAGGGTTCGGGCCATGGTCGGTGCGCAGATCTGACATGTCAGGTACCTCCTTGTAGGGATTATGGGTCTTTAACACCAGCTTATGCGCGCCCGCGTATTAATGCTGAGGATTTTCTTTTCTCGTATCTTCGCCGCTGTCCTGCCATTGCCTCTTATGCTGTTCGGACTTTTTGTGGTTGCGGATGGATATCACGCCGATGACGATACCGATGACGATGGGCACCCACACTTTCGAGTTGTCGAGCAAGAAAACCATCCACTCGGGCAGCGCCGGGAGGTCAGGGAAATCGATGTTCGGCCAGTTGATGCCTGGCCAATCTATGCTGATCGTCGGCAGATGGATTTGGGGAAGCTCGGGGAGGTCTGGCAGATCTGGCCAGTCGATGTCGGGGATAGGCAGCAAGTCCAACAGCTTGCGCAGGATTGGGCCGAGCACGATAACGGCCAACGCCCAACCGCCTTTACCAAGGCCTGCAAGAAGAGGATAGGCCACGCGTTTAACGGGGCTTTGCTCCATTGCTTCGCGACGCCGCGCACCCCGGCTGCCAGCTGGTGGCTCGAATTCGACCACCTCTGAGCCGTTGTGATATGTCACCTCGAGCAACTCGTCGAGAGCATTCGCGTGCAGCTTGAGGTGCGGCTTCGTGCGGTTGACAAGCTCTAAGCTGCGTAGCTCGTCGGTATCGATTTGTTTTAGTGCCACTCGCGCCGAAGACAACGAGGTGTACCTTCCAAGGACTTCGCCATCGCGGCAAACTTGCACGCGAATAGGTGGATTATCAATGAATGCCCGGATTCTATCTTTAAGCGGCATGTTGGCGTCTAGGGCGGTGTATTCTTGCTCGCTCGGTTCTTGCGGCCAGTTTTCATAAGCTGCAGCAAACTCCACATCGGGGCCGACCATGACCTCGAGCCTTCCCGTCTCAGGATGGTTCAGAATCCACGTTTCCATGACCTAGGCCTTCCTTCCGGTTAACCAGCTGCCCAACCACGCAAGCAGGACGACCTCAACTGCGTAAATCCACGTACCGGTGTTGTAGTAGACCTTGGTAGAAAGCCAAAACATAAAGGCCGCAATGAGCGGAAAGGACAGCGTATAGCGGAAGAGCCGGCCATCCAGCATGCCCAATGCCAACGCCATCACTGGCAGTAGCACCAGCATGGTCACAGTCGCTGTATTCCCACTAAGAGCCGCGCCCACAATCCCCGGCACCACGAAGAACGCTAACGCGACCGCGAGAAACGAGAGGTAGGCCCGCGTGGGGCGAGATGTTGATTCCATGGCCCTGACCTTACAGCCCGCGGGATCATTCTTAGGAATGATTCTTTGACTTCGAGTGGTAGGGGGGAATTCCTAATATCGAGCGACGGCGATGCGCTAGAGATTTCTGGAAGCTGCAAGAAATGGAAAATGTGGATACGAAGCTGAAACCCTCGCCTGCCGGGTTGAACGCCGAGCAAGCGAAGGGAGAAATTGTGCCCCCGACAGGGATCGAACCTGCGACCTTCGGTACCGGAAACCGATGCTCTAATCCGCTGAGCTACGGAGGCAAATGATAGGTGGCATGCGCCAGATATCAACGGTGTGATTCTAGCGCATGCCAGTAGTTAGAAGCTAATGCGGGGTGAGTTCCGCATACGAGCCTTACTTCACGATGATGACTATGAGATCGCGTGGACCGTGCACGCCCTCGACGCGGGAGAGCTCAATATCGGAAGTAGCAGACGGGCCGGAAATCCAGGTTGCTGGGAAGTCCGGATTGATGCGCGAGACCATCTCCGGCACGCCGTAGACCACCTGCTCCTTGCGTACGATGCATACATGGCGGTCTGGGACCAGCGTGAGAGCGCGGCGGCCGCACAGCGGGCCCGCCTCCAACACGATGGTGCCGGTCTGTGCGGAAGTTACGTGGGACTCGGTGAGCACGGCGTCGACAGTATCCAGCTCGCGCGGGTCAGACGTGGGATCGTCGGCGGTTAATGTGACGTCGGAGGTGATGGCGTCGATAAGCGCGGTGTCCATGCCCTGTGCATAGGTCACCGTAGAACAATCCTTGTCCGTGAAGACCTGCGAGATGGTCTGGGCCAGAGAAACTTCATCCGTGACGTGGACCTCCGCCTTGTAATCCTCAAGGCGGTCAACCAGCATGTCACGCAGCTCATCCGCGTTTAGCGTGCCCTGCGTTTCGTACTCACGCGGGATGTCGACGTGTTCAGACAGGCCTGCCTGCTTCTGCGCGGTGCGAATGCGCTTCAGGATCTCTTCTTTGGCGGTACTCACTTGATGCCCTCCTTCTTGGCCTGGGCGAGCAATTCTTTAGCTTCATCGGAGTCAAACCACTGACGGAAAGACTTCTTCGGGGGGACTGCAGTATCGCGGGCGTCGGACCAGCCGGAGAGGAACAAAGGCAAGTTATCGATGACGCCGTTGAAACCGCCCAATACGCGGCCGAGGGCAACCATGTGGGTGATCTGGTTCCAGACCTTTGGGTGGCCCCACACGAGCTGAACCGCGCTAAACAGTTTGGATTCCACCGGCGGGGTAGCGTTGGTGACTTTTTGGTGGCGGTTCTCCAGGATGACCTCAGAAAGCGGAATCTTCACCGGGCAAACCTCGTCGCAGCGTCCACACAGGGAGCATGCATAAGGCAGGCTGGCGGAAGGATCGTGGTGGTCCTTGATACCGGTTAGCTGCGGGGTAATGGAGATGCCGATGGGGCCTGGGTAGACCGAGCCGTAGGCGTGGCCGCCGGCGCGTTCGTAGACTGGGCATACGTTCAGGCACGCGGAGCAGCGGATGCACTTGAGTGCCTGGTGGCCGATTGGACTGGATAGTGCCGCGGTACGGCCGTTATCCAGCAGCACGAGGTGGAAGTTCTTCGGTCCATCGTTTTCAGTTATGCCCGCCCACATCGAGGTGTACGGGTTCATACGCTCTGCCGTGGAAGAACGCGGCAAAAGCTGCAGGAAGACCTCAAGGTCTTGGAATTTTGGCACGAGCTTTTCGATGCCCATCACGGTAATCAGGGTCTCCGGCAGGGTAAGGCACATGCGGCCGTTGCCCTCAGACTCCACGATATTGATGGTGCCGGTTTCTGCGACACCAAAGTTCGCGCCGGAGATGGCGACCTTGGCCTTCATGAACTGCTCGCGCAGGAAGATACGAGAAGCCTCCGCGAGTTCGGCTGGCTCAGCCTTTAGGGATTCATCCGTGTGCGGCATTTTGTTGACGAAGATGTCACGGATTTCGGCACGGTTGCGGTGGATGGCTGGAACCAGGATGTGGGAGGGCTTATCCTCGCCCAGCTGAACGATGAGCTCAGCCAGGTCGGTTTCGCGGGCATTGATCCCTACAGACTCGAGGTGCTCGTTCAGGCCGATTTCCTGGGTTGCCATGGACTTGACCTTGACGACGTCGGTCTCACCGGTCTCGCGGATAAGTCCCTCGATGATCTCGTTGGCTTCCTTGGCGTCGCGGGCCCAGTGAACAATTCCGCCGCGCTTGGTTACCTCTTCCTCAAACTGGAGGAGGAGCTCTGGCATCCGGGCTGCCACGTCCTCTTTGAGGGCGGAGCCAGCGTCACGCAGTTGCTGCCAATCCGGTAGCTCTTCGACGGCGTTGGCGCGCTTATTGCGAATCGTGGTGGTGGCGTGGTACAGGTTGTGGCGCTGCGTAGCGTTGTTCAGTCCGACGTGTGCCAGCGGCACGAATGCCTTGCTGCCGCGCAGGTTGCCGTAGCCTTCGGGCGCCCGCGGTGGGGTGGTATCGAGGAAGGAAGTCATTAGAGCATTTTCTCCTTGGAATATGCGGCCGTATCAGGGGTCCATGGGTGCTCCTTGGTGGAAGCCAGGATTTCGGCCATGTGGATAACGCGCACGCCACTGCGCTGGCGGGAGAGGGCGCCGCCGATGTTCATCAGGCAGGAAGAGTCACCGCCGGTCAAGTACTCAGCCTCGGTGTCCTTTACGTGGCGGGTCTTGTCCGAGACCATGGCCTGGGAGACCTCAGGATTCTTAATAGAGAAGGTACCGCCGAAGCCACAGCACTCTTCCACGTTTTCTAGCGGCACGAGGTCGATGCCTTCGACCTTGCTCAGCAGCTGGTACGGGCGGTCACCCAACTTCAAAAAGCGCAGGCCATGGCAGGAAGCGTGGTAGGTGACCTTATGTGGGAAGAAGGCACCTAAGTCGGTGCGCTGCTCGATGTCGACCAAGAACTCCGGGAGGTCCAAGGTCTTCTGGGAAGCAATCTTGGCTCCGTCGACGTCGGCGGAGGTACCGAAGCGGTCAGCAATCTTGACGTGCTGTTCGCGGACTGCGCCGACGCAGGAGCCAGAAGCGGAGACTACGTAGTCAATGGAAGGATCCGCGAAGGCGTCCGCATAGCTGCGGATCATCCCTAGGGTTTCCTTCTGATAACCGGTATTGATATGCATCTGTCCGCAGCAGGTCTGCTCTTCCGGGAAGACCACTTCATGGCCCAAGCGGGAGAGGATTAGTGCGGTTGCTTTGTGTGCGTCCGGGAAGAGGGCGTCACCAATGCACGTGGAAAATAGTGCAATTCGCATACTTTGCGCTCCTTTTACTGCCCAAGTTTGCCTCCGATGAGCTGGATGCAGGAGGCTCAGGCAAACGTTTTTCGTTGTGGAATAAATACTACCGATAACTCCGCAGATATTCTGTCGAAAAAGGCCTGTTTAACTGGGGTTATTTCACAACACTAGTGTTGCGAAATTGCTCACGTGCACAGATGGACGCACGTCTTTTGTCAAAGTCCGATCTGCGGCGCCAAGTGAGTGATGCGTCACTGGCAAGTTCAAACCTTTTGGGGGTATACAAAAGTCGCCACACTTAATAACCGGGTAGGTGCGGCGACTTTTTGGCTTTGAAAATTGCGGCTATGGAACCAGGAAGCCCAGCACGTTGGTCATTAGGAACACGATGATGCAGACCGTGGCTAGGAAGGCCAGAGAGTAGCCCACCACGGCCTTCAGGATGCGGGATTCCTCGCCTTCCATCTTGACGGCCGTTGCGGCGATGGCCAGGGACTGCGGGGAAATCATCTTGCCCACCACGCCGCCGGCGGTGTTAGCAGCAAGCATGAGGTCTGGATTGACGGAGATGCGCTCGGCGGCGGTGACTTGGAGGTTAGCAAAGAGAGCGTTGGCCGAGGTATCCGAGCCGGTAACGGCCGTGCCAATCCAGCCCAGGGCGGGTGCGAAGAGTGCGAAGATGCCGCCTGCCGACGCCACGAACTCACCAATAGAGATGGTCTGGCCGGAGTAGTTCATGGTGTAAGCCAAGGCGAGGACCAAGATAATCGTAAGCGCCGAGAACTTCATGCGGGCGCAAACCTCGCCAAACTTGGCAAGCGGCGCGGACTTTGCCAAATGGTAGTGGCCGCCATCGTTGAAAATCCAGAAGATGATTGCCACGATTAGTCCAGAAATCAGCAGCAAGGTGCCGGGATTGCCAAAGACGTTGAAGCTGAACGAGGTGTCCATTGCCTTGCCGGCAGAGTCAAGGACTGTGCCATCCAGGCCCGGCCAGGCGAACTTAATCTTCCAGAAACCAAAGAGCTTGGGCACGGCAGTGGCAAGCGCAAAGACTGCGGTAACCACGGCGTAGGGAAGCAGCGCCATCCAGATGCGGACGCCGGAAAGATCGGTGACTTCCTCCTGCGCTGGGATCTCCATGCGCTGACGCAGTTCGGCAACGCCCTTTGGCTTCCACATGCGCAGGAATACGAATGCGCAGCCCAGGGAAACGATGCAGGCCACGACGTTAGTCAGCTGGTAGGCAAAGAAGTTGGCCGCGGCCCACTGGGCGATGGCGAAGGAGACGCCGATGACTGCGGCGGCCGGGGCTGCCTCCCTGACGCCGCGCATACCGTCCAGGATAAAGAGGATGAAAAATGGAACTGCGGCTGCGATTAGCAGGACCTGCAAGGAAATCAGGCCCGCAATATCGGCGGTCTGCTCCGCGGTGCGGCCGCCAACTTCACCCGCGGTGGTAACGGGGATACCCACGGCGCCGAAGGCAACGGGCGCGGTATTGGCAATAAGGACGGTGGTGGCAGCCTTCAGTGGTTTGACACCCAATGCCAGAATCATCGTTGCGGTAATCGCTACCGGAGCACCGAAGCCTGCCAGGGCTTCGAGGAGGCCGCCGAAGCAGAACGCGATGAGGATGGCCTGGATGCGGATATCGCCTTCGCCAAGCAAGTCGAAGGTCTTGCGCAGATCCTCAAACCGGCCGGAAGCTACGGTGATCTCGTAGAACCAAATGGCGGTGATGATGACCCAGACGATGGGAAGCAGGCCAAACAGGCCGCCGCGCACCGCGGAGGAAAAGGCCATGCCTGCTGCCATATCGAAGCCGAAGGTGGCGATGAGGAGTGCGACGGCGAGGGCAACTGCGCCCGAGGTGTGTGCGCGGGCCTTAAAACCCAGCAACATGATGAAGAAGGCGATAAGCGGTAGCGTCGCTACGGCAGCGGAAAGGCCAAGGCTACCGCCGATGGCATCCGTCGATATTTGGAAGGTGTTCATAGTTACCCAAGTCTCTAGAAGGAAAACGAGTGTTTTATTTAATACTTAGTCTTCCTAAAAGCCTAAATCTTGAGCGAGCCTTCTCGCGACAGTTTCGCAATAAGGGGCAAATGTCACACAAGTTGCTTGCTGTTATAAAAGGCCCCAATGCGTGCCTGATGCTGCTCATGTCAGCGCGGGACGATAGACTTTGACGCTATGAATCCCGTAGATCTTTCTGTGCTTATTAAAGAGACCGCAGTCGCTGTATTGAGCGAACACGAGCTCGACACCGCCGTCCTTCCTGAGACCGTGACCGTGGAGCGTCCGCGTAATCCCGAGCACGGTGACTACGCCACCAACTTGGCCCTGCAGGTAGCCAAGAAGGCTGGCGTGAATCCGCGTGATCTGGCCACCTGGCTCGCTGAGGCGCTGGCAGAAAACGCCGCTATCGACGTCGCGGAGATTGCCGGCCCTGGATTTTTGAACATCCGTCTGGCTGCTGCCGCGCAGGGCGCAATCGTCAGCCAGGTTCGCGAGGCTGGCACTTCTTATGGCCACAATGATGCTTATAAAGATCAGAAGATCAACCTGGAGTTCGTTTCTGCGAACCCCACCGGCCCAATCCACCTGGGCGGCACCCGCTGGGCAGCAGTAGGTGACTCCCTGGGTCGTGTGCTCGAGGCGTCGGGAGCTGAGGTTACTCGCGAGTACTACTTCAACGATCACGGTCGCCAGATCGACCGTTTCTCCAACTCCCTCGTTGCTGCGGCCAAGGGCGAGCCGACCCCGGAAGATGGCTACGGCGGAGACTACATCCAGGAGATTGCGGCCAAGGTTGTCGAGCAGGTCCCGAACGCACTGGAAGGCTCTGAGGACGAGGTCCGCGAGAAGTTCCGCGCCTCCGGCGTGGAGATGATGTTCGCGCACATCAAGGATTCTCTCCACGAGTTTGGCGTTGACTTCGACGTCTACTTCCACGAGAACTCGCTTTTCGAGTCCGGCGCAGTCGAAAAGGCCGTCGCTCACCTGAAGGACAACGAAAAGCTCTACTTCGAAGATGGTGCATGGTGGCTGAAGTCCACCGACTACGGCGATGACAAGGACCGCGTGGTTATCAAGTCCGATGGCGATGCTGCCTACATCGCTGGTGATATTGCTTATGTAGCTGACAAGTTCGACCGCGGCCACGATCTGGCCATATACATGCTGGGCGCGGATCACCACGGTTACATCGCCCGCCTGCGCGCGGCCGCCGCCGCCATGGGCTATAACCCAGAGCAAGTCGAGGTACTCATCGGCCAGATGGTCAACCTCCTGCGTGACGGTCAGGCAGTAAAGATGTCCAAGCGTGCCGGCACCGTCATCACCCTCGACGATCTCGTCGAGGCCATCGGCGTCGATGGCGCACGCTACTCCCTGGTGCGTTCTTCCGTGGATCAGTCCATCGACATCGACCTGGGCCTGTGGGCTTCCCAGTCCTCCGATAACCCTGTTTACTACGTTCAGTACGGCCACGCGCGCATCTGCTCCATCCTGCGCAAGGCGCAAGAGCTGGGCCTTGACGCCGCGGCTATGGCAGATGCAGATCTTGCGCTTCTCACACACGAGAAGGAAGGCGATCTCATTCGCACTCTGGGCGAGTTCCCTGAGGTTGTCTCCACCGCAGCGACCTTGCGCGAGCCGCACCGCATCGCCCGCTTTGCCGAGGAGTTGGCGGCTGTGTTCCACCGCTTCTACGACCAGTGCCAGGTGCTGCCGAAGGCGGACGAGACAACGCAGCCAATCCATATCGCACGCCTCGCGCTTGCCGACGCCGCACGTCAGGTCCTCTCCAACGCTCTGACCATGGTGGGCGTCAGCGCCCCGGAGAAGATGTAGATGGATTTCAACCAGCTTCCAGCCCACGTCTGGCCACGCAACGCTAAGCGCCAGGACGATGGCGTGGTCACCATCGCCGGCCTGCCACTTACAGAGCTCGCGCAGGAATACGGCACGCCGCTCTATGTCTTCGATGAGGACGATTTCCGCTCTCGTTGCCGCGACATGGCACGTGCTTTCGGCGGGCCTGAGCACGTGCACTACGCATCGAAGGCATTTTTGACCAAGCGCGTCGTGAAGTGGGTGGCCGAGGAAGGCCTATGTCTTGACGTGGCTTCCCTCAATGAGGCCAAGGTAGCCCTGGCAGCTGGTTTCCCGCCGGAGCGCATGACCGCGCACGGCAACAACAAGGAGCGCGAGTACCTACAGCTGTGTGTGGACAATGGTGTAGCGCACGTCGTGCTCGACAACGAAGGTGAACTGGCGCAGCTTGATGAAATCGCGCGTGCGGCCGGCCGTGTTCAGCCAGTCATGATTCGCGTCAAGCCCGGCGTCGACGCCCACACCCACGAATTCATCGCAACCTCGCATGAGGATCAAAAGTTCGGCATCTCCCTGGCCACGGGTGCGGCATTTGGTGCCTCTAAGGCAGCTCTGGAAGCTGAAAACTTGGAGCTGGTGGGGCTGCACTGTCACGTGGGTTCGTCTGTTTTCAATGCTGATGGCTTTAAATTGGCCGCCGAACGCGTGCTTTCGCTCTATAAGCGCATTCATACCGAGCTGGGGGTAGCGCTCAAGGAGCTCGACCTGGGCGGCGGTTTCGGCATTCCATACATGGAGTACGAGGAAGCTCTCGACGTCGCCAAGCTGGCCCAAGATCTGCTTGCCGCAGTGGAGCGCACCGCTCGCGAACTGGGCATCGATGCGCCTTTCGTTCTGGTCGAGCCGGGCCGCTCGCTGGTCGGCGCCTCTGCGGTAACCGTGTACTCGGTGGGCACCGTCAAAGACGTAGAGACCGGCAAGGCCGAGCTGCCGATGCGCCGTTATCTCTCAGTCGATGGCGGAATGTCGGATAATATCCGCCCCGCGCTCTATGAGTCGGAATATGACGTGCGTGTGGTTAACCGGTTGACTCAAGGTGAGCCAGTGGATTCCCGCGTGGTGGGCTTCCACTGCGAGTCCGGTGACATCTTGGTTAGTGAACGCAAGCTGCCGGGCGACATTAAGACAGGGGATCTGCTGACCTTCGCCACCACCGGCGCCTATCAGTACATGATGGCCTCGCGCTACAACGGCGCGCTGCGCCCGGCCGTGGTCTCCGTGCGCGATGGTGAGGCTAGTCTGATGCTGCGTCGCGAGACAGTCGAGGACCTAATGGCCCTTGAAATTGATTAAATTCACCGCTTTTAACTGTTGAGCAAAAGAATCTTCTGGAAGCGCAAAAACTAGACAGCTCGTTCCGTATAGTGTGGGTAGCAATTTAACTACCAAAGATTAAGGGACGATATGACTTCACAGACCAAGAGCCGCACTGGTAAAGGCGAAGGCGAAGCTGTAGGCATCGCGCTGCTTGGTTTCGGCACCGTTGGTGCCGAGGTCTTCCGCCTGCTGGGGGAAAACGCTGATGCCTTTGCCCACCGCATTGGCGGTCCCGCAGAAATCCGGGGCGTCGCCGTGCAGAATAAAAATAAGCTGCGTCCTGGTGTGCCGAAGGATCTGCTCACCGACGATGCGAAGGCCCTAGTCATGCGCGACGACATCGACTTGGTTGTCGAGGTCATCGGCGGTATCGATTTCCCCCGCGAGCTCGTGCTGGCTGCGCTGAATGCTGGTAAGTCTGTGGTTACCGCGAACAAGGCGCTGGTGGCTGCTCATGCGGACGAGCTGGCAGAAGCTGCCGATAACGCTGGCGTGGACCTCTACTTCGAGGCTGCAGTGGCTGCCGCCATCCCGGTCGTGGGAATGCTTCGTCGTTCGCTCGCGGGCGACCAGATTCAACGCATTTCCGGCATTGTCAACGGCACCACCAACTTTATTTTGGACGCGATGGAGTCCACGGGTGCCTCCTACGCGGACGCGCTCGCTGAGGCCACGCGGCTAGGCTATGCCGAGGCCGATCCAACTGCCGATGTCGAGGGTCATGATGCCGCCTCGAAGGCGGCCATCCTCGCGTCTTTGGGCTTTCATACCCGCGTTACCTTCGATGATGTTTATTGCGAGGGCATTTCCAACATCACTGCTGAGGATATTTCCGCCGCACAGCAGGCAGGCTATTCCATCAAGCTGCTGGCCATCTGCGAGCGCCTGCGTGATGCGGAAGGCAATGAGTCCGTCAACGCGCGCGTGCACCCGACCTTGGTCCCTAAGGAGCACCCGCTGGCCTCCGTCAGCAAGTCCTATAACGCTATCTTCGTCGAGGCCGAGGCAGCTGGCTCCCTGATGTTCTACGGCAACGGTGCCGGCGGTAACCCGACGGCGTCTGCGGTGCTTGGCGACGTCGTCGGCGCCTCCCGCAACATCGTTCACGGCGGCCGTGCGCCGGGGGAGAACACCTACGCTAACCTGCCGATAGCAGACTTTGGTCAGGTATACACCCGCTATCACATCGATATGGAAGTCGTAGACCGCACAGGCGTGCTCTCTGCGATCTCCGCGCTATTTGCCAAGCACAACGTCTCCCTGCGCACTGTGCGCCAGGAAGACGGCGACGGAATCGCTCGCCTCATCGTGGTCACCCACACCGCGTTGGAGCATGAGATGCAGGGCATCGTCGAGGAGCTGGGCCAGCTTGATGATGTCAAGGCGGTCCACTCCGTTATTCGCTTGGACGGTGGCCAGCTGTGAGCACGGAGGTAGAGGTAGGTGTCAAGGCCACGGTAAAAGTCCCTGCTTCCTCAGCTAATCTGGGCCCCGGCTATGACACCCTCGGCATTGCGTTAAGCCTTTATGACACCGTCGAGGTTGAGGTCATCCCCGCTGGGCTGGAGGTAGAAATCTTCGGTGAGGGAGCAGAGGACTTGCCACGCGATGACTCTCATCTGGTAGTTAAAGCCATCCGTTCCGCGCTGAATGCGGCGGATGCTGCGGTGCCGGGTCTGCGCGTTACCTGCAATAACAACATCCCACAGTCGCGTGGTCTTGGTTCTTCGGCCGCCGCTGCCGTCGCCGGCGTTGCAGCGGGCAATGCCTTGGCAGGCTCACCGCTAAACAGCGATCAGCTAGTGCAGCTGTCTTCTGCTTTTGAAGGGCACCCCGATAACGCCGCGGCGTCCGTGCTAGGCAATGCCGTGGTCTCCTGGACCACAGTGCCGGTTGACGGCCGATCTTTGCCAGAATATCGCGCTGTCAGTGTGGATGTACACGAGTCCATCCAGGCCACAGCCTTGGTACCGGATTTCCATGCCTCCACCCAAGCCGTTCGCCGCGTCCTGCCTTCGCACGTGACGCACGGCGATGCTTCCTTCAACGTCTCGCGCACTGCCGTGCAGGTGGTCGCACTGCAAAAGTATCCGGAGCTGTTGTGGGAAGGCACCCGTGACAGGCTGCACCAGCCTTATCGTGCTGATGTGTTGCCTATTACCGCGGAATGGGTCAACCGTCTGCGCAACCGCGGCTATGCGGCCTACCTTTCAGGTGCGGGCCCTACCGCGATGGTGCTGCACACTGAGCCTATTGAGGAATCAATCTTGCAGGATGCGCGCGAAGCGGGCCTGCGAGTACTCCCACTGGAGGTTGCAGGCCCGGTCGAGGTCCATGCAGCGCGGGCTTAAGCAGTCTGCTTGACGTTTACGCAGCAGGTTCCGTTGCCTGACTTCGGAACCAGCGTAAGCGAGAGGTGCTCGCCGGAATCAGCTGCGACTTGTTCCAAGAAACCATCGTGGATAGCGCAGACGAACGGGGAGGGCTTGATGCCTGCCGCTACGAATGGGCAGGCATGCAGCTCCATGTCGGTCTGACCATTTTCTTCGAGCTCGGTAGTCGATGCAGTGGGGTCAAATCCCATATCGCGCATCTTGCGATATAGCGGGGTCAGCGCGTTGGCGGAGGGAAACTGGTCCTGGTGCGTTGAGGCAGCCCACTTGCGGCCAATTGCGCGTGCCTGTTCGGAGGCGTAATCGTTGAGCTCTTCCTTATCTGCCAACATCTCTGCCAAAACGCTAATGAGGGTGACGTATTCTTCTGCCACTGAGCGGTTATCAGGGATGCGCACCTGGAAAATCAGCGAAGGGCGTCCGCGGCCCTTGGCCGGTGCGGTAATAACGCGGACTGCGCCTACATGTACCAGCTCATCGAGGTGGCCGCGCGCGGTATTGACATGCATGTCCATGTCTTTGGCGATGTCCGCCGCGCGTGCTCCTTGCGGATATTCCTGCAGAACGTTTAAAACTTCTCGCTGTTTGGGTGACAGGCGTAGTGCTTCTGGGAAAAGTTCTGTGGAGGACCGCGGTGCATGGACGGGCATGTTTCTCCTCGAATAATTTATAAGGTTAATCGGTTGTTAATAATGACGATACAGCGCTGACCCGTAGAAAAGACAATGATAGAGGTGCGATATGTGCCACTACGTGCCGCGACGGTAATTTATTTAGTGCAGATCTCGCAGTAAACCGTCTCGCCCACGCTCAATGTTTTGGCTTGATCGATGCCAATCGCCGCCTCGACGTGTTGGCCGCTAAGGTCTAGCGCGGCGATTACACGGTCTAAGGAATGGGCACGAATATCCTTTATTTTCGCCTGCCACCTGCCCGACTCAGTGAGAGTTATCTCCTCCGGACTTAGCACAAAGCGAGTTGGCCCGGTGGTATCGGGGATCACGGCGCCTTGTTCGAGTCTTCCCTGGATAACCACCCTGCCGAGCAGCCTTGCGACGAAGTGATTGGGCGGGTTTTCTACGATCTCGTTTGTTGGAGCGTGGAGGAGAATCTTGCCGCGTTCTACCACTGCGACCTCGTCGGCCAGGCTCAAAAGGTCTAGCACATTATGGGTGACCATGACGGTGGTCCGGTCGTGGCTCGCCGCAGCTAGCAGCTTGCGCCATTGCGCAGCAGCTGCGGCGTCGACAGCAGCTAGCGGTTCATCCAACAATAAGATGGAAGGGCGTGCAGCCAGCGCGCGGACGAGGCCAGCTTGGGCAGCCTGGCCGCCCGAGAGATCGCGTGCTTTTATCTCCGCAATCTCGCTTAAGCCCGCCGCAGCAATCAATTCGGCAGTAGCGGCCTTATCGTGAGTGACCATAGTGATAGCCTCCGCGACCGTCGAGTGGGGCGGCAGCGCTGGCTTTTGCGTCAGCATCACGGCGTGGGACTCATCAGAGAGGCGACGCAGCAGTGTGGTCTTGCCGGCACCGTTGATGCCAACGACCGCCGTGGTGGCTGCTTCCTTGAAAGGCGCCAATTGGCCTGCGGCGGGCGGCAGGCTGAGTTGGCGCAGCTTGGCGACGTCGATGTCAGACTGCGCATGCGCCTGCGGCGAAGGCTCACGGTGTAGCAGCGATGGGATGCCCGCGCAGGCGAGACAGACCACAGCGAGGCCGATGAGAATCGCAGACAGCGCATAAGCGTTGTCCGCACTGACCTCGCGTTCTAGATAGATGCCGCTCGACATCGTGCGGGTGAGCCCCGGCATGGAACCG
Organism: Corynebacterium sp. HMSC076D02; assembly: GCF_001813815.1. NCBI lineage: Bacteria > Bacillati > Actinomycetota > Actinomycetes > Mycobacteriales > Corynebacteriaceae > Corynebacterium > Corynebacterium sp. HMSC076D02. The sequence continues at coordinate 287,080 of NZ_KV814065.1, forward strand.
GCGAAGGTAATCGTGGTGCCAAACTCGCCGAGGCTGCGTGCAAAGGCGAGTGCTTCACCCGTGAAGATTGCCGGTGCGATGGTCGGCAGCATGACTTTGCGCCAGATGGCCCCGCGTGTCATGCCAACCCGGCGCGCGGACAGGGCCACTTCATGGTCGGTCTGGCGCAGCGCGGAGTCCACCGCCACCACTACGAAAGGAAGGGCGACGAAGGTTTGCGCCACGACGACGCCGGCGAAGGCGAAGGCGAAGTTTAGCTGCAAGGCATCCAAGAGTGGGGCCAAAAGGCCGCGGCGGCCCAACGCCGCGCTGAGCGCCAACCCTCCGACCACCGGCGGCATCGCCAGTGGCAAGTACACCAGCAGGCGCACCGCCTGGCCAATGCGGTTTTGCCCGTGCAACCAGATGGCTAGGCCGGTGCCGAAGAAGGTGGCAAGCAGTGCAGAAATAGCAGCCGAGGTTAGCGTGATGCGTAACAGGTCGTGGGTAGTTTCTTGAGAAAGCACCGTGCCAAGGCCCGTCCACGGAACGCGGGTGGCCAAAGCAAGTACTGGTACCGCGACGTATAAAACCGCCAAGGCGCCCGCCACGGCGAAAGGCCAGGGGGCGCGAGGTGGGGTGGTGCGCACATGCATGGAAAGCAGTTTAGTCGGCGGGCACGAAGCCATAGCGCGACCAGGTCTCGTCGAAGTCGTTAGCGAGCATGTCCAGCAACGAAGAGGCGGCATCCTGGTGCGGGCTGTTTTTGACTACGGCACCCAAGATTTGGTTGCGGAATTTCTCCGCGCCCTCGATGGGGATTACCTCCAGGTCAGGATTGGCTGCTGCATCGGTGGAGTATACCCATCCAGCATCCGCCTCGCCGCTGGCCACTTTGCCTACTACGTCGGCGACCTGGCCCTCTTTGGAATCGGCGCTCACGTGCAGGTGCTGATCTGCCATGATTTTATCGGCGATCGCCCCGCAGGGGACCGAAGGGTCGCAGCGCACGAAGTAGTCGGTCTCATCCAAGTCGTGGACGGAGTGGATATGCCCAGGATTGCCCGGCGGTACCACCATCACCATGGAGTTGGTGGCCAGTACGCGAGGCTGCTCGACATCGCCTGCGGCCACCGCCTTGTCCATGGTCTCCTGGGACGCGGTAAGCAGCACGTCGGCAGGCGCGCCTTGATGGATTTGTTCTACCAGGGAAGCAGAACCGCCATTGTTAATCAGCATGGGCGTGACGGCCTCAAGCTCATGGTTGAGCACGCGCGTTGAAGAGGCGGCGAAGACGTTGAGCTTATCCCCGCCGCCTGCGCAACCGGTAAGCGCGCAGGCGGCTAGGGCAGCAAGGCAAATAGCAGCAGATTTTTTCATAATCACCAAATTTACGCACCTGCACGATTTCGAGTGAGAGATGGGGAGGGGAAGTCGCAGAAAACTGCTACGCCACGCGGGTGAACTTGATGTGGAAGTCCTGTGGTTGTTCCTTCAGGTATTCCAGCTCAAAGGACTCTTCGCGGGCTTCGATTTCTTTGAGCAGTGGCACTGGGTTGTGCGGTGCGATAAGGATCATTGCTTCGCCGACGTTGAGGGTGCCCAGCGCGCCGTGGATAGCGCCGTGGCGCACGGCGTGTGGGATTTCGGAGGCGTTTAGGGTTGGCACTTCGCTTGCTTTGTGGGCATCAGTAATTGGCAGTTGCATGATGGTCCTTTCATTTGGTTTGAAGGCTTTGGTTTTCACCTTAGCGCCAATATTAGTACGATAAAACTCGTGAAAAATATTGCGCATCGTTTCGTGTTTCTGGCCTTTGCCGGAGCGGCGTTGCTCGTTGGTCTTTATGCGGGCGCGGCACTGCTGGGCGTCGCACCAACGTCCACAGCTGCACGTGCGCATGGACCGCTCATGGTCTTTGGCTTCGTCGGCGGAGCAATCGGCTTAGAGCGCGTAGTCGCTGTCAAGAAAACGTGGGCCTGGGCAGGGCCCATCTGCCACGTCGTGGCGGTGGTGAGCCTGCTAGTGGGCGCACCCCGGTTTGTCCCCGCCATCTTCTTTGCATGGAGCTTCCTCATCCTCGGTGCAATTTATCTCGAGATTCATCGCCGGCAGCCCACGCTAGCCGTGCTCGTGCAGGCGGCGGGTGTTATCGGCGGCGTGGCGGCCAGCCTGTTGTGGGCCATGGCTGATTCCTTTGCCATGGCCATGCCGCTGTGCGTGCTGTACGTGGTGAGCACCATCATCGGAGAGCGCATGGAGCTTGCCCGTGTGACCATGGCCGGTACAAAAGCGGAAAACCTCATCACCGTGCTCGTTCTGGCGCTAGCAGCCGCCGGTGTCATCTTCGTCCTAGTCCCCGCGGTGGGCTACCGCTTGATGGGCCTTTTCCTCTTCGCGATTTCGGTGACCACCGTCCGCGTGGATGTGGCCAAGAATTTGGTGCACGGCACCGGCCTGCCGCGCTATTCCGCAGTCTGCATGCTGGCAGGTTACTTCTGGTTGGCGCTCGCCGGAGTCATCTGGCTGGCGTTCGGCCAAGCAACGGGCTTTGCCTATGACGCCTCGGTGCACACGGTCTTCCTGGGGTTTGTGATGTCGATGATTTTCGCACACGCGCCCATCATCCTGACCTCCGTCATTCGCAAGAAGCTGCCATATCGCACCGTGCTCTACCTGCCGGTCGCACTATTGCACGGCGGTCTTGTCCTGCGCATCGCCGCGGACGCACTCGCGCAAACAACTGTCTTCCGTGTGGGCGGCATGACTAACGTAATAGCAGTCTTGCTCTTTGTCTTAAGCGGTTTTATTTTGACCATGTGGGAGGCACATCGTGCACATCGCTGACGTTTCTTTGGCCGCACGCGGGCGCTGGCACATGATTGCCGCCTGCGTCATCGGCTTCTGGGTAGTAGCTGGGATAGTCATCAACATCGCCAGCCACCTAGGCGCAAGCGTGGTGTGGTGGGACCTCATCCATCCCTTCACCATCGGTGCGATGACCACCGCCATCATCGTCTATTCCACGCACTTCACGGAGGCACTCACGCGCATGCAGGCCCGCGGGTACAAGGGCGTGGCCTGGCGCGTGGGGATTGTCCAGGTTGGCTTGGTACTGCTGCTCGTTGACCGCGCCGGGTTTGACTGGGGCCCGCTTTCCGACGCCGCATCGCTTCTTATCATCGCTACCTTCTGCTGGCATGGCTTCGATATCTACCGGGCGCTTCGGGGATCACTGGCCGGTTTATTCGCGGTGACGGTGCCTTTCTACATCGCGGCCGCAGCATTCGTGATTGTTTCCGTGTTGCTCGTGGTGCTAGCAGCCAATGGTGTGGGCAACTATTCACTCCTGGTAGCCGCCCACTCGCGGGGCATGGTCTGGGGCTTTGCCTGGCTGACCATCGTGGCAACCGTGGTCACGCTTTTGCCTACTTTGAGCGGCACCAAGATTGCCCCCGCCGCGCGGGCGCGCTGCACTAGGGCGCTCATCGTCCACTGCGTTGGCTTGGCGCTCGCGTTGGGCCTTAATTCTTTCGGGCTTAGCCGCGCAGCAGGTATGACACAGCTGCTGGTGGTGCTAGCGGCATTGCTCATCATCCAGCCCATCCTCGCCACGCTGCTGGCGGGCAAGCCACAGCTGACCACGGCGACGGTCTCGGTCGTCGCCGGACTGTTGTGGATGCTTAGCCTCTGCGCCGCCGACGCGGTCTGCGCCATTTTAGGGGTCTACCCACGCGTGGTGACGTTGCTGCTCATGCCAGCATTCGTAGGCGCAGGTCTCATGCAACTGGTTACGGGCGTGCTGCACCACTTGTTGCCCACCCTCGTCGGCGGCGGCCCGGCCAAGGTGACACTGGGCAGAAAGGTCGCTGATTACGGCGGATACGCCCGCTTGGTGCTTATCAACCTAGGTGCGATGTTGTGCTTGCTCGGGGCCGATATAGCCGGGCTTATCATGATGGGGCTTGGCCTTATCACCAACATCTTGGCCATCGCGGTGGCCGTTTCCAAACAGAAAAGACTGGAGAACTAAATGCTCAGCGTTTCTTCTAATCAACCTCAAAAGCCACCGGCTCAGAACAACTGGGCATCGTGGATTCTCATCGGCATCGCCCTGGCCGCGGTGATTGCTCTAGCGGTTTTCAATAGCACCTCCAAGGCACAACGGGCGTCGGAAAGCGAAGGCGTTGATGCCACCGTCGTTGAGGTTAGTGTGGAAGGCATGTCCTTCGTGCCTTCTTCCATCGATGTGCCAAAGGGCACCCACCTGGTGGTGAAGTTCACGAACACCGGAGATATGGTCCATGACCTGAAGATCGGCGACAACGAAACCGGCCGCGTCGAACCCGGCAAGACCGTCGAGCTAGACGCCGGCCTCATCGAGGAGACCACCCAGGGCTACTGCACCATCGCGGGGCATAAGGCGCAGGGCATGGTCTTTGACGTCAACGTCACCGACGCGCCTGCAGAAGGCGACGCCATGGCTGGCATGCACCATCACTCAGCTAGCCACCCAGACGTGCCCAGCGCTGCCGAGCGCACCCAGGAACGGGAGGGATTTAAGGCCTTCGATGCTGCGCTGCCGGCTGCAAAGGCAACCACGCACGAGGAAACCTGGACCATGACCGAGGACGAGGTCGAGGTAGCGCCAGGTGTAAAACAAACGCGGTGGCTATTCAACGGCCAAGCCCCAGGGCCAACCTTGCGCGGCAAGGTGGGCGATAAGTTCAAGATCACCATCAAGAACGAGGGAACCATGGGCCACTCCGTGGACTTCCACGCCGGCGAGGTCAACCCGGATGAGAACATGAAGACCATCGCGCCGGGCGAGTCCCTGACTTATGAGTTCACCGCGCACCGCTCCGGCATCTGGATGTATCACTGCTCCACGGCGCCGATGAGCCTGCACATTGCCAACGGCATGGCCGGCGCGGTGGTCATCGATCCGCCAGAGCTTGGCGACGCCGATGCGGAGTACGCAATGATTGCGGACGAAATCTTCCTGGGCGACGAAAATGGCGCCGACGCCGACCGCGTCTCAAACGGCGAGTACGACCTGATGGCGTTTAATTACTATCCGAATCAGTACGACCTTGAGCCGCTGCATGCCAAGGTGGGCGATAAGGTACGCATCTGGCTGCTCAACGTGGGCCCAGACCAGCCGTTGTCTTTCCACGTGGTGGGCGAGCAATTCGACACCGTCTACAAGGAAGGCGACTTCCTCATCAAGGACCTGGATGATGCCGGCTCTCAGGCCGTGGATCTCCTACCCGCGCAGGGTGGATTCGTGGAGATGACCTTCAATGAACCCGGCACCTATAGCTTTGTCAATCACATCATGACCTCGGCTGAAAAGGGCCAGCACGGAAAGATTGTGGTCTCGCGGTAGTCATTGCTCGGCGGCGCTCCCATTCGGCGAGTTCAGCCAAGGTATCGTAGTCCTCTTCCGCGCCTGTACCCGGCACCGCGATGAGGCGAGGGACTGCGTGCAACAGCCTGCGGGCTGACTTGTTGTGCAGGCAGTCGAAGGAATCTACCGCTTGGCGCAGGCCGTTGTAGTGCCATAGCGCGCACAGTGGCTGGATAAAATCGCCGCTTAAAGCCGCCGCTACCGAGGGAATCGAGCTTTGCGCTTCGCAGGCGGCGAGTTTTTCCAACAACTTTGGCAGCATTTGGGGCGAATCCGGCGCATCCACAGATAACACTGCGATATAGCGAAGTGGCGCTAAACTACGTGCTTCCAGGTTCTTCAGGCCTGCCGCGATGCCAGCTGCAGGCCCACCAAAAAGCGGATTTTCGCATACCTGCGGCAGGCCCAGCGGAAACGGGGAAACCACGCAGACCGGCGCGCCATAAGGAAGCTGCCTGCGCACGACGTCGACAAGCCTTTCGCCCCGCACACGCACCGAGCCCTTATCGCGCCCGCCCATCCTGGTGCCGTGGCCGCCTGCCAGGATGATGACTCCTAGCTCGTGCGGTTTGTAGTTCAGCATTGCCTAGGTTTTAGGAAGCTCGCGGCTCCAGTCGCCGGAACGGCCACCGGACTTTGCGGTGATCCCACAGCGGCGGATAAATGCGGAGCGGTCGACGCCTTTGACCATATCGATGATGGACAGCGCCGCAACGTTGACCGCGGTAAGCGCCTCCATCTCCACACCGGTGCGATCGGCGGTTCGCACCGTTGCCTCGATGAAGACATGGTCGTCTCGGATTTCCAGATCGACCGAGCAACCATGCACGCCGATGGTGTGGGCGAGGGGAAGCAGTTCCGGGACCTTCTTGGCCGCCGAGATGCCGGCGATGCGCGCGACCGCTAGCACGTCGCCCTTGGGAACCGTGCCGTCGCGAAGCGCAGAAAGAACCTCAGGAGAACATGCAACCTCGCCTTGCGCGGTAGCGGAGCGGACGGTGGGCTGCTTTTCTGTCACATCCACCATGTAGGCGGAGCCGGAAGAATTGAGATGGGTAAATTTCATGGGGTCTAGTCTAATTAAGTCCTAATCGAGAATTAATAGACAACCACGCGGACTTCATCGCCAGCCTGAATTTCAGAGGTCACCTCAACCAAGCCGCACGTGCCGTGGAGCGAGGCCACGAAGTGGCTGCTCAACCCCCTGGCAAAGGGGTACGCCACGACGGCCTCGCCGAACTCCAAACGCGTGGGCACAAATGCCGTGCCGTGCTTGTGCGCCATGGGGAACGCCTCCCCGGCGCGCGCGACGATGGTGCGCCCGCTGCAGACCTTCGTGCGGGCAGGGCGCCCGCTCAAGGCCTCGAGGAAAGGCGAAACATAAAGGTGGTAGGAAACAAACGCCGCTACGGGATTGCCCGGCAGGGAGATAACTGGCAAACCTCCATAGAGGGAAAAACCTTGCGGCGTGCCCGGCTTTTGCTTGACCCCGCCGAACCAAGCCTCACAGTCCTCTGCGGCCTGAAGCGCGGTCTGCGTGACGTCGAAGGCGCCGGCGGAAACTCCGCCCGTCGTGATTACTACCTCGTGGGAATTAAACAGCTGCTCAATCGTCTCGCGCAGCTGCTCCGGGGAGTCGGAAGAGCGCATGTGCGTTACCACCGCATGCGGGATGGTGGAGCGAATCAGCGACTCGATCATCGGCCCATTCGAATCGGGTAGCTGGCCCGGCTCGAGGCTCGAGCCCTCGACCAGTTCGTCGCCGGAGGAGACCACGCCTACGAGAACGGGGCGGTGGACGCGAACATGCGTGATGCCAGCCGAAATCAGCGCGGCAATAAGGCTGGCATCGACCACGGTGCCCGGCTTGGCGATGGTCGCGCCCTCCCGAACGTTTTCTGCCTTCGGGCGGATGTGTGTGCGCCTTGGCGTCTCGTTGATGGTGACCTCACTCGGCAGCTCGTGTGGGCCGGCTGGAATATCGGTCAACTCCACCGGGACTACGACTAGGCCATCGTTGTCCTCCGGAACCGGCGCGCCGGTCATGATGCGCACCGCCTTGCCCGCTGGCACCTCCATGGGTGCCTGGCCCGCCGGAACGTCGCCTGCGACGGGCAAACGCGCAGGCAGCTCAACCAGATCCTTTACGTGTACCACGAAGCCATCCATCGCAGAGTTGCTAAAAGGCGGCACCGCTAGGCGCGCAGTAACGTCTTCTGCAATAACGCGGCCCAGAAGCTTCTCGTTGACCGGCTGGGCTTCCGGAAATACCTCTACCGGCACCGGCCGGGCGTGAGACATTATCGCCTCGAAGTGTTCTTGTGGGGTGCGCATGCTTTTCAAACTAGTTCCTTAGCCTTTAGCCACCGATTGCTGCCATCAAGCGATCCGGCTGCAAGAAACCCTCGTCATTCACGCCGTGGCCGGGCAGCTTCGCCCACATTTCTGCGGCCCATGCCTCCATGAGCTCTTCATCGCTGGCGCCCGCGCGCATGAGGTCGCGAAGAGAGGTCTCCGAATTGCCGAATAGGCAATTGCGCACCGCGCCGTCGGTTGTCAGGCGCGTGCGATCGCAGGAACCGCAGAAGGAGCGAGTGACTGAGGCGATGACGCCGATTTGTCCTATCTCGCGGCCTCCGCGATAGGCATTCCACAGTGACGCCGGGGCAGAGCCGCGCGGCTCGTCAGCGGGGGAGAGCTCGAAGGACTCGCCGAGGCGGGCCAAGATATCGTCCGCGGTCACCATATCCTCGCGCCGCCACTTATCGCGGGGTCCCAGCGGCATCTGCTCGATAAAACGCAGCTGTGCGCCTGCCTCAATGCAGTATTCCGCCAGCGGGATAATAGAATCCTCGTTAATGCCCGGCATCACTACCGCGTTGACCTTGACCGGGTGCAGCCCGGCGCGGGTAGCGGCTTCGATGGCTGTGAAGACATCCTGGATGCGGTCGCGCCGGGTTAGCCGGGTATAAAGCTCGCGGTCGGTGGTATCGAGCGAGATGTTCACGCGGTCGAGGCCTGCTTCCACCAATCCATCGATACGCCGGTCGAGGCCCAAGCCGTTCGTGGTCAGTGCGGTAGACGGTGATTTACCTTCGTCGGTGCGCAATTGCTTAGTAGCAGCGACAATCTTCTCCAAAGACTTGCGCAGGAGCGGTTCGCCGCCGGTGAAACGTACCTGGCGGATGCCTAGCTTTTCGACGCCGATGCGGATGAGGCGGATCGTTTCCTCATCGCTCAAGGTTTCTGCGGTGGGAAACCACTCGAGACCTTCGGCCGGCATGCAATACGTGCAGCGGAGGTTGCAGCGATCAGTAAGCGAAACGCGCAGGTCGCGGGCCCTGCGGCCGTATTTGTCTAGAAGCGGATAAGTCATTGTCGTCCTAGTCTATAAGGAGAGTGGTCTTATCCATATTAACCCGGAAATATTCGCGTTTAATCCGGGGTCTAATCACGGGGCGGGAAATGCTGTGGCAAGTCATCCAGGCGGTGCGACTCGCCAGGGCCTTTCAGCCGAATGATGTTGTATTCGCCTTCAGCCAAGTGCGAACGCAGGTCCTTCTTATCGAACTTGCCCACCGAGGTTTTGTCGATGTGCTTTACGAAGGTCCAGTACTCCGGCAGCATCCACGAAGGCAGCTCCTTGCGCATACCCTCGCGGATGCGCTCGGCGGTTTCGATTGTCGGAGAAAACCCTGGCGCCAACACCGTTACCGCCAGAGGGCGTTCCACCCACTGTTTATCTGGATAGCCGATGACGGCGGCCTCCACGACGACGGGATTAGCCATGATGAGGTTTTCGAGCTGGACCGAATAGATCCACTCGCCGCCAGAGCGGATGACGTCGCGGGCGCGGTCTTCGACGGTCAAGAAGCCGTCTTCCGTTACCGAGCCGACGTCGCCAGTGCGCAGCCAGCCATCTGCGGTGAATTTGGATTCGGCATCCTCGACTTGCTTGCCGCGGAACTCGTCGGCACTACCGCCCGGTTCAGAAGTGGGCGAGTGGTAGTAGGAGCCGGTAACGAGGTTGCCGCGGACCTGGATCTCGCCGGCATTGCGGTCGGACTTGGGCACGACGACGCCGTCATTGACTACACGGTATTGCAAGGAGGCCGGGAAGCGTCCTTGGGATATGCGGTATGCCCAGCGGGTATCGCCGTCGGCACCCTGGGGCGGGCGGGCCACCGTGCCCACCGTGGTGGTTTCCACCATGCCCCACACGTGCACGACGTCGACGCCGTAGCGCTCCTCCCACATTTTGATCAGCTGCGGCGGGACGGGAGAGCCGCCGGCGAAGATCTCGGTCAGCGTCATGCGGCTTGGGGGATTCTTGAGATAGTGCGCGAAAAGCTGAATCCAAATGGTGGGCACGCCATGCGCCACGCGGGGCGAGGTGGCAGCAATGATGCTGGCAAGCGTCGGTGCGGATACGTCGGCGTCGGGAAGCACTAGTGGCGTGCCCGTCATAAAGGCGGCAAAGGGAACGCCCCAGCTGAGCACGTGATAAATCGGGATGCAGCACAGGAAGGTCTCGCCGTGGGTAACACACAGCGAATCGGAGGCGCGCAACTGCATGCTCTCCAGGTAGAGCGCGCGGTGGGAATAGACCACGCCTTTGGGCGCGCCAGTGGTGCCGGTGGAATAGCACAAGGCGGCCGACGTCCGCTCGTCTAGCTCAGGCCAGTTGTACTCGGTAGGGCGGCCGTCGAGTAGCGCCTCATAGGAATAGACCTCGACGCCAGCGCCAAACTTGCCCAGGTAGTCGGCGGGATCGGTTAGGCCAATGAGAACCACCGCACGCACGGTTTTTACGCCGTTTAAGACCTTAGCCAGCTGATCTTTTAAGCGCGGATCGGCAACTACAATTTCCGCTTCGGAGTGGTTAATGATGTGGCGAATCTGATCATTCATTAACTGCTTGTTTAGCGGGGTGAAAATAGCACCCTTGCAGGCAGTGGCGAACATGACCTCTAGGTGTTCAGCACAGTTCCACATGAAAGATGCCACGCGCTGGTCCCCAGTAATGCCCAACTCATCGTGCAATGCGTGCGCGAATGCGGCCGCGCGTGCGCCGATGGCGGCGAAGTCGGTGGTTTCCGGCTCGCTATGGTTGCGCCACGTGGTCACCTGCGTCTGCCCATGCACCGTCGATCCGTATTCCAGGATGCGGGTCAGGGACAGGGGGATATCCTGCATGGTAGAAAGCATGAGTTCTACTTTAGCGGTGTCACTTCCGGCGCGGGATGCTAATACGGTATAGTGGCTCGTGACTGACGCGGACTAGCCCGAATTTTAGGAAAGCTCCCGCGTAACCGAGTATTGCAGAACCGCCGCAGAGCGTTTCTTTTTTCTCGCTCGCAGTCGCCTTCTATCAATTCTCCTCCGTGGCATTCCTTTTCCCAGAGGAGAGGCCTAGATATTTCACCGCCCGCGGCTTCCCGCTTGTGGCGGCATGCACCATAAAAATACAGATTGGCTTCCAGCGCTTAAGCCGGACTGCAGGCGAAAAGCATTTAGACGCTGGTGAAGCGACGAAAGGATATCCGTGAGCAATACGGACAAAGCCGCAGCACAGGATTACGCATCCATGAAGCTGCCGGAACTGCGCAAGCTGGCTGCAGAGCGCGGCCTGCGCGGCATCTCGGGTCTGCGCAAGGGCGATCTGATCACCGCCCTGAGCACTGGCCAGGTACCTGCGAAGGCGGAAAAGGCGGAAAAGCCACAGCGCCGCACACGTAAGCCTGCTGAAGAGAAGCCGGCAAAGGCTGAGGATAACGCCAAGGATAGTGGCGAAGACAAGGCTCAAGAAAAGGCCCAAGAAAAGGGGGAGAAGAACGAGGAGCAGCGCTACGAGTCGCGCTCCCAGGCTCGCCGTGCCCGCCGCAACCGCGCCCGCCGCCAGGAGCGCGAGAACGCCGAGGCAAAGCAGGAGGGCGCTAAGGAAGAGGCCAAGGAGTCGAACAAGGATTCCGAGAACTCTAACGACAATCGCGACAACAATAACCGTGATAACCGTGACAACCGTGATAACGGCGAGCGCAGCCGCGGCAACCGCAACCGCCGCCATGATGACGATGACAACAACGGTGGCGGCCGCCGCAACCGCCGCAACCGCCGCAACCGCCGCAACCGCGGTGGTAATGACAACAACGGTGGCGGCAACGATCTCCAGATCCGCGAGGGCGATGAAGTCCAGGCAGTAGGCGGCATCCTCGAGGTCGTCGACAACAACGTGGCTTTCCTGCGCACCACCGGTTACCGCGCGGCAAGCTCTGACGTCTTTGTCAACAACAACTTGGTCCGGCGCTTGGGCCTGCGCTCTGGCGACGCCGTGACCGGCCAGGTCAAGGTCTCTGGCCCAACTCATACCCACGGCAATGGCCGTAATCGCCGCAAGTACAACCAGTTGGTGCAGGTTGACACGGTAAACGGCATGGAGCCATCAGCGGCACAGGACCGTCCTCACTTCTCTAAGCTGACCCCGCTGTACCCGAACCAGCGTCTGCGCCTGGAAACGGATCCGAAGATCCTGACCACCCGCGTTATCGACCTCATCATGCCTATCGGCAAGGGCCAGCGTGCGCTGATTGTTTCCCCGCCGAAGGCCGGTAAGACCACCATTTTGCAGAACATCGCCAACGCGATTTCCGCAAATAACCCAGAGTGCTACCTCATGGTCGTCCTGGTAGACGAGCGCCCAGAAGAGGTCACCGACATGCAGCGCAGCGTCAAGGGTGAGGTCATTGCCTCTACCTTCGACCGCCCGCCATCAGAGCACACCTCCGTTGCCGAGCTGGCCATCGAGCGCGCGAAGCGCTTGGTGGAGCAGGGCAAGGACGTTGTGGTTCTCCTAGACTCGATTACCCGCCTGGGCCGTGCCTACAACAACTCCTCCCCAGCATCCGGCCGCATCCTCTCCGGTGGCGTGGACTCCAATGCGCTCTACCCACCGAAGCGCTTCCTGGGTGCTGCCCGCAATATCGAAAACGGCGGTTCCCTCACCATCATCGCCACCGCGATGGTGGAGACCGGCTCCACCGGTGACACGGTCATCTTCGAGGAGTTCAAGGGCACCGGCAACGCCGAGCTCAAGCTCGACCGCGCCATTTCCGAGCGTCGCATCTTCCCGGCCGTGGACGTTAACCCATCCGGCACCCGCAAGGACGAGCTGCTGCTCGTTCCGGAGGAAGCGCGCATCATGACTAAGCTGCGTCGCATCCTTTCTGGTTTGGATTCCTTCGCCGCTATCGACTTGCTCATCAAGCAGCTGAAGAAGACCCGCTCCAACGGCGAGTTCTTGATGCAGGTGGCAAGCTCGGCGCCGATGGTCGCTGACAAGGAAGCTGAGGATTACATCTAATGGCTAATCAAGTTTCCCTCGTAGACGACATTGTCTCCGAGTACCAGGGCATCGAGATGCAGATGGGCGATCCTGAGGTCGCTGGCGATCAGACGATGTTCCGTAAGCTGTCTAAACGCTATGCCGAGCTGCGTCCAATCGTTGCAGTCAACAACGAGCTAGAGCAGGCTCGTCAGGACCTCGAAGATGCCAAGGAAATGGCCTACGAGGACCATGATTTCCAGGACGAAGTCGACCGCCTCGAGCCGCTCGTCGTTGAACTGGAGGAAAAGCTCGCTGACCTACTCGCTCCGCGTGACGAGCACGACTCCGAAGACATCATTATGGAGATCAAGGCTGGCGCCGGCGGCGAGGAGGCCGCATTGTTCGCAGGCGATCTCGCGCGCATGTACGAGCGTTATGCTGACAAAGCTGGTTTCCAGTGGGAGGTCTTGGGCCTCAACGAGTCCGACTTGGGCGGCGTGAAGGACATGTCCATCTCGTTTAAGTCCAAGACCCCGTCTCGCGACGGCGCTTGGTCCGTATTCAAGTTCGAGGGCGGCGTCCACCGCGTCCAGCGCGTTCCGGTGACCGAGTCTCAGGGCCGCATTCAGACCTCAGCTGCCGGCGTGCTGGTTTACCCGGAGCCGGATGAGGTCGAATCCGTCAACATCGACGAAAAGGACCTGCGTATCGACGTCTACCGCTCGTCCGGTAAGGGCGGCCAGGGCGTTAACACCACTGACTCCGCAGTCCGCATTACCCACCTGCCGACTGGCCTGGTGGTCACCTGCCAGAAGGAGCGTTCCCAGATTCAGAACAAGGCCCGCGCACTGCAGGTGCTGCAGGCACGCCTGGATCAGATCGAGCGCGAAGCCCGTGAGGCTGAGGCAGGGGAGCAACGTGCATCCCAGGTGCGCACCTTGGACCGCTCCGAGCGTATCCGCACCTATAACTGGCCGGAAAACCGCATCACTGATCACCGCATCGGCTACAAGGCGAATAACCTGGATTCCGTTCTCAACGGCGATATGCAGGACCTGATCACCGCTTTGCAGGCTCAAGAGCGCGCCGAGCGCTTGGAGGCGGAAGACTAGAGGTGGATACCTACGCAATGGCGCTTCGCGATGCCGCGGAGCGCTTTCGCGCATCTGGAGTACCTAGCCCGGAGTGGGACGCACGAGTGCTTGCCGCCGAGCTCATTGGATGTGGTCATATGGACATCCCACTGGATGCCCAACCAATTCCCGGCTTTGCCATCGCCTATGAGGGCTGGGTCGCACGCCGTGAGGCCCGCGAGCCGCTGCAGCACATTCTGGGCACTGCCTGGTTTGGCCCGCTCGAGCTCAAGGTAGGCCCGGGCGTGTTTATTCCACGCCCAGAAACGGAAGTCCTGGCGGATTGGGGAGTGCGGGGGCTTCGCGACGTCGCCAAGCCCCGCGTTGTCGATCTGTGTACCGGCAGCGGGGCATTGGCCGCCTATGTAAAGAATGAGCGGGCGGACGCGGATGTATTCGCGGTCGAGCTTTCTGAAGATGCGCTGCCTTTTGCCCGCAGCAATCTTGCCCAAGGCGTGCATCTGGTCCACGGCGATGCAACAGACTTCTCGCTTCTGGCCGAACTCGACGGCACCGTGGATCTCGTGCTCACGAATCCGCCTTATGTTCCGGAGACGCCGGACCTAGAGCCCGAGGTCTACCGCGACCCGCACATGGCGGTCTTCGGCGGCGCCGATGGCATGGAGGTCATCGACCGTCTCGTGCCTCGCATTGCGAAGTTACTGCGTCCCGGCGGGAAAGTGGGCATCGAGCACGACGATGCCACGAGCGAAGCTGTGCAAGTTGCGTTGCTGAATTCTGGGCGGTTCCACGATGTCGCAGTGCTGCGAGACCTAACAGGTACCGCGCGTTTTGTAACTGCTATTAAAAGTGCGACCGCCACCCCGGCGGGAGTACAGTAGGTTGGTCTGAACACACGAAGTGAGGAAAGAATGCAGGGAAAGATTTATAACTGTGCCGATAAGGCGGAGCGTGAAGAAGGCCTAGCCATCGCGGTCAAAGCAGCAAAGTCTGGCCGCCTCGTCGTGATGCCTACTGACACGTTGTACGGCCTCGGCTGTGACGCCTTCGACAACGACGCTGTGGCCAGCCTCCTTGCAACCAAGCAGCGTGGCCCCGATATGCCCGTTCCGGTCCTCGTGGGGTCCTGGGACACCATCCGCGGTCTCGTCGCGGAGTACACCGATACTGCGCGAGCACTCGTCGAGGCTTTTTGGCCCGGTGGACTTTCCATCGTGGTCCCGCAGGCGCCTTCCTTGCCGTGGAACTTGGGAGATACCCGCGGGACGGTGATGTTGCGCATGCCGCTGCATCCTATTGCCATCGAGCTTCTGCGCGAGGTTGGCCCAATGGCTGTGTCCTCCGCGAATATTTCCGGCCACCAGCCACCGACCACCGCGCTGGCTGCAAAGCAGCAGCTTGGTAAAGCCGTTACCGTTTACTTGGACGGTGGTGAGACTGCCGTTGGCAAGCCTTCCACCATCATCGATCTCTCCGGTGAGCACCCATACCTGCTGCGTGAGGGCGCGCTTTCTGCCGAAGAAATCGCTGAGGTCATTGGCGTGAGCGCCGAGTCGCTGCGCACTCGCCCTACTGCCTAGACAAAAGGAGATTGTGTGAGTGGCACCGGTGTACCGCTGCGCGAGCTAGCGCTTGTCATTTTGGTTGCAGCGACCTTTACCTACCTCGCCACGGGCTTGGTACGTAGCTTCCTCGTCCGCACTGGGCGGGTAGCAGAGATTCGCCTGCGCGATTCGCATTCCCAGCCCACTCCGCAGATGGGTGGCGTGGCAATGTTTACTGGTTTCGGCGCCTCAGTCTTCCTAGCCGCCCAGCTTCCAGCCTTGACTCGCGGTTTCATGCCCGTTACTCCTGAGATGAATGCCGTGGTTTGGGCGGCGCTGGCCATCGTGCTCGTGGGCGTGATCGACGACGCCCTCGAACTGGGTGCGATAGTGAAGTTGGTCGGCCAATTGCTCGCCGCTGGAATCATGAGCGGCCTTGGCCTTACATGGACGCTTCTGTTTATTCCATTCGATGGCGGAACTACGGTGTTGCTCGATCAAATCCAGGGCACACTCTTGACAACCTTCTTTACGGTGCTGCTCATTAACGCAATGAACTTTGTGGACGGCCTTGATGGTCTCGCCGCTGGCTTAGGGCTTATTGCAGGTGGCGCCATCTTGATCTTTTCCATCACGGTTCTGCATGACCAGGGTGGGGCAGTCTCTGCCTATCCGCCGGCGATCATCTCTGCTGCGTTGGTCGGTATCTGTGCGGGCTTCCTGCCGCACAACTTTGAGCCTTCGCGCATCTTTATGGGCGACAGTGGATCGATGCTCATCGGTCTCTTGTTGGCCGCAGCTTCCACCTCTGCTTCCGGCAAGATCAATATGTCGCTGTATGGCACCGTTGACATGGTGGCGCTCGCATCGCCTTTCATTGTGGTCGCCGCAGCTGTGTTTATTCCAGTCTTGGACCTTGTCTGGGCGGTTATTCGCCGCCTTTCGCAGGGCCGATCGCCCTTTTCTGCCGATAAGGCGCACATTCATCACCGCCTGCTTTCACTCGGCCATACCCACCGCCGCACCGTCTTGGTGCTATACCTGTGGGTCTCAGCGGTAGCCTTCGGCGCGGTGTCCTTTTCCATCGTCCCGTGGCCCGTTGCCGTCGCCGTTACCGCCATCGCGCTGGGGGTGGCATTCGGCGTCACGCTCATTCCTCTGCGCCGGGGCAAGCTTGGCCCAAGTAAGCGGGCTACCACGGTGGTGGCGCATACCGATCCCGCCTAGGAGTCTCGGGCTGTCGTAGTGCGGTAGGCTTTTGGCCTATGACTGATCCGATGACGAACGCGGCAATAAACAACGTGGATGACTTTGACGACCCAGTTTTGCCGCTTAAGCGTGCACTGCGCTTCGGTTCGATTGCGCTGGTGGCCATCACGATTATCTCGCTCGCTGTGTGGGGTGGCATGCGTGGAATGCCGGGGATTTGGGGAGTGCTCGTCGGTGCCGGCATCGGCGGCGGTTTTGTGCTGCTGACGGTTCTTTCCGTGCTTGCCGCATCGAAGACTAGCCCCACCAACACGATCATCGTCGTTATGGGTAGCTGGCTCATCAAATTGCTGGTGCTGATTGTCATCCTCGCGGTCATCCGCGACATGGACTTCTACGATAAGATGGCGCTCTTTGTCACCGTAGTTCTGGCCCTTATCGCAACGCTGGGTACCGAGGCCTGGGGCGTCGTCAGTGCCCGCGTCTCTTATGTGCATTAGCCACCCTGAAAAAGGGCGGCGGGGATAAAACACGAGCCCTTTAGTCTTAATTTCCTTGGGGAAGATGTGGAAAGGGTGTTAATTCCACCCCCGAGGTGGTGTACAAAAACCGTTTGTGACAAAGGCCATACGGGGGCTTTTGCCTAGTCATGGGCGCTATTTCAGCCAAAAAATCGCCCGCGAGCTACGGGTGCCAACCCGTGCCTACCCTGGTACACGTGAATGAGGCCCTGAACTGATATTATTTCTCGCGGGTTACCACGGGACCGAGATTTTTGCATTGGATCCCGCGCGGTCAATCCCTGTCACTTCTTCGAAGATGTGCGACGGAGTCCGAAGTCGTGGCAGAGAGCTTGAGACGTCCATCGCACCGTCCGCAAAGTTATTTTGCGGCGGCCCTAACACGGGAGAGAACGCTGAGCGTTACAACATTGGCCATGAAAGGGCACTTCCACGCGCCTGATCTGGGTGAAGAATTCTTCCCGGGGCAAGTAGATGCTGACCATCTGTTCTTCGGCGACTTTGCCGACGGATGGTTCGCGCTTGATCGCCTTATGCTGGTGCGCATCTTGATGACGCTGGTATTGGTGGTTCTTTTCATGCTGGCCTTCAAGAACCCGAAGCTGGTTCCGAAGGGTCTGCAGAACGTCGGCGAAAATGCGGTCGATTTCGTCCGTATCCACATCGCCGAAGATATTTTGGGTACTAAGGAGGCCAAGCGATTCCTTCCGGTAATCGCGACGATCTTCTTCGCAGTCCTGTTTATGAATGTGCCGACCATCATCCCGGGACTCAACGTCTCGCCGAATGGTCGTATCGGCATGCCTATCGTCCTTGCAGTCGTGTCGTACATCGCAATGATTTACGCCGGCGCAAAGCGCTATGGCTTCGGCAAGTTCATCAAGTCCTCGGTGGTTATTCCTAACCTGCCGCCGGCTTTGCACTTGCTCGTTGTGCCGATCGAGTTCTTCTCGACCTTCATTCTGCGACCAGTTACCCTCGCCATTCGTCTCATGGCGAACTTCTTGGCAGGACACATCATTCTGGTCCTTCTCTTCTCTGCTTCGAACTTCTTCTTCTGGCAGCTGAACGGTTGGACGGCACTGTCCGGTTTGACCATTGTTCTGGGACTGGCTTTCAGCCTGTTCGAGCTCCTGGTCATCTTCCTGCAGGCCTACATCTTCGCGCTTTTGACGGCGGTGTACATCGAACTGTCCCTGCACGCGGATTCGCACTAAGGACGAGGTCGACGAGCGCGACCGAGAATAATCTCAACTTCACAGAAACTATCTCCCTGTCCGTAAACCTGCGGGCAGGACATACGAAAGGGAACGACTTTCACCATGAACGAAATCATTCTTGCACAGGATGCTGCCGCTAACCTCGACAGCCTGAAGGCTGTTGGCTACGGCCTCGCCGCAATCGGCCCTGGTATCGGTATCGGCATCGTTGCCGGCAAGACCGTTGAGGCTATGGCACGCCAGCCTGAAATGGCCGGCCAGCTGCGTACCACCATGTTCCTGGGTATCGCCTTCACCGAGGCTCTTGCACTTATCGGCCTCGTTGCAGGCTTCCTGTTCTAAAAAGTTCGCGTTTTCCTAAACCAACCTTTTAAGACTGGAGACCACATGAACAACGTCTTTTATACGCTTGCGGCGGGGGAGGAGAACCCGGGTTCCGGCAGCTTCTCCGTTCTTCTGCCCAAGAACTATGACATTTTCTGGTCTTTGATCTGTTTCGTTGTCATCTTGATTTTGTTCTGGAAGTTCGTTCTTCCGGCATACAACAAGATGCTCCAGGAGCGCGAGGACCGCATCGAGGGCGGCATGAAGCGTGCTGAGGCTCAGCAGGCTGAAGCTAAGGCTGCTCTCGAGAAGTACAACGCACAGCTTGCTGACGCACGTGCAGAAGCTGCAGAGATCCGCGAGCAGGCGCGCGAGCGCGGCAAGCAGATCGAGGCTGAGGCTAAGACCCAGGCTGAGGAAGAATCCCGCCGCATTGTCGCCTCTGGCGAGAAGCAGCTGGAAGCTTCCCGTGCACAGGTCATCTCTGAGCTGCGTTCCGATATCGGACAGAACTCCATCAACTTGGCTGAGAAGCTGCTGGGCGGCGAACTTTCTTCCGCAACCAAGCAGTCCTCCACGATTGACAACTTCCTGTCCGAGCTCGATTCTGTGGCACCGGCCGGAAAGTAGGCAACTATGAAGGCAGCTAGCCGCGAAGCCCTCGCACACGTAGAGTCCCAGCTGGATCAGATTCTGGCGCAGGACGATGCGATTGCGACGGCGGCACAGGCAGGTCTCGACCTTTTCGAGGTCGTTGATGTCCTTGATGCTGACCGCGAACTGCGCGTCGCGCTAACCGACGCCGCCGTTCCGGCTGCAAACCGCAAGTCACTGGTGCAGAACCTCTTCGGTGCAAAGATTGCTCCGGTCGCCACCCAGGTGATCGAAGCTTCTGCTGCCGAGCAGTGGTCCACCTCCCGTGACTTCGTCAAGGGTCTCGTGTCTCTCGGCCGCCGCGCTCTTCTGCGCGGTGCTGAGGCTCAGGGCCAGCTGGGCCAGGTGGAAGACGAGCTCTTCCGCCTGTCTAGCATCCTGAAGAACGAGGCAGAGCTGACCCAGCTGCTTTCCGACCGAACTGCTACGTCCGCACGTAAGCGCGGATTGCTGGCAAGCGTGCTCTACGGCAAGGTAACGATGTTCTCTGAGGCGCTCGCGCTCCAGGCCATCGGCCGCCCTGAGCAGAACCCGATCGATGATGTCGCGGCACTGGCCGACTACGCAGCTAAGCTGCAGGGTCGCACCATTGCTCGTGTTACCACCGCGGGTGAGCTGAATGATAGCCAGCGTGCAGCACTCGCTGAGAAGCTGGGCAAAATTTATGGTCGTGCGATGTCCATTCACTCTGAGGTTGACACCAGCCTCCTCGGTGGTATGACCATCCGCGTCGGCGACGAAGTTATCGACGGCTCCACGGCAGGCAAGATTGCCCGCCTGCGTGCCAAGATGGCTTAAGTCAGGCCGAAACGACAGAAATGATTAAGTAATTGCTGGAAGATACTACCGAGAGCAGGAAGAACATGGCGGAGCTGACGATCTCCTCCGATGAGATTCGTAGCGCGATTGCGAACTACACCTCGAGCTACTCCGCGGAGGCCTCCCGTGAGGAGGTCGGCGTGGTCATTTCGGCAGCTGACGGTATTGCGCAGGTTTCTGGCCTGCCATCCGTTATGGCGAATGAGCTGCTCGAGTTCCCAGGCGGCGTTATCGGCGTCGCACAGAACCTTGACACCAACTCCATCGGTGTCGTTGTCCTGGGTAACTTCGAGTCCCTCACCGAGGGCGACGAGGTCAAGAGGACTGGCGAAGTCCTTTCCATCCCTGTGGGCGAGGAATTCCTCGGCCGCGTTATCAACCCACTGGGCCAGCCGATCGACGGTCTGGGCCCAATCGCCGCTGAAGAGGACCGCGTCCTCGAGCTGCAGGCACCTTCCGTGCTGCAGCGTCAGCCGGTTGAAGAGCCGATGCAGACTGGCATCAAGGCTATTGACGCAATGACCCCGATTGGTCGTGGTCAGCGTCAGTTGGTCATTGGTGACCGTAAGACTGGTAAGACCGCAGTCTGCATCGACACCATCCTGAACCAGAAGGCTAACTGGGAGTCTGGCGACAAGGACAAGCAGGTACGTTGTATCTACGTCGCTATCGGCCAGAAGGGCTCCACCATTGCTGGAGTCCGCCACACCCTGGAGCAGCACGGCGCACTGGAGTACACCACCATCGTGGCAGCTCCGGCTTCCGACGCCGCCGGCTTCAAGTGGCTGGCACCGTTCTCCGGTGCAGCCCTGGGTCAGCACTGGATGTACCAGGGCAACCACGTCCTGGTCATCTACGATGATCTCACCAAGCAGGCTGAGGCCTACCGTGCGATTTCCCTTCTGCTGCGCCGTCCGCCGGGCCGCGAGGCATACCCGGGCGACGTCTTCTACCTCCACTCCCGTCTGCTGGAGCGTGCTGCAAAGCTCTCCGACGACATGGGTGCAGGTTCCATGACCGCACTGCCGATCATCGAGACCAAGGCGAACGACGTTTCCGCCTTCATCCCGACCAACGTTATTTCCATTACCGACGGCCAGGTCTTCCTGGAGTCCGACCTGTTCAACCAGGGCGTCCGTCCGGCAATTAACGTCGGTGTCTCCGTCTCCCGTGTGGGTGGCGCTGCACAGACCAAGGGCATGAAGAAGGTCGCCGGTAACCTGCGTCTTGAGCTTGCTGCTTACCGTGACCTGCAGGCATTCGCTGCCTTCGCTTCCGACCTCGACCCTGCCTCCAAGGCACAGCTCGAGCGCGGTGAGCGTCTGGTTGAGCTGCTCAAGCAGGCGGAGTCCTCCCCGCAGCCAGTCGAGTTCCAGATGGTTTCCATCTACTTGGCTGACCAGGGCATCTTCGACGTCGTTCCCGTCGAGGATGTACGTCGCTTCGAGGCTGAGGTACACGAGTACCTGCACTCGAATACCCCGCAGGTATTCGAGCAGATCGCTGGTGGCCAGCCTCTGTCCGACGAATCCAAGGATGCGCTCGTCAAGGCTGCTAAGGACTTCACCCCGACCTTCCGCACCACCGAGGGCCGCAATCTGGGCTCCGAGGCAGAGGTCGAGGCGCTCGATGCGGCAGAGGTAAAGAAGACCGAGCTCAGCGTCTCCCGTAAGACGGCTAAATAGAGTCCGCACAGCTCTAAGAATCAACCGTCGAGATAATAGAAGGGAGGAGCGAACACCATGGCTAATCTTCGTGAACTGCGCGACCGAATCCGGTCCGTCAATTCCACTAAGAAGATCACCAAGGCACAGGAGCTCATTGCTACCTCGCGCATTACCAAGGCACAGGCTAGGGTTGAGGCTTCACAGCCTTACGCACACGAGCTTGCGAATGTGATGAACAAGCTCGCAGCGGCCAGCTCGCTGGATCACCCGATGCTTCGTGAACGTGAAGATGGCAAGGTCGCCGCTATTCTCGTGGTCTCTTCTGACCGCGGTATGTGTGGTGGCTACAACAACAACATCTTCAAAAAGGCAGCCGAGCTCGAAGCCCTGCTCAAGAAGCAAGGCTACGAGACCGTCCGCTACGTCACGGGTAATAAGGGCGTTGGCTTCTACAAGTTCCGTGAAGCTGATGTCGCAGGCAGCTGGGCTGGTTTCTCGCAGGATCCGTCCTGGGAGACCACCCACGATGTCCGTCGTCACATGATCGACGGCTTCATTGCAGGTTCCAAAGGTACTGCCAAGTACCGCGACGGCCTCAACACCGAGGGCGAAGGCATCCGTGGCTTCGACCAGGTTCACGTTGTGTACACCGAGTTTGAGTCCATGCTGACCCAAACCGCGCGTGCACAGCAGTTGTTGCCGGTGGTTCCGGTTATTGAGGATGAGGAATTTCACCTCGGAGAGTCCGCGCTTTCCGACTCCGAGCCTACGGATCAGGTTTCGCCTGATTTCGAGTTCGAGCCGGATGCTGACACTCTTATGGAGGCACTGCTTCCGCAGTACGTCTCTCGTATCCTCTTTGCGATGTTCTTGGAGGCTTCCGCTTCCGAGTCCGCAGCACGCCGTACCGCAATGAAGTCTGCTACTGACAACGCAACCGAGCTGGTCAAGGACCTCTCGCGCGTGGCCAACCAGGCTCGTCAGGCACAGATTACCCAGGAAATTACAGAGATCGTCGGTGGCGCTGGGGCGCTCGCCGAAAGCGCAGAAAGTGACTAGATTATGACTTCAGCTCTGCAAGAGCAGAACACACAGTCGTCGGCTGTTGCCGGCCGTGTGGTGCGCGTCATCGGTCCGGTCGTCGACGTGGAATTCCCGCGTGGCGGACTGCCGGCACTGTACAACGCACTGACCGTCGAGATTTCTCTCGAGGCTGTTGCAAAGACCGTCACCCTCGAGGTCGCTCAGCACCTCGGTGACAACCTCGTCCGTACCGTTTCCATGGCACCGACCGACGGCCTCGTCCGCGGCGCTACCGTGACCGATACTGGCAAGCCAATCTCCGTTCCAGTCGGCGATGTGGTCAAGGGCCACGTCTTCAACGCACTGGGCGACTGCCTCGACCAGCCTGGTCTGGGCCGCGACGGTGAGCAGTGGGGCATCCACCGCGAGCCGCCAGCATTCGACCAGCTCGAGGGTAAAACCGAAATCCTGGAGACCGGTATTAAGGTTATCGACCTCCTGACCCCGTACGTGAAGGGCGGCAAGATCGGCCTCTTCGGCGGTGCAGGTGTTGGTAAGACCGTTCTCATCCAGGAGATGATTACTCGTATCGCACGCGAGTTCTCCGGTACCTCCGTCTTCGCCGGCGTCGGCGAGCGTACCCGTGAGGGCACCGACCTCTTCCTCGAGATGGAAGAGATGGGCGTTCTCCAGGACACCGCCCTCGTGTTCGGCCAGATGGATGAGCCGCCAGGAGTCCGTATGCGCGTGGCTCTGTCCGGCCTGACCATGGCGGAGTACTTCCGCGATGTGCAGAACCAGGACGTGCTGCTGTTCATTGACAACATCTTCCGTTTCACCCAGGCTGGCTCTGAGGTTTCGACCCTGCTGGGTCGTATGCCTTCCGCCGTTGGCTACCAGCCAACCTTGGCTGACGAGATGGGTGTCCTGCAGGAGCGCATTACCTCCACGAAGGGCAAGTCGATTACCTCTCTGCAGGCCGTTTACGTCCCTGCGGATGACTACACCGACCCGGCTCCGGCCACCACCTTCGCCCACCTCGATGCAACCACCGAGTTGGATCGTGGTATTGCTTCCAAGGGTATTTACCCGGCTGTGAACCCGCTGACCTCGACCTCTCGTATTCTGGAGCCGTCCATCGTGGGCGAGCACCACTACGAGGTTGCGCAGCGCGTCATTCACATCCTGCAGAAGAACAAGGAACTCCAGGACATCATCGCCATCCTTGGTATGGACGAGCTGTCCGAGGAGGACAAGGTCACCGTTCAGCGCGCACGTCGTATCGAGCGCTTCCTAGGCCAGAACTTCTTCGTCGCAGAGAAGTTCACCGGCCTGCCGGGCTCCTACGTCCCGCTGACCGAGACCATCGATGCTTTCGAGCGCATCTGCAACGGCGAGTTCGATCACTACCCAGAGCAGGCATTCAACGGCCTGGGTGGCTTGGACGACGTCGAGGCTGCGTACAAGAAGCTTTCCGAGAAGTAGGGAGTGGCACATGGCTGACATCACCGCTGAATTGGTATCCGTCGAGCGTAAGCTGTGGGCTGGTAAGGCCACGCTGGTTACGGCTGAGACCACTGAGGGTGAGATCGGCGTGCTTCCTGGCCACGAGCCATTGGTCGGTCAGCTGGCCGACAATGGTGTTGTGACCATCCACCCAGTCGACGGCGAGCGCCTCGTCGCCGCGGTCCAGGGTGGCTTCCTCTCCGTGTCCAAGGACAAGATCACTGTCCTCGCCAACTGGGCTACTTGGTCCACTGAAGTTGATGAGGCACAGGCTTCCGAAGACCAGAAGTCCGAGGAGTTTATTGTCCACAACCGTGGTGAAGCCGCTCAGCGAGCACTTCGTCGCGCCAAGGGCTAGGTAGAGTAACGGGCAGCAAAGCCCTTCCGCTCTCATAAGCGCCCCACCTTTCTTTCACCAGAAAGGTGGGGCGCTTTTTCGTTGGCTTTTGCTACGGGGTTTAGTGGCATAACGGCAGGGGAAGATACTAGAATTTTGTCTAATATCTTTTAGGTTCAGGATTAAAGGGAGCGGCAGGATATGAACATTTCAGGTCTAGGCTGGTTGTTCCTCATCGTGGCGGCTTTTATCTTTTTGTGTCTTATGCTTGCTGCTCGCCGCTTTTTCAAGTTGCGTGCGCGCGGGACCTCTGTATTGCTGAGAACCCTTCCCGCTAAAAACTCTCGTTCTTGGCGTCATGGCGTGATGCGCTATAACGGGGAATACGTGGAGTACTTCAAGCTGCGCTCGGTTTCGGTCCAAGCAGACCTTCGTTTCAATCGCCTCGGCGTCGAGCTAATTGGCACTCGTCAATTAGACGATGACGAGGCTGCTTTTATGTCCGCCGCCAACCAGGTCATCCGCTTTTCCTTCGCGGATCAGGAATACGAAATCGCCACTGACCTACACGGAATCATGGGTCTTACCGCCTGGATTGAGGCGGCGCCTTCCAAGCGCTTGCAACGTCCTGACTATCGGCGTCTGCGCCAGCGCGCTACCCGTTTTACTAAGGAGTAGGCGGCTACCTATAGGGTAGAGAGCATGCGTTTAGTCATCGCTCGTTGCTCAGTTGATTATGTCGGCCGTTTGGATGCCCATTTGCCCGTCGCCGATCGCCTCATCCTCGTCAAGGCAGACGGTTCCGTGTCGATCCACGCCGACGACCGCGCTTATAAGCCGCTGAATTGGATGACTCCGCCGTGCACGCTGGAGGAATCCGCCATCACTGACATCGACGGCGAGGACACTGGCGAACAGCTGTGGCTCGTTGAAAACCCCAAGGGCGAGCAGCTGCGTATCACGATCGCGGAGATTCACCAAGACTTCTCCGTCGAATTGGGCGAGGATCCGGGGCTTGTTAAGGACGGCGTCGAGGCGCACCTGCAGGAGCTGCTCGCCGAGCACATCGATACCCTGGGCGAGGACTATTCACTCGTGCGCCGCGAGTATCCAACTGCAATTGGCCCAGTCGATATCATGGCCAAAGACCAAGACAATAAGTTCGTTGCGGTTGAGGTCAAGCGCCGCGGTGGTATCGACGGTGTCGAGCAGCTCACGCGCTATCTGGAGCTTCTCAACCGTGACGAGCTACTGGCACCCGTGCAAGGCGTCTTTGCAGCCCAGGAAATCAAGCCGCAGGCCCGTACGCTGGCCGAGGACCGCGGTATTCGCTGCGTCATCCTTGACTACCAAGATCTGCGCGGCATTGAGTCGAACGAGCTACGTCTTTTCTAATGCCACGCCGCAATAGGAGAAACCCCGTCAACCCCCGCCCGCTGCCTAAGGACGGCTCTACTTTTCTAGGTTCGCAGACCGTCGAGGGGCCAAGTTGGACCCACGGTGAACCTTTCATCATGCGCCACATCGGCAGCGCTGCAGCTACAAAGTTCTATATCTGCCCCGGCTGCAACCAAAATATTCCGCCTCGCGTTGCCCATATCGTGGCTTGGCCGCGTGATACAGGCGGCAGGGAAGATGACCGCCGCCACTGGCACCGTCACTGCTGGGAGCGTAGGTAGGATAGCGGGCATGATTGTTGCTTTTTCTGTCGCGCCAACCGTGGTGGGCGAGGAAACTGCGGAGATGTCTGCAGCCGTCGCCGAAGCCGTACGTGTGGTGCGCGCATCCGGCTTGCCCAACGAGACCAATGCCATGTTCACCCTTATAGAAGGCGAATGGGACGAGGTCTTTGCCGTAATCAAGGAAGCCACCGATGCAGTACGCAAGGTTTCGCCGCGTACCTCGCTTGTAGTCAAGGCCGATATCCGCGAAGGCGTGACTGGCCAGTTGACGCAAAAGGTGGAGTCTGTGAATCGACGTTTGGAGGAAAACAAGTGACCGGACCTTATGTAGGCGGTGCCCTTGACCTGGGCGCGCTGAAGCAGCAAAAGGAGACTGAGGAAGCGCCTTCCGGGGTATCTGCATTTTTCGAGGTAACCGAGGCTAACTTCGAATCCGAATTGATTCGCCGTTCCGCCGAGGTCCCCGTTATTGCGCTCATCGGTTCTTCGCGTTCGCCCGCCTCCGAGCAACTGAAGAATGACCTGCGCGCTGTCGCAGAGGCCGGTGGTCTCAAGTTCATCGTTGGCTACATCGATGCTGATGCTATCCCGCAGGTAGCGCAGGTCTTTGGCGTGCGAAACCTGCCGACCACCGTCGCCCTAGCTGCCGGCCAGCCGATTACCAACTTCGAGGGAGCCCAGCCCAAGGATGCACTGGAGCAGTGGACTGCCACGCTCGTCGAGAAGCTTGGGCCGCAATTGAGTGGTCTCAGCACCGAGACCCCAGAACCAGAAACTGCCGCGGACCCTCGCGTGCAGGCCGCCGAGGAGTCTCTAAACCGCGGCGATTTCGACGCAGCCATCGCCCACTACGACGCCATTTTGGCCGACGATCCAGACAACGCCGAGGTCAAGCAGGCCCGTAACACCACCCAGGTTTTGCGTCGTCTGGACCCAGCCAACCGCACCGAGGATCCGATTGCTGCTGCCGACGCCGCACCAAACGACGTCGCCAAGCAGTGCGATGCCGCCGACGCCGAGGTGGTCGCCGGTGCGCCTGAGAAGGCCTTCGAGCGCCTCATCTCGGCGATGCAAACAACCGCAGGCGACGACAAGCAAGCCCTCAAGGATCGCTTGCTCGAGCTCTTCGCGCTTTTCGACGCCTCCGATCCCCGCGTTCTGCAGGCACGAACGAAGCTCGCAAGCGCTCTTTATTAGCGAAGGGGTAATTAGAGCACCCCCGACTTTCTGGAATTTCTGGATCGCTTTTATCCGGTTCTATTATCAGGGCAGAAATCCTTGACAGAGCCAATTAAAAGGCCAATTAAAAGGGAGTGCTCTATGCCGACTTTGCAACCAATTAATGGTCCAAAAATCCCGGAGCCCAAAGCCCCGAAGAAGGACCGTACCCACTGGCTCTACATCGGCGTCATCGTTGCGGTGATTGCCGGTATTGCCTTGGGTCTAGTCGCCCCGGGCGTTGCCGTTAACTTCAAGCCATTGGGCACGATGTTCGTCAGCCTCATCAAGATGGTCATCGCGCCAATCATCTTCTGCACCATCGTGCTGGGCATCGGCTCGGTGCGCGCTGCGGCATCGGTCGGAAAGGCCGGGGGCATCGCTCTGGCGTACTTCATCACGATGTCCACCTTTGCGCTGGCGATCGGCCTCGTGGTCGGAAACTTCATCGATCCCGGCGCTGGCCTTCATATTAGCGGCGGTGATGGCTCTAAGTACATCAAGGCAGGTGCGGAAGGCGAGGGTCTTTGGGGCTTTGTCAGCTCCATCGTCCCAGAGACCATGTTCTCGGCGTTTACCTCTGGATCTGTTCTCCAGGTTCTGTTTATCGCATTGCTGTGTGGCTTCGCCGTGCAGTCCATGGGCGAGGCAGGCGAACCTATTCTTGGCTTCGTCGCCAGCCTGCAGCGCCTCGTCTTCAAGATCCTTAACATGATTTTGTGGCTGGCGCCGCTCGGCTCTTTCGGTGCTATGGCAGGCGTCGTTGGTGAGACCGGCATGGATGCCGTGAAGTCCTTGGCCACCCTGATGCTGGCTTTCTACATCACCTGCTTCCTCTTCGTATTCGTGGTACTCGGCCTCATCGCCCGTGTATTCGGCGGTATCAGCATGTGGAAGCTCTGCAAGTATCTGGGCCGCGAGTTTCTGCTCATCGTTGCTACTTCTTCCTCTGAATCCGCATTGCCGAACCTCATGCGCAAGCTGGAACACCTCGGCGTGGAGAAGCCGACCGTGGGTATCGTTGTACCGACCGGTTATTCCTTCAACCTGGACGGCACCGCTATTTATCTGACGCTTTCCGCCATCTTCATTTCCGAGGCAATGCATATGCCGATGAACTTGGGCGAGCAGGTGGGCCTGCTGGTCTTTATGATCATCGCCTCCAAGGGTGCGGCGGGTGTCTCCGGCGCTGGCATCGCAACGCTGGCTGCGGGCTTGCAGTCTCACCGCCCTGAGCTCCTCGGCGGCGTCGACGTCATCATGGGCATCGACCGCTTTATGTCCGAGGCTCGCGCTCTGACCAACTTTGCCGGCAACGCGCTCGCAACCATCCTGGTTGGCCGTTGGACCAAGACCGTGGACATGGACCGCGTCACGAAGGTCCTCAACGGTGAGGAACCATACGCTGATTCCGGCAAGGATAGCACCGTTAACCTGCGCATGCCAGACGTGGAGAACCCAGCCCACGACCGCCTGCAGCCAACGCAGCAGGTTGACTTGGAGCGCTACAAAGACGGCTCTGAGATGTACTACAAGTAGTTCTCGCTATACTGCGAGGCTATGACGAAAGTACTCTTCCTCTGCAATTCCAACCGCGGCAAGTCCCAGATGGCCGCAGCTTTGGCGAAGCTGCACGCTCCCTCGTGGGAGGTCTATTCGGCAGGCGTCCAGGTGGCCGAACCGGGCCAGCCCGGCGACGTAAATCTCGAGGCGTCCCATTGCCTGGCCGAAGTAGGCGCCGACATGTCGGAGGGCACGCCCAAGCCTGTCGCCCCGGAGCTTGCCGCCAATGTCGACCACGTCATCATCGTCGGCGGCGCCGAGTACGATGGACCCGCCGAGCGCTGGGAGATTGAAGATCCCTCCCAGCGTGGCGTCGAGGGGAAGCAAAGGATGGTCGAGCTGCGCGATGACATCGACGCCCGCGTCAAAGAATTGATTGCGCGCCATAATTAATTTGGATACTAAAAACCTAGAAATAGGTAACATTTTCTAATAAGGTGCGGTGCATGACTAGTCCGCACCGAGCACCGATTTCGCCCGATCCTAGGCAGCAAGCCTTTGCAATCCGTGGCCTTAACAAATCCTTCAATGGTTCTCCCGCCGTCCGCAATCTAGATCTCGACGTCCCGCGGGGTTCTATTTATGGCATCGTCGGCCCCAACGGTGCGGGCAAGACCACCATGCTGACCATGGCCTGCGGTCTTCTGCGCCCCGATAGCGGCGAGTCATTCGTTGCCGGTCACCGCGTGTGGCACGATCCAATCCCTGCGAAGGCATCGATGGGCTTGCTCATGGACGGCGCACCCGTATTCGACCGCCTCACCGGCGCCGAGTATCTCTACTACTTGGGCGCGCTACGCAAGCTCGACGAGGGGGAGGCACAGCGCCGTGCCGCCGAGCTCCTGCACGTGCTCGCGCTTGACGACGCCGCCTCCAAACGCATCGCCGACTATTCCGCCGGCATGACCAAGAAGATTCTGCTTGCCGGCGCAGTGCTCCATAATCCCGAGGTGCTCATCCTCGATGAGCCTCTTGAGGCAGTCGATCCAGTATCCGGCCGCCTCATCCAAAACGTGCTCGTGAACTTCGCTGCCCGGGGTGGCACCGTGGTGATTTCCTCCCACGTCATGTCCCTAGTCGAAGGACTTTGTACCTCCGTGGCAATCATTAATGATGGCCAAGTGCTTACCTCCGGCACCGTCGATGAGGTCCGCGGTGACAAGAGCCTCACTGACGTCTTTATCGAGCTCGTCGGCGGCGCCGATCTCGATTCCAACGCCTTCCAGTGGTTGGGTGGAAATTAGGCTATGAAGGACACCAGCAAAACCCTCGTCAAGCTGCACCGCACACTATGGAGCAGGACCTTCAAGGAGAACACCGCGCAGTGGATGATGGTGCTCCTCTTCGTCATCTATGGCCTGATTGGTCTCGCCAACACTGGGCTTATGGCTGGCTTAGATTTGAGCGAAGGCACGCGCAATGCTCACGCTCTCACCACAGTCAACCTCCTCGGCGTAGCGATGTACCTCATGCTCGCGATGATCATGCCCGCCGGTGAAAAGCAGCTTTACCCGGATACCTTGAAGGGCCTGCCGCTTTCTTTAGAAGAGGTCCGGCCCGCCATGCTGCGCATTTCTTTCCTTAACTCCCGCGTCGGGCTTTCTGCAGGTTTTAGCATCATCTGGGCAATCGTCGGTGCGATTATGCTCGTGAGCATCGGTGACTTCAACGTCATTGCCGTACCCGCATTCGTGCTCGGCATGGCGCTTTCGTGGTTTATCACCATCTGTTTGTCGGAGTGCCTGATGAGCATTGCCAGCAACGTGGTCAGCTTGGAAAGCGACCGCAGCAAGTTCATTGGCGGCATTCTCGGTACCGTATTGATGCTCTGCGTCATTCTCTTAAACGGTCAGATTGAAGATGCAGTGCCGCTCGGCACCATCGGCAAGTATGCCGCGTGGACGCCGTTTACCGCAGCGACCGGTTGGGCCACAGCGCTTGGCAATGGCTCTTACATGGAAGCACTCGCGCAGCTTCTAATCGCAATTGTCACCGCAGTGGGGCTCTTCGCGGTCTGGCGGCACTTAATCAAAACAGAATTCGCCCAAAGCCAGCAGCACGCCCGGCCTGCGCCAGCCACAAAGACAAAGCAGCACGGCGTATCCCGCCTCCGCCTGATGGGCCTGGCCTATCGCAGTCCCGCCATGATGGAGTACTCGCGCTCGTTGCTTTATATCGTCCGCGATATGCGCCTAGTAAATACCTTGATCTTCTTGCCGGTGCTCGCAGGATTCTGTCTCTACCACATCTTTAACGGCAACTTGGCCGCTGGTTTAGGCGTGCTCGTGATGCTCGGTCTCGTGGGCGGCCTACTCGGCGTCAACGACTATGGCTACGATGGCCCCTCCGGCTGGCTGAAGATGATGGCACCTTGTGCACCAAGCAAATTTCTGCTGGCCCGCCATCGCGCTCACCTGACGCCTTCTGCAGTTGTCATCCTCATTTGCGTCATCCTGGCGCTCATCATCAGCCCTGAACGCCTGAAGGTATTGGCCTTTGGTTGTGCTGCACTAGGAATGCTGCTTTCGGTCAGCGCCTGTTCACTAGCTTTGTCAGTTTATAACCCTTATCCAGTCTCTGCGCCGGGTACCAACGCGTGGACTGATAAGTCTGGCTACTCCGCACCCGCCTTTGTGGCCAGCCTCTTCGGACTCATCTTCGGCTGGATTGCAGTGGCCCCAGGTCTTGTTTGCCTAGGCATCGCCGTTACCCAAGACAAGGCTCCGTTGCTAGCAGTCGGTGTCATCTTGAGCCTTGCCGTACCGGCTATCGTGCACGCACTGGTGGCATATATCGCCGGCAAGCGGGTCGACGCCCGGATGCCGGAGATCTACGCCAAGGTCGACACCTGGGTCAGCTAGCCCACAAAGCGATACCACTGCACGGAGTTAGCCGGGAGGTGTAGCTCCGCGGAATTCGACGCGGAGTGCACCTTAATCGGCAGTGCATTACCCGCGCCCTCATAGACG
>NZ_KV814065.1:319240-376767 GCF_001813815.1 Corynebacterium sp. HMSC076D02
CCATCTCCCACGCGCCATCCCGGGGCAGCCACAAGTGGTAATTCGGAATGGAGTTGCCTGAGAAATTGCACACGGCGAGCAGCGCCGAGCCATCGTTGCCGTAGCGCACGTAACCCAAGACGTTATTGTTCGAGTCATCGGCCTTGACCCACTGGAAACCATCCTGCGTGAAGTCCTGGGACCACAGGGCAGGGGTGTTCTTGTAGACGGCATTGATATCGCGCACCAAGCGCTTGATGCCGCGATGCCATTCACCGCCCCAGCCTTCGAGGTTGGCCCAGTCCACAGAGCTGGATTCGTTCCACTCCGCGACCTGGCCAAACTCTTGCCCCATAAACAGCAGGTTCTTGCCCGGATGCGAGAACATATATCCGTACAGCGCACGCAAGCCTGCGGCCTTGTTCCAATCGTCGCCAGGCATGCGCGTCCACAGCGAGCCCTTGCCATGGACGACCTCGTCGTGACTAAACGGCAGCACGTAGCGTTCCGAATAGGCATAGACCATGGAGAAAGTCAGCTCGCCATGATGATGCTGGCGGTAGATGGGCTCGTGCTTGAAGTACTCGAGGGTGTCATTCATCCAGCCCATATTCCACTTCAGGGAAAAGCCGAGGCCGTCCTCCGAGGTGGGAGCAGTAACGCCCGGCCAAGAGGTCGATTCCTCGGCGATGGTCAGCACGCCGGGATGCAGGCGTTGCAGGGTAGCGTTTGTCTCCTGCAAGAACTGTACCGCTTCCAGGTTTTCGCGTCCGCCGTACTGGTTGGGCAGCCATACTTCACGTGAGTAGTCCAAGTAAAGCATCGAGGCCACCGCATCCACGCGCAGGCCGTCGACGTGGAATTCTTCGGCCCAATACAGCGCATTTGCTACCAAGAAGTTGCGCACCTCGTTGCGGCCAAAGTCAAAGACGTAGGTTCCCCAGTCGGCCTGCTCGCCGCGGCGGGGGTCGGGGTGCTCGTAGAGTGCCTGGCCGTCAAAGCGTCCCAGTGCAAATTCGTCTTTGGGAAAGTGCGCTGGGACCCAGTCGATGAGGACGCCGATGCCGGCGTTATGCAGGGCGTCGATAAGCGCACGCAACTCATCCGGGCAGCCCCAGCGTGCCGACGGAGCGTAGTAGCCCGAGACCTGGTAGCCCCAAGAACCGCCGAAGGGGTGCTCTGCCACCGGAAGCAGCTCGACGTGGGTGAAGCCATGCTCGAGGACGTAATCGATGAGCTCAGCGCGCAGTCTGTTGTAGTCGGCGCCTTGCTTCCAAGAACCCACATGCAGCTCGTAGATGCTCATCGGTACATCGAGATTGCCGTTACGAGCATCCATCCATGCGGAGTCATTCCATTCGTAATCGTTTGCCATGACTACCGAGACTGTCTCCGGCGGAGCAATCGTTTGCTTCGCCATCGGATCAGCCTTATCGATGCGCCGGCCGTCCGCGGTTTGAATCGCGAACTTATAGCGCTCGCCGGGACCGATGCCGGGGACGAAGAGCTCCCAGACCCCGGTTGCGCCCAAACAGCGCATCGGCGACTGCGCGGGATTCCAGCCGTTGAAGTCGCCTACTACGGCAACGCCTTTGGCATTCGGCGCCCACACCGCAAACGAAACACCTTCAACCCGGCCCAAATGCGTGTCGTAGCTGTGCAGATTCGCGCCAAGTACCTCCCAAAGCCGCTCGTGGCGACCTTCCGAAATCAGGTGCAGATCGAAAGTGCTGGCAGTGGGCAAGAACCGGTAGCCGTCGGCCACCTCGACCGGAGCCTGGCCTGGGTAAGTCACCCGGAAACGGTAATCCTGCTCCTGGTCTAGTGCGCTCTCCCATAGGTCGTGGCCTACAGCATTCATCTCGTGCACGGCAGTTTCGGTGACCAGCTCCACCTTCTCGGCGCCGGGGCGACGAGTTAAAACCGTGCCGTCGTGCCAGCCATAAAAGTCATGTGGGGCATGGTGGCGACACTCGTTGAGGCGGGCGAGATCTGCTTCCGGAATGTTCATGTGTTCACGTTACCTAAATCGAAGGAGACAGGACTTAAGGTCGATAATCGTTGACGTCGCGCCAGGCAAGGCGGTCCAAGGAATGCGGGTCAGCCTGCGGCAGCACGAACAGATGGGCGACGTCGCGCATTGGTTCGAGTCGCACGAAGTTGCGGTTGGACCAGTTATAGGCGGCGCCGGTAATGGCATCGTGGACGGTGTAGACGTCACCGTCGGCTCTGCCGATCGCTTCCATTTCTACGGTAACGGTGGCTTCTTGGGCATTGCGCGGATCCAGGTTGATCACGGCCAGGATCACGTTGCCCGTCGCAGGATCTGCCTTGGAGTAGGCAATGATTTTTTCGTTATCGACGTCGTGGAATTTGAGGTTGCGCAGTTGCTGCAGCGCGGGGTTCTCACGGCGGATGAGATTGAGAAGGCGAATATAGGATTCCAGCGATGCGCCACGGGTAGCCGCCTCCTGGAAGTTGCGCGGGCGCAGCTCGTACTTCTCAGAGTCCATGTACTCCTCACTGCCCGGCGCCACGGCCTCGTGCTCATAAAGCTCATAGCCGGAGTACACGCCCCATAGCGGAGACAGAGTCGCGGCCAAAGCCGCGCGGATAGCGAACATGGCCCGCCCGCCGGTCTGCAAAGACTCGTGCAGGATGTCAGGCGTATTCACAAAGAGGTTGGGGCGGCAAATATCCGCCTGCTCCACGTGCATCTTGGCAAACTCGGTCAGCTCGCGCTTCGAGGTTTGCCAGGTGAAATAGGTATAGGACTGGGTAAAGCCTGCCTTCGCCAAGCCGAACAGCCGTGGCGCGCGGGTAAAGGCCTCCGCAAGGAAGATGACCTCCGGATGGGTCACGTGCACCTTGTCTATGAGCCAGGTCCAAAAGTTTGCCGGCTTGGTGTGCGGGTTATCCACGCGGAAGGTGGTTACGCCCGCCTCGATCCAGATCATCACGATGCGGAAGATCTCGTTGTAGATCGCGTCTGGGTTGTTGTCGAAGTTCAGGGGATAGATGTCCTGGTACTTTTTCGGCGGATTCTCCGCATAAGCGATGGTGCCGTCAGCCAAGACAGTGAAAAACTCTGGGTTCGTCTTGGCCCACGGATGATCCGGTGCGGCCTGGAGCGCCAGATCCAGCGCTACCTCGAGCCCCAGGTCCTGCGCGCGAGAAACCAGCTTTTTGAAATCGTCCATCGTGCCCAAGTCTGGGTGAGTGGTGGAATGATCTTGAATTGCCCACGGCGAGCCGACGTCGCCCGGTTCAGCCACCACCGAGTTGTTCTTGCCCTTGCGGTGAACCTTTCCGATGGGGTGAATCGGCGGGAAATACACTGTGTCGAAGCCCATGTCTGCGACTCGCTCCAACGCTTTGGCCGTGGTCTTGAAAGTGCCGTGGACTGGGTTGCCTTCTTCATCCCAACCGCCCGTAGAACGCGGGAAGAGCTCATACCAAGAGTTATAAAGCGCTTCTCGGCGCTCGACCAGTACCTCGTGGACCTCGCCTTCCACGAGCAAATCCCGCAAGGGGTGCGCATGCAGTTTCTTTGCCACGGCGTCGGAAAGCGCTGCCTCGACGCGCGAGGACAGGTCCAAAGACTCATTCGCTAGCGACTTAGCAACATCGGGCATTCCCGCCCGCTCAAAAAGCTCCGCGCCATGGAGGAGATCGTTGGAAAGCTCGGCGGCCGTCTGCCCCGCAGCCATCTTCTTTTCCACCGCATTGCGCCACGTTGCCATCGGGTCTGACCACGCATCGATACGGAAGAACCAGCGCCCACAGGTAAGCGGAGTAAACACACCATGCCTACGGTCAGGGTCAATTGGGTCTTGGTCCATGGTCACCGAGGAAACCGAAGGGGATTCGGTATTCCACACCGAAAGGGTTGCCGACACCGCATCATGGCCTTCCCGCCAGACCAACGCGGTTACCGGAACCACCTCATTAACCACGGCCTTAGTGGGAGAGAAGCTAGGACGGACATCATCGATGGCGAGGCGTGTAGTCATGCCCTTTAGAGTAGTGCAGCTGTGTCAGTTTCACCGGGCAACCAGAATTTCCGCCACAATATAAGACGTGAATGCTGTGAATAACGAAACAATGCCCGTAACCGACGAAGATTGGCTCATCGACTTTCGCGGCGTCGAGCTGCGCCGTGGCGGAAAAACCTTGGTGGGCCCAGTCGATTGGCAAGTAGAGCTCGACGAGCGTTGGGTCATCATCGGCCCAAACGGCGCCGGCAAGACCAGCTTGGTCCGCATGGCTTCTGCGGAAGAGTTTCCTTCTAAAGGAACCGCCTTTTTGATGGGCGAGCAGATCGGCAAGACCGACATGCGCGATCTGCGTGCCGCAATCGGCATTTCTTCCGCCGCAGTACAGCACCGCATTCCCGACGGCGAGCGAGTCGACGACCTCGTTATCTCCGCCGGCTATGCAGTCTTGGGACGCTTCCGCGAGGAATACCAAGACATGGACTTTAGCCGCGCCTTCGAAATTCTTGACCAGGTGGGCGCCCGCCACTTGGCCGAACGCACCTGGGGAACCCTATCGGAGGGTGAGAAGAAGCGTGTCATCTTGGCTCGTGCCCTTATGTCCAACCCTGAGCTACTCATTCTCGACGAGCCTTCCGCTGGCATGGACTTAGGAGGCCGCGAGGATCTCGTGGGCTACTTGGGCGATCTGGCAATGGATGCCGATGCACCGGCAATCGTCATGATTACCCACCACGTTGAGGAAATCCCTTATGGATTTACCCATGCGATGATCCTCGATGAGGGTAAGGTCGTGGCGAAGGGACTAATCAATACGGTCCTTACCTCAGAAAACCTTACGCAGGCTTTCCACCAACCAATTCAGGTGGATCGAATCGGTGAACGTTACTTCGCTCGCCGCATACGCTAAACGGAACTTTGCATGACCCGACCCATTCACGAGAGCCTTGACGCGATCGACCACAGCGAAACCACCGGTTTTAACGGTGGACGCTTGGCCGCTACCGTCCTGCTGCTGCGCGACGGTCAAGAAGGGCTCGAGGTTTGGCTCCAGGAACGGGTCTCCACGATGCGCAATTACCCGGGGCACGCAGTGTTTCCGGGCGGGGGAGTAGACCCCCGCGATTTCCCGCCAAGAATGTGGAGTTCCGGCGATCTCTGGGCGGGCCGCTCCGTTATTTCCTTGGCCCGTCGCATGGGCGTTACCAAATACAAGACCCATGCCTTGGTCTTCGCCGCCATCCGAGAACTCTTCGAGGAATCCGGTACCTTGCTCGCCGTTCGCGATGACGGAATCGTCTCCGACGCCTCGCGCTATCACCGCGAACGCGTCATGCTGGAAACTCACGAGATTTCCTTTACCGAATTCCTCATGAACAACGGCATGCGCGCCGACGCCGACATGCTCATGCCGTGGTCTCGGTGGGCGGGCGAAGACTGCGGACAATGGTTCGATACCTTCTTCTTCATCGCCGTTCTACCGGAAGGCCAAGAGCCCGACGGCGATACCACGGAGGCAGACGACGCCGGATGGTTCCCGCCCCGCCTCGTCCTTGACGGGTGGCGCGCCGGGCTGGTCCGCCTGGCCCTTCCCACCTGGGCGCAAATGCTGCGCCTGAGCAATTACTCCACGGTGCGAGAAGCGCTTGACGACGCCTCCTTCTCCGACCTTCGCCCCATCATCGGCGACCCCGAGCACGACCCGCGCTACCGCGAATTCTTCAGCACTCAACCCGTAGACAGAATATGAGTTATACCCTCGCCGAGATCGACTTCTTAGTCCAGCACCAACCGGAGATAGCGGGCCTTGACCTTGAATTCAGCAAGGCTTCCCAATTAGGCGACGTCGCCAAGCTCCAGCAACAATTCGGTGAGCACGCCCGTGCCGTAGCCGAACTCATCAAAGCCCGAAACAGTAAAAAGCTGCCCAGCGACTGGCTTATGGACTCCGATTCCGTGCAGCAGGCCACCCCGCTCGAGGTAGCCAAACATCGTGCCGCTTTCTTGACAAGCCTGGGGGTCGAACTCGTCCACGATGTCACCTGTTCCATCGGTACCGAAGGGGCTGCGTGGGCTCCAGGAAAATATGTAGGCTCTGACCTCGACCGTTCGCGCATCAAGATGGCGCAGCACAACACCCCGCATCCCTTCTTCTGCGCAGACGCTTTGACGCAGAGCTCAACGGCACCCGTTATCATCGCCGATCCAGCGCGCCGAAGCGGCGGCAAACGCATTACCGATCCCGCAAAGCTCCTGCCGCCGTTGCCCGATCTTCTGGCGGCACACGAGTGCGAACTCGCCGTCAAGTGTGCCCCCGGCCTCGACTTTTCAGATTGGCAAGGTTTGGTATCCGTCGCCAGCGTCGACGGCAACGTCAAAGAGGCCTGCCTGTATACACCTGGTCTGGGCGTTGGCCGCAGCGCAGTCATGATCAAAGGTGGAAAGGCTGATGTTCTCTCCAGCACCGACTTCGACGAGGCCGACCTGCCCGAAGCCGGCGACATTGGCACCTACATCATGGACCCAGACGGCGCGGTTGTACGCGCGGGGCTTGTGCGCCACTACGCCAAGCGCGAAGGCCTCCATCAGCTGGACCCGCGCATCGCTTACCTGACAGGGCAACGCATCCCGGCAGGCACGTCCGGATTTGAATTCATCGAGGCGGTGCCAGTCAAGAAACTCAAAGCCGCACTGCAGTCACACGATGCTGGCTCCCTCGAGATACTGGTCCGCGGTCTAGACGTCGACCCCGATCAGCTGCGGAAGAAGCTTAAGCTCAAGGGAAGCCGTTCCATGGCCGTCATCATGACACGCATCGGAACTAAGGGAATCGCGTTGCTGTGCGGACCACGAGTAGTATCGTCCGAGGATAATTACGCAACATAAATCTATCGGAAAGGGAAGTGTCCAATGCCCGCAATCGTGGCTCTGGTCAAACACGTACCGGATACCTGGTCCACCAAGTCCCTCGAGGAAGACCACACCCTCGACCGCACGAGCGTCGACAACGTCATCGACGAGGTCAACGAGTATTCCGTCGAGCAGGCACTGCGCATCAAGGAAGCAAACCCAGACTTCCGCGTCGTCGCAGTGACCATGGGCCCTGCCGGCGCTGACGAAGCTTTGCGCAAGGCCCTCGCGATGGGCGCAGACGACGCAGTACACGTGCTTGACGACGCCCTTTCCGGCGCCGATGCACTCTCTACCGCCTGGACGCTCAACGCGGCCATCAACACCATCGAGGACGTCCAGATCATCACCCTGGGCAACTACTCTTCGGATGCTTCCACCGGCCTGCTGGCTGGCCTGCTCGCTGAGTACCGCCAGCTTCCGGCGATGACCGAGCTGAAGTCCCTGAGCCTCGAGGGCGGCGTCCTGCGCGGTGTGCGCGAGGACGCTCACGGCCACTGGGAGCTGGAGGCAGCCCTGCCTGCTATCGCGACCTTCACCGATAAGGCCGATAAGCCGCGCTTCCCGAACTTCAAGGGACTCATGGCGGCCAAAAAGGCCGAGATCACCACCCTCGACGTGGCCTCCCTTGGCATCGATGCCGTGGCACCAACCACCACGGTGACAGCCGCCGCCCAGCGTCCTGCCCGCACCGCGGGTGAGGTCATCACCGAGCCGAATCCGCAGGAAGCCGCAAAGCAGATTGCCGACTTCCTCGCCGCGAAGAACCTTATCTAGGAGCCGAAAATGTCTCACGTATACGTACTTGTAGAGCACGAAGATAACGCCCTTAGCCCTGTTACCGGTGAGCTGATTACCGCAGCGCGTGCGCTGGGTACCGTTTCCGCAGTCGTCGTCGGCAAGCAAGCAGATGCCTTCGATTCCGAGCTGGCAGCCCTTGGCGCCGCACAGATCGTGCAGGCAAGCGCTGAGGACTACGAGCACCGCATCATCCTGCCCGAGGTCGATGCCCTGCACGCCCTCGCCGCCGCGAACCCAGCCCCAATCGTGCTAGCTGCGACCCCGACCAACAACGAGATTGCCGGCCGCCTTTCCGCGCGTCTGGCTTCCGGCGCCCTCGTCAACGTCGACGAGATTAATGCCGACGGCTCCGCACACCTGACCATCTTCGGCGGTTCCTACGAGACCACTGCTACAGCGTCTGGCGCGAGCCCGATCTACACCCTGCGCCCAGGCGCAGTCGCCGCGGATCCGCAGCCG
This sequence comes from Corynebacterium sp. HMSC076D02, assembly GCF_001813815.1. Classification (NCBI taxonomy): domain Bacteria; kingdom Bacillati; phylum Actinomycetota; class Actinomycetes; order Mycobacteriales; family Corynebacteriaceae; genus Corynebacterium; species Corynebacterium sp. HMSC076D02. Next base: position 327,385 of record NZ_KV814065.1, read on the forward strand.
GTGGCCGTCGCTCCGGCGCCGATGCCCCTGCCGGCCGCAACTGCCAAGGACGTCACCGTCACCTCCTTTACCCCGCATGAGAAGTCTGCTCGTCCGGAGCTGACTGCCGCGAAGGTAGTTGTCTCTGGTGGCCGCGGCGTCGACGACAACTTCTCCACCATCGTGGAACCGCTTGCCGACGCCCTCGGCGGCGCCGTCGGTGCCACCCGCGATGCAGTCGATCAGGGCTTCTACGACCCAGCACACCAGGTGGGCCAGACCGGCGTCACGGTTTCCCCGGATTTGTACATCGCGCTTGGCATCTCCGGTGCTATCCAGCACACCTCCGGCATGCAGACCTCCGGCACCATCGTTGTGGTTAACCAGGATCAGGACGAGCCTTTCTTCCAGATCGCTGACCTCGGCGTCGTCGGTGACGTCCATGAGATTTCCCCGGCTTTGGTCGCTGAGCTGGAGTCCCGTAAGTAATGTCGCACTACTTTGACTATGCGGCTACTCAGCCGATGCGCCAGGTGGCCATCGATGCGTGGGTGGCCGCCTCTGGCGCGGTAAACTCCGGCGCGCAGTATGCCTCTGGCCGAAAGCCCGTTCCGTGCTTGACGACGCCCGCGAGAAAGTCGCGGAAATTCTTGGCTGCGAGCCGATCGAGGTTATCTTCACCTCTTCCGGCACCGAAGCCGACAACATCGCCATCCAAGGCTTGTACCGTCTGGGCACCACCAACCGCGTGGTTTCGACTCCTATCGAGCACCCAGCCGTGCGCGATAGCGTTGCCCAGCTGCCGGATGCACAGGTCGATCTTCTGCCCGTCGATCGTTATTCCCACGTCAGCGACTTCTCCGCGCTAGATACGCCTGCCGACGTTGCCACCTGCATGTGGGCAAACAACGAGACCGGTGCCATCCAGCCAGTTGCCGAGATCGTGCGCCGCGCAACTTTAGTTGGCACCCCCGTTCACATCGACGCAGTGCAGGTCACAGGCAAGCTGCCCATCGACTTCCACGAGCTCGGTGCTACCACGCTCGCGGCGAGCGCCCACAAGTTCGGCGGCCCACGTGGCATCGGCTTGCTGCTTGCAAAACGCAGCCCAGCCCCGCAGCCCATCGCTTTCGGAGGCGGCCAGGAGCGCGGCATCCGCCCGGGCACCGTGGACGTCGCCAGTGCCTCTGCTCTTGCGGCAGCGCTCGAGGAGTCTGTTTCCGAGATCGATTCCGAGACCAAGCGCGTCGGTGCGCTGCGTGACCAACTGCGTGCCGGCATTCTCTCCAGCATCGACAACGTCATCCTCAATTGCGAGGAACCTATGTTGGCTTCGCACCTGCATGTGTCCTTCCCCGGCACCGATGGCGACAGCCTCATCATGTTGCTCGATTCCTTGGGCATCGAGGCCTCGACCGGCAGCGCCTGCCACTCGGGCGTCAACCGCATGTCGCACGTCCTTGAGGCGATGAATGTGTCCGACTCTGATGGAATCGGTTCGCTGCGTTTTACCCTTGGTAGGAACACAACGCCTGCCGACGTCGAGTACGTCCTGGCGCAGCTTCCCGACGTCGTCAAGCGCGCCCGCAGCGTATAAGTACCGACCTCCCAGGTACTTAACAGCCTATTTGGCCAGCGCAGGCCTATGATTTAGGAGTGAATTTCCTCCTTGGCCTGCCGCTGGCCGAACCCGTAAATGGGGCGATATATGCGGTCATCGTGGTTCTTTCCGCGATAGTTGTTGCATGGGCGCGCAAGATTGTGCCTGTTGTTTTGGCTTTGTTTATATCGGTTGGTGCCTGGTATTTCCTCCAGCATTGGGATATCCCTGCTCATGTCTTCGTCGCCTCTGGTATCTGCCTCGCCGCACTGCTGCGTAAGCCGAAACTTTCCACGTCGCTCGCGGGCATCGCATCACTCGTTGCGGTCGTCGGGCTAGTCAACCTCGAGTACCAGACCTATCCCACGGTCGGTTCCCTCGATCCGCGACCGGTGGCCCAAACTATTCCCGCCTCCGAACTAGCCTCGCACGCGGGCAATTCTGCCGGTCTGGTTCATCTCGACTTACCAAGCCAGGGATTCAAAGCCCGCGAAGCTATTGCCTATTTGCCGCCGGCCTATTGGAGCGGAAAGCGCCTGCCGGTGCTCGTATTGCTCCATGGCAATCCCGGTGGCCCAACCCAGTGGTTTGGATCTGGCGAAGCCGCACAGACCGCCGATGAATTTCAGAAGGCAAACGGGGGAGTATCGCCCATCGTCGTAGCAGTTGATGCCACCGGTTCTGAAACCGCCAACCCTGTTTGCGCGGACTCTCAATCCACCAAGGTAATGACCTATCTGACCAAAGACGTTCCAGCCCAGATCAAAAAGCAATTGCGCGTTGACGAAGACCAGTCGCATTGGACGCTCGGCGGCCTTTCCTACGGCGGTACCTGTACTTTGCAGGTCGCCACCAACCATCCCGAGGCCTTCGGAACTTATTTGGACTTCTCCGGTGAGGCGGAGCCGACCATCGGCAAGCATGCCGATACCGTCCAGAAGTTCTTTGGCGGAAACGAGCAAGCCTTCCAGGCGCAAAATCCGGCCTTCTTGCTGAAGAAAAATCGCTATCCCGGGCTCAGTGTCGTCTTCTTTGCCGGCGACAAGGACAAGCCCGCGATTGCTGCTCAAAACCAACTTGCTGAGCTCGTTCGCGGGGCAGGCGGAAAGACTTATGTCGGTGCTCTAAGCGGTGGCCACTCCTTCGGGGTGTGGCGCCCAGCATTGCGTCAATCCTTCGCTTTTGCTGCGCGCCGCGGGGGACTTACAGCCGTCCATGACCCATTCCGTGGAATCGAGGACAACGATGTTCATGCTTAAGCGATTTCCCGTAACTCTGCTCTTGATTGTGCTCATGTGGGTTCTCCACTTCGTGGACAATGATTGGGTTGAGGCAACCGGTTTGACCACCGTCACAATTGGCGGATCCGTCGTTGTAACCTTCTTCGCCATTCTTTTCGGTGGCCCTGCCGAGCGGGTCTTGGGCAGCAGGAAATACCTCGTCGTTGGCCTTTTCCTTCAGCTTCTTTCGTTACCGATTGCCTTTTTCATCGCGCGAGGCGTCGAAGTATCGGGCCTGAACCGATGGGGCGACGATCTCCTCAACAGCTACCTCTTTACACCAATCGGCTGGATTTTCGGCTCTGCGATGTATGCCTCCGCGAAGATGCCGCGCCTGTGGAAGCGCCGTTTTCGGGTTATCATCCTCGTTCTTGCGTTCACGAACGTCTTTTATGCCGGCTCGATGGCCGACATCTTGGGACTTACTGCCGCGGTATTCGGCCTCTTTTTAGGCCTGTGGCGTCATCCGCGGGAGACCGCAAAGCCCTCGTTGCGCGAGCGGCGCGTGCTCGTAGCTTTCATCCTCATCGCGGTTGCCATTAGCCCGGTGCTGGTTGCTATCAATCCAATCGCCGAAGGCCCATTTTCCCTTCTCACCGAGCTGATGTGGGGGCCTGCGCTTTCCGACGTCGCGGTTGCGGTTCTCTGCACTCTCGACGAAACGTCCAGGGACTGTATATCCGCGGCTGACGTCGCACGCATGCATGGTGTCGGTCCCTTGCTTGCCAACCTCATGCCGCTGCTTATCCAACTTGTATTGTGTTTCGGGCTCGTGCGTGGCCGCCATGCTGCGTGGGTACTTTCGTGCCTCATCCAAGTTGCTTCCTTGGCCTTCCTGCTCGTTCAGCTGTGGGACCTAGACCAAGACGGTTTCTTCATCTACGGGCTTAACCTGTTTGAAGCCCTGTTGCCCTGGTTGTTCTGCCTCGCTGTGCTCATGTACTCCCGCCGGCTCTTCCAAGTTCGTGAAGCGCCGCAGATTATTAAAAAGCACGCGGCTTGGCTGGGCGGGGTATTCCTTATTTGTTCTGCCACCTGGTTGCTTTCTACCTTGTTGTTGAAGTCTGCCTTTGTGGGCGGGGCGTCGCTAAGCGCAGCGTTGGCGGAGTGGCCGTTGCGCTTCTTGCCTGTAGTAATAACGCTCGTCTCTCCCCATGAATTGGTGCCGGCAAGTGGATTTGGCTGGTTTGTCTATTCGTGGGTCGGCAACGTGTGGTGGCTGTGCGTCATTTGGGCGCTGTGGCGGTGCTTCTCCGCGCCCTCGGACCCGCAACGGGAATCGGACCGCTCGCGGGCACGGGAAATCCTGCAGCGCCGAACTGGCGATCACCTATCCTTCATGACCTTGTGGGAGGGAAACAGATATTTCTTCGCTGGCGATTCCTTCGTGGCATATCGCGCTTCCAATGGCGTTGCTTTGACATTGGGTGGACCGGTTGGCGATGACATCTCTCGCGAGTTCGAGGAGTTCGTCAAATCTCAGGGACTAACTCCTGCGTGGTATTCGGTGGCAAGCGATTTCGCGGTTTCTCATCCTGGATTGAAGCGGCTTCAGGTCGCGGACGAGGCGGTGTTGAGCTGTGAAAACACGGAGTTCAAGGGCAAGAAGTTCCAGAATATCCGCACCGCGCGAAATAAGGCAGCAAAAGAAGGCGTGAGAACCGTGTGGACCACGTGGGATCAACTCGATGTTGCTGTTGCCGCCGCTTTGGTCACGCTAAGCGAAGAATGGGTCGGCGAGAAGGCCCTTCCGGAGATGGGCTTTACTCTGGGAGGTATCGACGAGATGCAGGTTTCAGGTACTCGTCTCCTTTTGGCTCTAGACGATGATGGTCTGGTGCACGGCATGACCAGCTGGCTGCCGGTGCGGCGTGATGGGCAGTTGGTGGGCTACACCCTCGATGTGATGCGCCGTAATGAGCGAGGTTTCAAAGGGGGTCATGGAGCTTTTGATTTCTGAGGCACTGGTTATCGCGGCGGGTGAGGGCTGTGAATGGATTTCGCTTTCGGGCGCTCCGTTGGCAGGGACGACCGAAAATCCTTCGACCTTAGATTCACTGCTGATGAAACTCGGCGAGCAGATGGAACCGCTTTACGGCTTTCGGTCTTTAGCCGCAAGCAAGCGCAAGTTCCAGCCGGAGGAGCACAAGTGGTTCCTGTGTTATGAGGATGAGTTATCCCTCCCAGCGATTGGCCTCGCGGTGGTCCATGCTTACCTTCCGAATCTGAAGGCCACCGAGGCGCTTAAGGCACTTCGTCATTCAAACACTTAGCGTGCGCCTCCCTTCGCCGGGATTCAATGGCTTGGGCAAACGTTTGTACCCAGTTGCGCTTCTTGGGCGCTAGCGGGCCGGTCGGTTCGTCATACTCCCAGTGCCCATCGTCGAAGAGCCAGACGATGTCCCCGGTGAGTGGGTCCATGATGTAGTTGGCTCGGCCATCGGTCTTGATGTTGTGATGGTGCTGGCAGAGGCTCGCGAGATTCGAGCCTGCGGTTGGTCCGCCTTCGGCAAAGTTGATGCGGTGATCCTTCTGGCAGTCCTGCGCGGGTCTGTCGCAGTGTGGCATGCGGCAAGTGCCATCGCGGCCTTCGATGAAAGCGCCGATGGTAGAAGGTGTGGTGTAGCTAGGGCTCTCCGCGGTAGCGGCCTTGGCCATGTCACGTACGACCTTTGGCTCGAAGGAATCTGCGATCTCGGGAGAGACCCAGCCGGCACCCTGGATGAAAGCGGGTGCATTGGGAATATCCGAGGCGCGGTACATATTCAGGATGACGATGGTCTCGGAGTTAGCCTCTCCACGGATGAGTTTTTCGAGCGCTTCTGCAGGAGTTATCTCCAGTTTCTCGGCGGTGTCCTTTATGCGTTGGTCGAGCTCATAGGCAGTTGCTGGTTCGTATTCGGCGCTAATGGCTTCTTTTCCACCGGGCACAGGGTAAGTGGAGTAAGAGTTGTTGGCTTCTTCCTCGCCCTTTTCAGGATCTACTTCTGGAGCGAGGAGTTTGATGAGGTCATGGATAAAGGTGCGGATGGCACGGCTAGAGGGCAAGACTTCTGCTGGGCTGGTGGGAGTGAAGAACTCACAAAGGGCTTCATCGACGCGTTGGAGAATCTCGGGAGTGGGTGCGCCTAGCTTGTTAAGGGCGGAGTCGATAGTGCACAGGCGTGTCATATCGAGGAAGTAGGAATCGAGCTGCATCGTACGCAGGCGTGGAAGTTCGCGTAGGCGATAGAGCGCGAAGGCGATGTTTTTAATTTTGGTTTTCCCAAGGCCGGTATGTGTGGCCAAACTATGGATAACTAGTTCGATGTCAGAATCGAGATCGGGGAGGTTATTTTCCCATTGTTCGAACTCGAGCTTACGGATGTTGCGGGCTGAGGTTGCTAATGTGCTGGAAGGGTCATTTACAAGGTAATATGCTTCCAATTTTCCATACCCCCGTTGGAATAAACTGCCTTGAAATCTTCATGCCCTCATTATATCCAGCCCACCGAGCCCAATCAACAGAAAATCGAAAATATGTACGACTGATAAGGGACGGAAAAACTGGGCAAAAATAAAAGCAAAGATACGCGTGTTACTAAAGGGGATTGTGTTGTTTCGTCGGTACAGTAGCGCGCATGACTTCATCTAAGGGAATGCGCAAGGCTATCGTCGCCGTTGTTGGTTCTGTGGCGCTTGCTATCGCAGGCACGATGACAGCCGGCGCCTGGACCTCCGGTGCGACCACGGGTATCGATATCGCAAACCATCAGCACCCGGGCGGGGCTCCGATCAACTGGGGCGAAGTAAAGTCCGACGGCCAGTCCTTTGCGTTCGTTAAGGCGACCGAGGGCTCCGACTGGACGAATCCCCACTTCATCACCGACTCGAACGCTGCCGCAGCGAGCGGTCTGAAGGTTGGTGCTTACCACTACGCGCGCCCGGCGTCGTCAGCCACGCGTCAGGCTGCACACTTCGCTGCACAGCTTGCGCTGGTTCCGAATCAAACGCTGCCGCCCGTGCTTGATATTGAGGTTGATGAAGGTCTTTCTTCGGCACAGCTCGAGCAGTGGATCCGTGATTTCACCACGGAGCTGCGCACGCTAACCGGCCGTACCCCGATGATCTATACCTATAAATACTTCTGGATGGGGCAGATGGGGAACACCACGGAGTTCTCCGACATGCCGCTATGGCTCGCGGCCTACCAGGATGAGGCGCCGGATCCAGTCGGTGGCTGGAATAAGATTTCCTTCTGGCAGCGCTCCGGCTCTGGCCGCGTCAACGGCATTACCGGTCCGGTCGATATGAACGTCTTCAACGGCAACGAGGGCCAGCTGGATTCCTTCAGTAACGGCAACTACCTGGACATCGGTGGCATCCTTGAGGGGCTTGTGCTTGGCGACGACGCGCCAGACCTGAGCTCCAATAGCGCACCGCTGATCGGCGCGATCCTCGCATTGGCAGCAGGCATCATTGCGAGCCCGCAGCTTATCGATGCCGCGCAGCAGGCAGGTTTGGACGGAAACGCAGCACGTGTATTTACCGACTTTGTCAAGCAGCTAACCCAGAACGGTAACCTGCCGATTGAGGACCTGGTTGGCATGGCCTCAGGTGACTTCACCGTCGGTGACCTTGCAATCCTTCTAGACAACGCCGGCCACGTTGCCACCGCCAACGGTGCCAACCCGAACCAGGTCGAGCAAGCACAGGACGCTGTTAATCAGCTCGCGCAGTAGCGCCTTGCATGAAGTTCGCGGTCCACGCCTCGTCCTTATAGTGGGCGGGGACAGCGCCGGATAGCAGTGATTTTGCCAGTTGTGCGGCTTCCACGGAGCCGGCAGCTGGCATTTCGCGATCTGAGGCGAGAAGAACGATGTTGCCGTAACGCCGTCCCTTGAGCATCGGGGGATCCGCGATTACGGCCACGTGCTCGAATACCTCCTTCATTCCGGCCAATTCCGACTTTGCGATTTTGAGATTTCGGTGATCTCCGCAATTGGCAACGTAGAGTCCTCCAGGCGCCAAGGCGCGGTGGACCGATTGAAAGAACTCGCGGGTAGTAAGCGGATGCGGGGTCTTATCGCCAGCGAAGACATCGCGAATAATGACGTCGCGGCTAGCGGGTGCGAAGCCATCGGTGACCGCGCGAGCTTCGCCGGCGCGGATTTTGACGGTGGGGGAACGGGGGACGTCGAAAAGCGTGCGTACTAATTCGCCGAGCTTGGCATCGAGTTCCACTACGGTATGGCGGGACTTGGGCCAAATGCTGGCGAAATAGCGAGGGAGCGAGCAGCCTGCACCACCCAGATGTGTCATGCGGAGGGCATCGGGTGCCACTGGCAGAAGCGTTTCGACTGCGGCGGCAATCCAGCGCATGTATTCAAACTCGAGGATTTCCGGTGCGCCCAACACGATGTGGCTTGAAGGTACTCCATTGACCATAAGTGTGTATCCGCTATCGTGGTACTCGTCCGCCACCACCTCCGCGGTGCCCGTAGAAATTTCGTAGGTGCCAACGAGATCGTCCTTTTTGCGCATGCATTTAAGCTTAATGGGTTGGAAGAGTAAGCTTGGCCGCCGAAGAAAAGGAGTTTAAGTGCGAGTTCTCGTAGCGATGTCAGGCGGAGTCGATTCCTCTGTGGCCGCGGCCCGCGCCGTGGAAGCAGGCCACGATGTGGTGGGAGTGCATTTGGCACTGCATAAAGACGCACAACAAACCCGCGAAAAGGCCAGGGGTTGCTGTTCCTTGGAGGACTCTGCAGACGCGCGTCGCATCTGTGACAAGCTGGGTATTCCTTTCTACGTTTGGGATTTTTCCGAGCAGTTTAAGGAAGAGGTCATCGGGGACTTCGTGGATTCTTATGCCCGCGGCGAGACTCCGAATCCGTGCCTGCGCTGCAACGAGAAGATCAAGTTTCGCGCGCTACTCCAAAAAGGTATGGCGTTGGGCTTCGATGCCGTAGCAACGGGCCATTACGCCACGCTTGACGACGCTGGCTATATGCGCCGTTCCAAGGATGAAAACAAGGATCAGTCCTATGTTTTGGGCGTTATTTCCGCGGAGGAACTAGAGCATTGTTATTTCCCGATCGGCGATACCCCAAAGCCGCAGATTCGCGAGGAAGCGGCGCGGCATGGCTTTTCCACGGCCAAAAAGCCTGACTCCTATGACATCTGCTTTATTCCGGATGGCAATACGCAGGCATTTTTGGGCTCGCGGATCGGGCTGCGTCCGGGCATGGTCGTGGACCAGGAGGGCCAGGAGCTCAAACAACATGACGGTGCATGGAACTACACCATCGGTCAGCGCAAGGGCCTTGACATCAAGGAGCCTACGGCGGATGGTCGCCCGCGCTATGTCACCGACATCGATGCAGCGAGCGGCACTGTGACCGTGGGTTCGCGCGAGGACTTGGCGGTGACGAGGATTCAGGCAGATCGCCTGAAGTATCTGCACCCGGCCATGGACGGCGAGCTGGAATGCGAGGTTCAGGTTCGCGCGCACGGATCGGTTGTTCCCTGCAAGGCGTTTGTGGACCGCGATGGCGACAAGATGACGCTGGAGCTAAAAGAACCGCTCTCCGGTGTGGCACGCGGCCAAGCCGCAGTGCTGTACCTGCCAAGCCCCGATGAGCTGGGGGATATCGTCCTCGGTTCCGGCACCATCTGCGGGACGGCATAGTGACGGGATTTTCGCTGGGTCCGATGCGTGGGGTTTCCATGACGGAGGCCGCCGACATCGTGATGGGCGAGTCTGGACATCTGCCGGCGATTCCGCAGCTTTCCGAGCGCGGGCTTGGTGCGGATGCCGTGGGTTCTACGGCCGCGCTTTTAGAAGCGGTCAACGTTGACCGCGGCCCACGCGCGTGGCAGATGACCCAGCGCCCACAGTTGATGATGCGACGCACATGGGATCTATGGGAGCGTGACTTGGACGCCATCCAAGAGGTATGGGGCGAGTCTGTTCCCGTCTTAAAGTTGCAGGTTTTGGGGCCGTGGAGCTTAGCAGCGGCGGTAGAGCTTGCGAATGGGCACCGCGTGCTTTCCGACGCCGGTGCTACCCGCGATCTGCATGAAGCCCTGCAGATGGGCATCGCGGATCACGTGAAGAAGCTGGTGCGTCGCTTCCACGGTGAGGTGCGGGTGCAGGTGGACGAGCCTTTACTTGGCGACGTCCTCGCCGGCAAGGTTCCCGGTACCACCGACTTTGACGAGATTCGCGCGGTCCCAGCGGAGGTTGCTCGGGAGAAGCTGAAGGAGCTGGGCGCGGATTACCTAGTCGCGGGACCGCATTGGGAAATCGCCGATGCCGCGGAAACATTCGTGACTGACTTCGTTGGGCTCGACACGGCAAAGAACATCGATGGACTTGGCGAGTTCTTAAGCGAAGGCAAGCGAATCGGTTTCGCAATCGCGGGCGTCGATGCGCGGGCAGAAGCCGTGGCTGTGGCCCGGCACTTTGACCGCATGGGAATGCCACGGCAGCTCCTGGTGGATGCGGTGGACGTGGTGCCAAGGGAGGCGTCGGCAAGCACGCTGCGCTCGGCTGTGGAGACGGCGGGCATGTTGGTGCGCGACGCCGGTGATCTATAGCTAGTCGACCCTGCCGAGCTTGTCGGTGGAGTTGAAGAAGAGCTCCATGTAGGGGATGACGAATTGCAGCTCACCGTGGGCGGCGGGCTCGATGAGGTCAGCGTCTATGAGTCTTTGGCGCGTTGCCGAAAGCGAGCGGACCGTGCGGCCTTGGCTTTCTGCAATTTCCGTAATCGTGGCGATGCCATCAACGGAAGCGCTAGACATCGAGTCAAGGAACTGGCGCTGAGCAGGAGGCAGCGAGGACGCGGCGGGCAAGTGCACTTGAGTGCACAGAATGGAAATGGCCTCGTCGGCGATGCTGTCTACGTCTGAAGCTGCAATCTTGGTCTCGTCGCGTGCGTTTGCGCGCTCCCAAGCCAAGGAACCCACCAACTGAACGAGGTATGGGTAGCCCTTCGACAGCTCGACGGCCTTGCTGATGGCCTCCGATGAGAAAATAAGGCCCGAGTCAGCTGCGGTGGCAGTAAAGGCTTCGGCGGCGTTGCCTGCAGAAAGCGGACCTAGAACGAATCTTTGGGCGCGGCGCAGGAAAGTAACGCCTGGGAGATCGAGCAGGCGGTTGACGCCTTGCGGCAATCCAGCGGCGACAAAGGAAATGTCGAGCTCATCGCGCAAGAGATCCTGGTAGGCCACTGCGATAGAAGTGAGATCTTCTACTGAGGCGTCTTGCACTTCGTCGATGCTGAGCAGAATTCCGACCCCGGATAGTTGGGCGAGGAGATCGCGGAGGCGGGTATTCAACGTGGGCTTATAAGGCTCATCCGTGTTGTGCTCCAGGCCGATTGAGCCGACCCCGCCGATTCCGATTCGGTTGATTTTCCGCTTATCTCGGGGCGCGAGTTGCTCGATCAACCGCGGAATGGTGGTCTCGACGAGCTCCTCGACCATGTTGGTGCGCCCAGAAGCCCGAATGCATATCCAGCCTTGTGTTTTCGCAGAATCTTCCAGTTCATTGAGCAGAACCGTCTTCCCGATACCGCGTGCACCGCTGACGATCATCGTGCGAGCGGAGGCGCCGGCTGGGGACTGCAGGGCATTGCGGAATGCATCGAGCACAGCAGTACGGCCCACCCAATAAAGAGGCGGAACTCCGAAGGTTGGGCGAAAAGGATTACTGCGGATGCTCATAGACGGCAAGGCTACCTCAAACAAGGAGATTTGGGAGATTTGGGAGACTTTTTGGCGGCCGGAGATTTGGGAGACTTTCCGTGAAAGGCCACCTTTCCAGCATAAAGTGCCGTCATGGCTACCAAAGCGTACCACCAGAACACGCTGAGATCGGAGTTCCAAGGCAGGGTTCGCCCGAGGAGAGCAACGACAATGCAGGTTATGCAAACGTCGACTATGCGATTTGTGGATACTGTTTTAGTTCTCACGAGGTGCCACGCAATGTTCAGCAGAAGACCGATAATTACTACAAGTGAAAACATCAATCTAGCTCCCCAAAAATAGTGCGTGCGAGTTCTTCAGTGCCCTTCTCAGTGTCGTTTGAGACGAAGGCTACTTTTGAACTCTGCGGATCGATAATGAGCATTGTCGAATATCCGTAAGTGCCTCCGTTGTGCCAGTAACCAGCGGGAACTGGGGCCTCGTTGTCTTGCCAGCCATGCTGGAAGTCGCCATGTTCGATGAGCCAATTGGCGAACAGGCTCATGTCTTTGGGTGTTGACCGAATACCGCCGGCGGCGCCGCTTGCTGGAAATTCCCAGGGTTGAGCCTTTTGTCCGCGACTGGTGTAGCCACGCGGGGCATCGGAAGGAACGCTGCCTGGGGTCATGAGGTAAGTCTCCTGCATTCCAATCGGTGCAAAGATTTTCTCTTGCAGCAGTTGTTCGAAAGGCTTACCGGAAGCCTCTTCCAAGATGAGCCCGAGAAGTCCGTAGCCGAGGTTGGAATAATTCTCTTCGCCGCGACCTGCGAGGTCGGAGGAAGTGGCGGCATCGATGAGTTGCTCTTTAGTTTCTTTCGCGTAGGGGTTGCCTCCTGTGAGCATGGTGGAGATTCCGGTAAAGGGATTAGTTGCAGCGAGTCTTGGTAGCCCAGATGTGTGCTCCATTAGCTCTTCGATGCGCACATCGCTGATAGGGGAATCGCCGGTATCAAGAAACTGACCAACCCTAGCGTCGTATTTGAGGTTGCCTTCAGAGACCTCTTGGCGGATGAGTTCCGCGGTGAACATCTTGGTTACCGAACCGATTTCGACCTCGGTATGTTCGTCGGCACCAAGGCCTGCGAAGGAGGTCTCGCCGTTCGCCAGTGTAAAGGTCGTCAGATTGTGGTGTCCGCGCTGCGCATTGTCACGCAGCTTCTGGGCTAGGTCGGTCGAGCCAGTGGCCTCGGTTGCCAGGGCAATGCGGTGAGGGCCTACCAGGACAAGGCCGGATGCTACGAGAGCAGTGACCAGGAATCCGATTGCGAGTTTGCCAATGGAAAAGTTCATTAGTGCGCCTCCGTCGCGGTGATGATTGTCATGAGGGGGATGACGCGGGTCGGCCGGATTTCGAAGGTGCCGGACTTGGATTTGGCGATCCACCCGGCGCTGCTGAGTTCGTTGAGGTGGTGATATGCGGTTCCTGTGGAGCTAGCCAGCCTCTCCTGTACAAGGTCGCTGGCGCTGGCGGGTGCACACAGGAGGCGACGCAGGATCTCCGCGCGGGTGGGATGTGCGATGGCGGTAAGACGCTTGATGTTTTCTTCCCAAGACTCGTCGGTGACGAATTGGGTGGGGCGCTGCCATTGGTATTTGTACTCGCGATTGCCGATGGTGACGTCGCCGCCAAAGATGACGGAGCCGTCGGGAATGCCGGGCCCTTCTTCGAGGGCCTCGACGAGCCAGTAGCGGGAATCGGATTGTGTTTCTACATGCGTATTGCCTTCAAGAGTGGCGACTCGCTGTTCAAGAGATGCGAGTCGCTGCTCAAGAAGGTTCGAAGAGGTACTGGAATTCATATTTCTAGAATTCCAGAATTGTAAAAAATCTGCAATGTTTAGCTAATCATCGGCCACGCTGTGGAGACGTCGCTTGCGTTCTTACCTTGACCTTCCAGGTATTTCTTGAAGGATTCACGGTCCTTGTACCACTCGACTGCTTGGTACTCCATGAGCTCGTCGGTGCTCATTTGGGACAGCTCGGGGTAACGCTGGCGGACCTGCATCCACGCGATACGAGCTGCGGCAAGGGCGTCGGAAGTTGCTTCGTGCGCGTTTTCGAGGGTGACGCCGTAGTGTGCGGAAACGTCGCCAAGCGTGCGCTTGCCCTTGCGCCACTTGTCCTTGACGCGATCAACTACGAAAGGATCGAAAACAGGGCCGGTGACGGTGAAGTCACCGGTGAGCGCGCGCAGGACGGAGAGATCGTAGGCGGCGTTGTAGACGATGAGGGTGAGGCCATCTTCCCATGCCTGCTTGATGGAGCGGACGGTCTCTTCGAGGACTTCGTCATGCGGTTGGCCCTCGGCGCGGGCCTTCTCAGTGGTGATGCCGTGGACCTTTGCAGCGGCCTCAGGGATTTCAACGCCTGGGTCGGCGAGCATTTCGCGTTTGTCCACTTCACGGCCATCAATACGGACCAATGCGGAGGTGACGATTCGTGCTTCTTTTGGGTTTACGGAGGTGGTTTCGAGGTCGAAGGAGAGCATGCGGCTGGCGTCGAAGTTCATGTGGAACACTCTAGCGCTTCGGCCAGACATGGAGTCTGGCTAGACTGTTTCACTGTGACTAATCCAGTAGATATCCAACGCGAATGGTCCGAACTAGCGCAGGAAGTGCGCAAGCACCGGGAGCTTTATTACAACGGTGAGCCCGCGATTCCAGATGCAGATTTCGACAAGCTTTTCCAAAAGCTTCTGCAGCTAGAGGCAGAGCATCCGGAGTTGGCGGTTCCGGATTCTCCGACCCAGCAGGTCGGCGCGACCCCAGCCGAGGGCGTGGATATTGAGCACCTGGAGCGCCTCTACAGCTTGGACAATGTCTTCGATGAGGCAGAGATGCAGGATTGGCTGGATAGGACTCCGGCGAAGTCCTATCTGACTGAGCTGAAGATTGACGGACTTTCCATTGATTTGGTTTACCGCGGCGGCAAGCTTGTTACGGCTGCAACGCGTGGCGACGGCCGCATTGGCGAGGATATCACTGCGAATGCGCGGGTTATTCCGGATATCCCGCATGAACTCAGCGGCAGGGATGGATATCCCGTTCCGGAGTTGGTGGAAATCCGCGGTGAGGTCTACATGCGCCCGGACGAGTTTGAGGAGATTAACGCGGCACGCCGCGAAGACGGCAGGCCGACCTTTGCTAATCCGCGCAATGCGGCAGCGGGCGGATTGCGCATGAAGGATCCGAATGAGGTGAAGAAGCGTCGCCTGCACATGGTCTGCCATGGCATCGGTGCCCGTGAGGGTTTCGAGCCGACCTCCCAGCATGATGCGTACAAGGCGCTGGAGGCCTGGGGTTTACCGGTTTCGCCATATACAAAGAAGGTTAGCTCGGCTGCAGCCGTGCAAAAGGAAGTGAAGTATTGGGCGGAGCATCGTCATGATGCTTACTTCGAGATGGATGGTCTCGTGGTCAAGGTCGATGACTTGGCTTCACAAAGGGCGCTGGGCGCGACGTCGCGTGCGCCGCGCTGGGCCATCGCGTACAAGTACCCTCCGGAGGAAGTGACCACGAAGCTACTGGACATCGAGGTCGGTGTGGGACGTACCGGCAGGATAACGCCGTTTGCAGTGATGGAACCGGTATTCGTGTCTGGTTCGACGGTGTCGAAGGCAACCTTGCACAACCAGTTCGAGGTCAAGAACAAGGGCGTGATGATTGGCGATACCATCGTCATCCGCAAGGCCGGTGAAATCATTCCTGAGGTGCTGGGGCCCGTTCTTGAACTGCGCGACGATAGCGTGCATGAGTGGGTGTTCCCGGAAAACTGCCCATCCTGTGGCACGAAGTTGGCACCGCAAAAAGATGGCGATCAAGACTGGCGTTGTCCCAATACGCGCAGCTGCCCGGCGCAGCTTTCCGCCCGCCTGGAGTATTTGGCTTCCCGCAAAGGCATGGACATTGAGGCCTTGGGTGAGAAGGCCGCCATTGACCTCATCGAGTCGGGCGTGCTTGTCGACGAAGCGGAACTCTTCGATTTGGATGAGGAAAAGCTGCTGCAGTCTTCTGCCTATACGACCAAAGCGGGCAAGCTCAACGCGCAAGGCAAGAAGCTGCTGAAGAACTTGGAAAGCGCGCGGCAGACTGACTTTTGGCGCGTGCTGGTGAGCCTTTCGATCCGCCACGTTGGCCCGATTGCCGCGCGTGCACTGGCGACGAGGTTCGGGTCTATGGAGGCGCTGCGCGCGGCGTCGGAAAGCGAGCTGGCGGACACCGACGGTGTGGGCGGGATTATCGCGGCGTCGTTTAAGGCGTGGTTCGAAATCGACTGGCACCGCAACATTGTGGAAAAGTGGGCTGCCGCAGGCGTAACCATGGAGGATACCGCTACGGAGCAACACGAGCAGACCTTGGAAGGCTTGACCATCGTGGTGACGGGCACGCTGGAGGACTTCTCCCGCGACTCGGCCAAGGAGGCCATCATCGCAAGGGGAGGAAAGGCTTCTGGCTCGGTGTCGAAGAAGACCGATTACGTCGTGGTTGGTGAGAATGCCGGCTCGAAGGAGACGAAGGCACGCGATCTGGGCCTGACCATCTTGGATGAGGAGGGCTTTAAGGAGCTGCTGGAAGCTGGGGCGTAAACCACTTTACGTTTTGTAAGGTGGTTGCTACTCTGATGAATGTCAGGTTAGGAGTAGTGAAGGAGCACGCCATGACACAGCGTTTTAGTGGTAGGAAATTGGGTCTTCCAAGTGGCCTGAGCGAAGCTGAGGGGTGGGGCTTCGTGAAGATTGGGTTAGCGACCGCAATTTTCCTAGTGGTGAATTTTCTTATAGACACGCAGGGGTGGGGAGCCTTAGTGCGTGTGATTTTGCTGTTTATATGGCTCGCTTGGGTGTGGCGCTTTCGCGATGAGCAAACCAAGAACCGTCGTGTTCACCCTCGGGGATTCGGGCGCATCTACGCATTGAGTGCAATCCCTCCGCTAGCGTTAGCCATTTTCGGGGGTTGGCTGTGGAATGGAGAGACAAACGATCTGGCTGATGTGGTTGTAGTCGTGATTGCCAGTGCTTTGTCCGTAGCTCCAATCACGCTTTTGGGTCTATGGTTTGTAAACCAGGCTCGTAAAAACGCATAGGGGGATAAAGCGATGGACTTATCGCAAGCGCGAAATGGCCTTGATGGAACGCTGCATTCTCCAGTGCGGTTGAGCATCCTTGGGGCGCTGAATTCAGTTGACTCGGTTGACTATCAGACGCTAAAGGATGCCCTTTGCGTCAGCTATTCGCTTTTGACAAAGCACGTTGGAGTCTTGGAACAGGCCGGCTTGGTAAAAGTGGATAAGCAATTTGTTTCCCGCACGCCGGTAACCAATCTAAAACTTACGAAACAGGGCAGGCAGCAATTTGAGGACTACCTGCTCTGTTTGGATAGGATTGTTCAGGGCTTGACGGCTGAGCCGATAGATTAGCGGAGGAAAGCACCCAAAATCGTGCCGAGATTGCCCAAGTGATCCACTTCGGAGGCTAGGTAATCCGGCCCGCCGACGCGGCCCATGACGATGACGTAGTTGGTGCCAACCAGTGGTGCTGCGGCCAGCGCAGAATCGAGAAGTGACCAAGACTCGGGGATCCACTCCTCGCGGTCTGGGTTCAAGATTCGGGCGGTGTCGACGTCAATGCTTTCGGGGATGGTGCCGTCGTCGGCGGGAGCGGCATCGGAGCCAACCACGCGGCTGATGGGGGCATTGTTGTTGATTACGATGGCCCAGTTAGAGGTAAGTGCCTTCGGGATTGCGGCGCATACTTCCTGCATAGCGGCGGTGACGTTCTTCTTGGAAGCGACGTCGGCAAGCAAGCTAATCTGGCCGCGGCGATCGACGCGGCCGCTGAAGGGGCGGATCGAATCGATATCGACGCCGTCGACGCCTTGGGCGGCGGTGATGATTTCATCGGCCATTGCGCCCTTGGGTAGCTCAATCACGATGTCATCCATGACTGAACCATCAGGGAAGTTTTCCACGATGTCGACGGATTCGATATTGGCGTCGACGTTGCCTAAAGCGTCCGCTAACTTGCCTAAGCTACCGGGGGTATCGGGAAGGAGGACACGGACGAGGAAGGACATTTTTAACTTTCGGTCGTAAGAATAGTTTTCACTATCGTACAAGCCCAATTCCACAGTGTTCAATAGAAATTTTCTGGAAAACCGGAATTAAATTCGCGCGTAGGTGATCGGGGACCGGTGCTGTGTCGGAACCTGTTCGTGCAGTACCATGGTGCGATAGCTACAAGCATGTAACCAATCACGTCTGTGTATTAAAGGATGGAGAACGCGTGTCTGAGATTTCGCGTGAAGAGGTCGCGCACCTGGCTAAGCTGTCGCGCCTTGCGCTAAGCGACGAAGAGCTGGAGCAGTTTGCGACGCAGATCGACAAGATTGTCGATTCCGTGTCTGCCGTGGGCAAGGTCGACGCCGAGGGCGTCGAGCCGATGTCCCACCCGCACTCCGTGGTCGCTCCGATGCGTGAGGACGTCATCGTGCGCACCCTGACCGCCGAGCAGGCCTTGGATCAGGCTCCGGCTGCCGAGGATGATCGTTTCGTAGTACCGCAGATTTTGGGTGGAGGAGAAGAATAATGTCGACTTTCATTGCACCTAAAGAAGGAATTTTAAGCCTTTCCGCTGCGGAGCTGGCGGATAAGATCCATTCCCGTGAGCTGACCTCCCGCGAGGTGACGCAGGCATTCTTGGATCGCATCGCGGAGACCAACGACGAGCTCAACGCATTCCTCTACGTCGGTGCGGAGCAGGCACTGGCTACTGCCGACGCCGTCGATAAGGCGCTCGATGCGGGCGAAAAGCCGGCCTCCGGACTGGCTGGCGTCCCTCTAGCTCTGAAGGACCTACTGGTTACTACCGACGCCCCGACTACCGCAGCTTCCAAGATGCTGGAAGGCTGGATGTCTCCTTATGACGCAACCTTGGTCACCAAGCTGCGTGAGGCGGGCATCCCGATTCTGGGCAAGACCAACTTGGACGAGTTTGCAATGGGTTCCTCCAATGAGAACTCCGCGTATGGCCCGGCACATAACCCGTACGACACCGAGCGCACCCCGGGTGGCTCCGGTGGCGGTACTGCTGCGGCTCTTGCGGCAGGCCAGGCGCCGTTGGGCATCGGTACCGATACTGGCGGATCGATCCGTCAGCCGGCAGCTCTGACCAATACCGTCGGCGTGAAGCCGACCTACGGCACGGTTTCTCGTTATGGCCTCATCGCTGCTGCTTCTTCTCTGGATCAGGCTGGCCCCACCGCCCGCACGGTTCTGGATACCGCGCTGCTGCATGAGGTTATCGCTGGCCACGACGCATTCGACGCAACCTCCGTGGATAAGCCGGTCGCGCCGGTCGTGGAGGCTGCGCGCGAAGGAGCAAAGGGCGATCTTACTGGCGTCAAGGTCGGCCTCATTAAGCAATTTGAGCGCGACGGCTGGCAGCCGGGCGTCATGGAGGCTTACCACGCAGCGGTAGAGCAGCTTAAAGAACAGGGCGCGGAGATTGTCGAGGTGGACTGCCCGCACTTTGATGATGCGCTGGCCGCTTACTACCTGATTATGCCGTGTGAGGTTTCCTCTAACCTGGCGCGCTTCGACGGCATGCGCTATGGCCTGCGCGAGGGCGACGATGGATCGCACTCCGCAGAAGAGGTTATGTCCTTGTCCCGTGCGGCGGGTTTTGGTCCTGAGGTCAAGCGCCGCATCATGCTGGGCACCTATGCGTTGTCCGTGGGCTACTACGATGCGTACTACCTGCAGGCACAGCGCGTGCGTACGCTGATTGCGCAGGACTTTGAGAAGGCCTTCGAGAAGGTCGATGTCTTGGTTTCCCCGACCACCCCGACCACCGCATTCAAGCTGGGCGAGAAGGTTGAGGATCCGATGGCCATGTACAACTTCGACCTGTGCACGCTGCCATTGAACCTCGCGGGTGTGTGCGGCATGTCCGTGCCCGCCGGCATGGCATCTGATACCAACCTGCCGACGGGCCTGCAGATCATGGCCCCGGCCTTCGCAGATGACCGCCTGTACAAGGTCGGCGCTGCCTACGAAGCTGGCCGTAAGTAGCTAGCTTTTACTTCGCGTCTGAGAGGACGTAGGAAGCACCCGCGGAGGCCGCTGTTACGCTCAGCACGGCGGGCCACGCGCCAATCTTCTTGGCCAGCGGGTGCGAGGCGCCAAATGCGCCTACATAGAGAGCGGACAGGGCAGCGGTGGTAGCTGGGTTGGTCTTTTCCAACCAGCTGCGGCCGGCCCAGATTCCCGCTGCACCGAGGATGACGCCGCCCAACGGGCGAATGCCGGTCTCCTTGGCGCTGAGCCAGCCACCGATGAGGCCAAAGGTCACGGTGGTGGCGGTGGATACTTGCTGAGGTTTCTTGATATCGATCATTGCCATGACGGCCAGTTTAGGCCCGTGTCCGTGGCTGTCGCTAGACTTCGCAGTCATGAATGTGCCCACTTTTGAAGCTGAAGGATTGCCACCAGAGCGGCAGGCGTGGCGGGCGATGTTCGCCTTGTCGCTGGGCTTTTTCGTGTCATTGCTCGATCAGTCAATGATCGCAGTTGCTTTGCCCAGCATCCAGAAAGGGCTAGGTGCCTCTATCAACGAGGTGCTGTGGGTCTCGGCTATTTATTTGTTGGGCGTGGTCGTTCCATTGCTGTGCACGGGCCGCCTGGGAGACATCTTCGGGCAAAAGCGAATGTTCCAACTGGGCGTGAGTGTATTCGGTTTGGGTGCGCTGGCCTGTGCTTTAGCGCCCAATATTTCGGCTCTGATTGCCGCCCGTGCGGTGCAGGGTGTGGGCGCCTCGTTGCAGATGCCGCAGTCGATGGCTGTCATCAATCGCGTCTTTGCCCGCGAGCGGCGGGGACGTGCGCTTGGCGTGTGGGGAGTTATTGGTTCGGTCGCTTCACTTTTGGGACCTTTGCTGGGCGGATTCCTTGTTGGTGGCTTTGGCTGGCCGGCAGTGTTTTGGGCGCACGTTCCTTTCGTGGTTGCGGCAGTGGTGCTTTCGGCCATGTGGGTTCCGGCGCTTAAGACCACAGCGCGCAAGGTCGACGGCGTTTCGGTGGCGGTGTCCTTTATTGCTTTGAGCGCCCTCGTGTTCGGCATTCAGCAAGGCCCTGAGACTGGCTGGGATGGCTGGATTTGGGCACTGTTGGCTGTAGGACTCGCAGGTCTGGGAGCCTTTGTGTGGCTGCAATCTCGAGCTGGCAGCGAGGCTTTGGTGCCGCTGCGGCTTTTCGACGACCGCAATTACTCCGCGGGCAGCTTCGCAATCGTTGCCATGGGGTTTATGGCCGCGTCGATGATGCTGCCCATCATGTTGTGGCTGCAGCAAGACAAGGGGGTTGGGGCGGCAACTGCAGGAGTCATCGTGGCGCCGATGGCCGTGGTGTCTTTACTGATTTCACCGGTGGCTGGAATCTTGGCGGATCGCCTGGACCCGCGGCGGTTGGCGATTACCGGTTTCGTGATTATGACGGCGTCGTTTAGCGCGGCGCTCGTGGTGATTAACCTAGATTTCGGCGCGTGGTGGATGTGTGCGCCGATTGCTGTGCTGGGCTGCGGGCAATCCTTCATCTGGGGCTCGAATGCAGCGACCACTATGCGCGACGTACCGCCGGATCTAATGGGGGCTGCTTCGGGCGTGTACAACACCTCGCGCCAGGTGGGCTCGGTCCTCGGCGTCGCGGCAGTCTCGGCCGCACTTCAGGTGGCGGGTATTTCTGCTGCACTTTTCGTCATCATAGCGGTGCTTGTAGTCGGTGGGCTGGCTTCCTTAAGCTTTCGGGACACCCTGCACGGTGCGAGCGAAATTATGAGCGGGTAAGTTGGAACTCATGCGCCTTGCTGTACTTACCTCCGGCGGCGATTGCCCCGGCCTGAATGCTGTTATCCGCGCGGTTGTTCGCACCGCTTCCAACGAATTCGGTTCCACAGTCGTGGGCTACGAAGACGGTTGGGTAGGCCTGATGGAAGATCGCCGGCGAGATCTTTATGACGACGCCGAAATCGATCGCATCCTGTTGCGTGGCGGAACCATTCTGGGTACTGGCCGTCTGCACCCCGATAAGTTCAAGGCTGGTCTGGATACCATCAAGGCAAATATGGAAGACGCTGGCGTTGACGCGCTCATTGCCATCGGTGGCGAGGGCACGCTAAAGGGCGCGAAGTGGCTGTCCGACAATGGAATTCCGGTCATTGGTGTACCAAAAACTATTGACAACGACGTTAACGCCACCGACTACACCTTCGGTTTCGATACGGCAGTTTCCGTCGCGACCGATGCAATTGACCGTCTGCACACCACCGCAGAGTCGCATGACCGCATCCTCATCGTGGAGGTCATGGGCCGTCACGTGGGCTGGATTGCACTGCACGCGGGCATGGCCGGCGGCGCGCACTATACGGTCATTCCCGAGGTGCCTTTCGATATCGCCGACATCACCAAGGCGATGGAACGCCGTTTCCAGATGGGCGAGAAGTACGGAATCATCTGTGTGGCTGAGGGGGCGTTGCCGAAGGAAGGCACCATGGACTTTGAAGAGGGCGGAGTTGATCAGTTCGGTCACCAGACCTTCAACGGTATTGGCCAGGTTATCGGTGACGAGATTAAGAAGCGCACCGGCTACGACGTGCGTACCACGGTGCTAGGGCACATCCAGCGTGGCGGTACGCCGACTGCTTATGACCGTGTGCTTGCAACGCGCTACGGAGTCCATGCCGCTCGCGCCGCTCACGATGGCAAGTCGGGCATGTGCGTGGCTCTGCATGGCGAGAGCATCGACCTGGTTCCGCTGGAAGAAGCCGTGGGCAAGCTGAAGGTTGTTCCGCCGAAGCGTTATGCCAACGCCCAAGCGTTGTTTGGCTAGATAGGACGCATATAAAAAATGTCACCTCGCCTGTGAGGTGACATTTTTCGTTTTGCCTAGAAATGGATGCGAAGGGCGGGCACGTCGGCGTCGACAATCCACGGCTCCGCAGTGATGCGAATCGGGGGTTCGCCCTCCGCGAAGGCCATGGTGTCGCCATCCTTTAAGGTCGCGCCTTGTTGGGCGTAGTCAGCAATGTTGGCAAGCATGGAGTACAGCTCGTCGGGGCTGCCCTGGAAGTCGCGGATCTGGAGTTCTGGGTGGCCGAGCATGGGCATGCCCAAAGTGTAGGCCTGAAGGCCGTTGTCGTCCTGTGCCACCCAAGTGGACGCGAGGTAGTGCGCGGGCAGCTTATCGGCCACAGCTTCAACGTAGTTTTCCGTGCTCTCGGCCACGCGGCCCACGGAGTTAAGGACCGCAATTGCGCCGGGAGTCTGGGCAATTGCCGACGTCGCAAGGCCTAACGTGACCAGCTGGTGCAGACGGGCCTCGCGGGTGTTCTTGATGAGTTCGAGGCGCTCGTTAGAGGGGAAGACGTTGATAAGGACCATGCACGCGATGTCCTCCCAGCCTGCAGGATCGCCGGACAGAATTGGGTGCTGATGGAAGGATGGATCACCTTCAAGGTCTGCTCGAGTTGCTGCGGCCGGAGTAAACGCGAGGGCATACTCGTCGTTGATTTCTACGACCATGGACTTCTCCGATTTCTCCAGCGGTCCGAGGTTCTTGCCGAAGGCTTGTGTAATCATGGACTTCATCGCTTCGGTATCGGGCGCGCTGTCGAAGAACACGAGGGAGGTGGCCAGAGACGTGACGAGGCCATAGTCAACAGCGTGTGGGGTTCCTTGTGGGGAAGCGGTGGTCATTGAGGGCTCCTTAGCTGTTTGTGGCTTGCTTTCGCTGTAGTTTCGCTTTAGTTATGCGGTGGTTTCGGGCGCACGCCGCGTAACCGTATCGGCCATCATAGGGGAATGCATGCGCGTTCGTGGCTTCATACTAAGATGGCACCCATGACTGCTGCGATTTATGACCTGATGGACTACGACGAGGTCCTAGAGAAGTTCGAACCAGTAATGGGTATGGAAGTTCACGTCGAGCTCAATACCCAAACCAAGATGTTTTCCACATCGCCGACGAACTTCAACGCAGCGCCGAACTCGAACGTCGACCCAGTGTCCTTGGGCCTGCCAGGCGCACTGCCGGTAGTCAACTCTGCCGGCGTCGAGGGCGCAATCAAGATTGGTCTTGCGCTCAACTGCAAGATCGCTGAGTCTTCTCGGTTCGCGCGCAAAAACTACTTCTACCCAGACCAGCCGAAGAACTACCAGATCTCTCAGTACGACGAGCCGATCGCGTACGACGGTTACCTGGATGTCGTTCTGGAGGATGGCACCGAGTGGCGCGTTGAGATCGAGCGAGCACACATGGAGGAAGACACCGGCAAGCTGACTCACATCGGTGGCGCTACCGGCCGTATCCATGGTGCGACGAGCTCCCTGGTGGACTGTAACCGCGCCGGCATCCCGCTCATCGAGATCGTTACTAAGCCGATCATCGGCGCTGGCGAGCGCGCTCCTGAGGTTGCCAAGGCTTATGTTTCCGCTTTGCGCGAGCTGGTTGCAGCCCTCGGTGTTTCTGATGCTCGCATGGACCAGGGCTCTATGCGCGTTGACTCCAACCTCTCCCTGCGCCCGGTGGGCCAGGAGGAGTTTGGTACCCGTACCGAGACCAAGAATATTAACTCCCTGAAGTCCGTGGAGCAGGCAGTGCGCTTCGAAATGCAGCGCCAGGCCCAGGTCATCACCGATGGCGGCGAGATCGTCCAGGAGACCCGCCACTACCAGGAGGCGGATGGTTCTACCTCCAAGGGACGTCCAAAGGAGACCGCTGAGGATTACCGCTACTTCAACGACCCGGATCTGCCGCCGGTTATCGTTTCCCGCGAGTGGGTGGAAGAGATCCGCAAGACCTTGCCGGAGATGCCATGGATCCGCCGCGCTCGCATCCAGGAAGAGTGGGGCTTGAAGGATGAAGAAATGCGTGACCTCGTCAATGCTGGCGCGCTTGATCTCATCGTCGCTACCGCTGAAGCTGGCGCGAAGCCGGATGAGGCACGTTCCTGGTGGGTTTCTTACCTGGCGGGTAAGGCGAACGAGGCCGGCGTGGAGCTTAGCGCTCTCGATATCAGCCCGGAGCAGGTCGCGCGCGTTATCGCATTGATTAACGAGGGCAAGCTGACCAACAAGTTGGCGCGCCAGGCGGTCGACGGCGTCTTGGCGGGCGAGGGTGACGTTGACGAGGTCGTCGCTAAGCGCGGGCTCGAGGTTGTGCGTGACGACGGCGCGATTGAAGCTGCTGTTGACGAGGCTCTTGCCGCTAACCCGGACATCGTGGAGAAGTACAAGGCTGGCAACACGAAGGTCACCGGCGCCATCGTGGGTGCCGTCATGAAGGCCACCCGCGGCAAGGCAGACCCAGCGCAGGTTAACAAGCTGATTGCGGAGAAACTGCAGGGTTAATTGAGTTTTGGGAGCCATTTTCATTAGGCGCCGGTAATGAAAACAGGCGTAGGGTGGTTCTCATGCCAATTAAGACTAAAGCACTTCAGAAGACCTCTCCCGATGCACCATTCAAGGTCGTGGAAATCGAGCGCCGCGACCCGCGCGAGGATGATGTAGTTATCGACATCAAGGCCGCGGGTATCTGCCACTCTGATATCCACACCATTCGTAATGAGTGGGGAGAGGCTCATTTCCCGCTGACCGTCGGTCACGAGATCGCCGGAGTTGTCTCCGCGGTGGGCGAGAACGTCACCCAGTTCAAGGTTGGTGACCGCGTCGGCGTCGGCTGCCTCGTCAACTCCTGCGGAGAGTGCGAGCAGTGCCAGGCCGCTATGGAGCAGAACTGCTTGAACGGCAACGTTGGCACCTATAACTCTAAAGACGTCGACGGGACCATCACGCAGGGTGGCTACGCGCAAAAGGTCGTTGTTAACGAGAATTTTGTTCTGCGCATTCCAGACGGACTCGACTTCGACGTTGCCGCACCGCTGCTGTGCGCAGGCATCACCACCTACTCACCCCTAGCGCGTTGGAACGTCCAGGAGGGGGATAAAGTAGCCATCGTCGGTCTCGGCGGCCTGGGCCACATGGGCGTCCAGATTGCTGCGGCAAAGGGCGCAGACGTCACCGTGCTCTCCCGTACCTCACGCAAGGCGGAGGAAGCGAAGAAGCTTGGCGCACACCGCACGCTCGCAACCTCTGAGGAAGAGGACTTCTTCAAGAACCACCGTGGTGAGTTCGATTTCATCCTCTCCACGATTTCGGCGCAGTACGATCTTGAGGGCTACCTTGGGCTGCTGAAGCCACGCGGCATTATGTCCGTGGTTGGCCTGCCTCCGGAGGCAATGTCGCTGAAGCTCAGCCGAATTGTTGGCGGCGGTAAGGTCCTCACGGGCAACAATATCGGCGGCATCGCCGAGACTCAGGAGATGCTCGACTTCTGTGCGGAGCATGGTTTGGGTGCAGTCATCGAGAAGGTGGACGTAGACGAGGTTGACGCAGCTTACGATCGCGTGGTCGAAGGTGACGTCAAGTTCCGATTTGTAATTGATACCGAATCGTTTAATAACTAAATACTTCTCGGGTTTCCACAGGTCCGGGCGCTTTTCTATCGAGCCTAGTTTTCAGGTTTTAAAGGATTGGCGCTCGGGCGTTTGTGATTTGCGGGCTAGGCTTGCGTACTCTTGATCGAGGCTATCGTTTATTAAATCGTCTAATAAGTAAGGCAATCAGACACACGTGTCTACCAAAAATATTCTGTCCATTTCTTTGTCCTTCGTGGGACTGCTCGTCGGTGCCGGCTTTGCAACCGGCCAGGAAGTCGTGCAGTACTTCACGTCCTTTGGCCTATCTGGCGTGTGGGGAATCATCGTTGCTGGCATCGTAATGACGCTGGCCGGCACAGTCTTCCTGCAGTTGGGTAGCTACTTCCATGCCTCAGAGCACAACCAGGTATTCCGTGAGGTCACCCACCCAATCGTTTCCAAGTGCCTCGATGTGGCCGTTATCTTGACCTTGTTTGCGGTCGGCTTCGTGATGTTGGCAGGCGCAGGTTCCAACCTAGAGCAGCAGTTCGGCTGGTCGGCTTGGGTGGGCTCACTGCTCATGCTCGTCATGGTCATGGGTGTGGGCATGCTCGACGTCAACAAGGTCTCGCAGGTCATCGGTATGCTCACGCCAACCATCATCATCGCGGTTTTGGGCGTTGGCATCTACACGTTGATGAACATGCCCGCTGATCCGGGTGCCGCTATCGCAGCTTCTGCTGAGATCGAGTCTCCGATCTCCAACTGGTTGGTTTCAGCGCTCAACTACAACGGCCTAGCTCTGATTCTCGCGGTGTCCATGTCCCTGGTTATCGGTGGCGATAACATCAGCCCGCGCGAAGCAGGCTGGGGCGGCGTTGTCGGCGGCTCTCTCTATGCGGTCCTGATGGGAATCGCAGGCTTTACGCTGCTGATGAACACCGATATGCTCGGTGACTCTGACATTCCGATGCTGACCTTGGTTGACTCCATCCACCCAGTACTGGGCGTCATCATGGCAATTATCATCTACCTGATGATCTTCAATACCGCTATCGGCATGTTCTACGCGCTGGGCAAGCGTCTGTCCGCTGGCCATGAAGACCGTTACCGTCCGATCTTCCTGGCGGGCTGCCTGGCAGGCTTTGCGGTTTCTTTCGCCGGCTTCAAGACTCTGATGCAGTACGTTTACCCGGTTCTGGGTTACATTGGCTTCATTCTGGTGGTCATCTTGGCCGTTGCGTGGCTGCGTTCCCTTGGCCAGATCCGGGATGAGGGCATGCGCCGCGAGCGCATCCGTGCCCTGATGCACCTGAAGCTGCACCCAGATAAGGAATACGACGCTGCTCGTTACGATGACGAAATCGGCCAACACATCGTTGACTCCAACATGGAGGACGAGACACTGTACGAGGATCTGGCGACCGAAGTTGCAGAGAGTCTAGACGGTGACGAGGAGGTCGACTTCGATAAGGGCGAGTGGGAAGAAAACCGCAACGAAGCGACCTACTACACCGAGCGCGATGCAGTCGAGACTGACCGCTCTGAAGAAGAAATCAAGGCGTGGATTGAGGAAACCGGCGCTACCGGTGACCCAGAAGAGGACGAGGAGCTTCCTGCCGAATTTGGCGAGGCCAAGCCCTTCACGCCAAACAGCAAGTAAAAATACTCGCTAATGAAGAAGTAGCTTCGCTGTCAGAACCATCATCACGCAACCGATAGCGAAGTTCACATAACGCCATGTGGTGGGCTTTGCAAGCACAGGCGAAAGCTTGAATGCTCCATAGCCCAGGGTGGGGAACCACACGGCACTGGCCAGCAGCGCGCCGGCGGCAAAAAGCCAGCGCTGCTGGCCATATTGCTGTGCAATGCCGCCAAGCATGACCAATACGTCAACGTATGTCAGGGGGTTGAGCCAGGTCAGTGCCATCGCTCCCATAACGGGCTTTAGCCAGGTGCGTGACTTAAGGCGGGGCGCGGTTATGACGGCAGTAGAGCCGTGGACTGACTGTGGCTGCACCGTGGGCTGAGTGTTTTCGACGACGAGTGCCTCTTGTTCCTTCTTGAAGGCATCGCGGAAGCAGCTAAAGCCAAAGTAAAGCAGGTAGGCCGCACCTAGGTACTTCATGATGACTAGGCCGGTAGGGAACTTTTCCACGAGGACGCCCATGCCGCCGACACCGGCATTGATCAGGATGACGTCGCTAAGCAAGCAGGCGAGGATGATGGCGCTAATGTGATCGCGTTTAACACCCATCTTGATGATGTACGCATTTTGGGGGCCAATGGCGATGATCAGAGATAGACCGAGAAGGAAGCCTGCGAGCAGAATTGACATGAGATTTAGTGTGCCTGAGCAGTGTTCTGAAGTCTAGTTAATGATTCTAAAGCTGATTTAGAATAGCTTCATGAACCCGGTGCATTTGGAAACTTTGCTGGTGATTTTAGAAGAGGGCAGCTTTGAAGTTGCGGCCGCAGTGTTGGGAATCACTCCTTCGGCGGTTAGTCAGCGCATCAAGGCGCTTGAGCAGAAGACGGGCCGTATTCTTCTGCATCGCTCCACGCCTGTTACGGCAACCGAGGCGGGGGAGATTTTGCTGCAGTCGGCCCGGCGCATGGCGTTGTTGCAGGCGGAGACAGACGCCCGTCTGCAGGCCCGGCTAGCTCGCGTGCCGCTTACCGTAGCGGTCAATTCTGATTCCTTGGCCACGTGGTTCAAGCAGGTGGTGCGCGACGTCGCCAAGCGCGGCGAGGTGGCGCTGCGCATCCGCATTGAAGATGAAGCGCGCAGCCTGGCCATGCTGCATCGCGGCGACGTGCTGGGTGCGATCACCCGCGAGCATGCGCCGGTCTCCGGCTGCGAGTCGACCTACTTGGGTTCGCTGCGTTATTTCGCGGTGGCGGCCCCGAACCTGGCTGAAGGGTTTGAGTCATGGGAGACAATGCCGCTGGTGGGTTATGGCCCCAATGATCAGATTTTGGACGATGCGATGCGGGAGCGATTTATTGATTCGCATGTCATCCGCGCGCGGGTCTCACAGATTCCTTCTTCCGAGGGCTATCTCGACGCTGTGCGTTACGGCTTGGGGTGGGGCCTAGTCAGTGAGCTGCAGGCGCGGCCGCTTATCGACGCCGGGGAGCTAAAGGTCTTGGATGATAAGCCGATGGACATCGATCTCTACTGGCAGCGCTGGCGCCTGGAGTCAGAGATGCTCGAGCATCTCACCGAGACAGTGATTGCTGCCTCTAGTGTTTTGCGGCAAGTTGGCGCTGGAAGGGCTCAGGATTCTTAATCTCCTCGCCAGCAGGGAGTGGTCCTGGAAGCTGGGTGCCTGCAGCAAAAGGCTGACCGCTAAATCGCCCGCGGTCATGTGGCTGCATGAGCCAGTCCATATTGGGGCCAACCGGGACAATCTTGGTGGGGTTGATCTCGGTGTGGACCATGAAATAGTGCTGCTTGATCTCAGTGAAGTCGGTGGTATCACCGAAGCCCGGAAGCTGGAAGAGCTCCTGCAGGTAGCCGCGGATGTTGGGCATTTCCGCCATCTTGGCCCGCGAGCACTTGAAATGGGAGTAGTAGACGGGATCAAATCGGATCAGCGTGACGAAAAGGCGGATATCGGTCTCGGTGATGTGGTCACCGACCATGTAACGCTGGGTGCCCAAGCGCTTTTCAACCCAATCGAGCGCCTCCCAGAGGTCTGCGTATGCCTTTTCGTAGGCATCCTGGGAGCTGGCGAAACCGCAACGGTACACGCCGTTGTTGATGTTGTGGAAGATATAGTCGTTTAGCTCTTCAATTTCGGCAGCGTGCTCGTCAGGGTAAAGATTCGGCGCACTGGCGCGCTGGAATGGCATCCACTCCTTGATGAAGTCGCGCACCATGGAAGAATAGTCATTGGTGACTACGCGCTTCGTTGACTCTTCGACGAGCGCAGGGACCGTGATTCCACGTGGGTAGTCGGGGTAGCGGTTGAAGTATGCCTCCTGAAGGCGCGCGATGCCGAGGACCGGATCTACTTCGCCCGGATCAAGGTCGAAGGTCCAGGAGCGGATGTCATGGGTGGGGCCGGCCAGGCCTAGGGAGATGGCATCCTCGAGCCCCATGAGGCGACGGGTAATGACGGCGCGGTGTGCCCATGGGCAGGCGCGAGCGGCAATCAGGCGGTATCGTCCGGACTCTAGTGGCCAGTGGAAGGTGCCGTTATCTTGGGCGGTCACCTCGCTAACCCGGCCGGAGATCCTGTCTTCGATGTAGTTGGTATCGCGGATAAATTCGCCGTCGGGTGAGGCATTTTTAGCGTCGCCGGCCCAGTCGGGGTTTGAATTGGTGCTCATTTCGGGTGGCCCTCCAGTGGTCTGCGTAGTTTTGTATACGTGTCAACAAAGTTTATTTCTCGATGGTACATCCTTTAAATGGAAGTGGCCAAGACGGCAATAAAAATCTATGGCTAGCCCGCGCCGCGCCGTGTGATGTGCAACATTTGCGCTGGGTGCTGCCCTAAGTTTGAAGTATGAGCGATAAGAACGTACCCGATAAAGCAACGAGCTTCGACGACGATCTCGATATCCCGACCTATAACGCCGACGCGAAAGCTGAAGAAAAGCCCACCCGGTCCCGCTTGTTTAAGCGTGCCGGCCGCGCCGAGCCGCAGGAAATTAAGCCGAACGCGCAGACTGAGCCAGAGGCGCCCCTTGGGGAGGAAGAGGCTGAGGAAGAGGCTACTGAAACCCGGCAGTTTGAGACGCTGCGTGCGGAGGAGCCAAAGACGGAGAAGGTGGAGAAGGCAGAAGAGATGCCGGCGCCTGCCTACGATGACGAGGACTTTGCTACCACTGCGATGCCGGCTAGCGCGGCTGATCTCGATGAGGATGAAGAAGCGGTCGGTGAGGCTGCGGTCGAGACCAACGAAGATGAGCAGGTGCGCCGTGATGGCTACCGCGAGTATGGGCGCCGCGGAACCATTGACTTTGGTCTGCTCTTCGTGCGTATCGCGCTGAGCGCTTACCTGCTTATCGCCGGTGCAACCACCTTCTTCAAGCTCGGTGGTGGCGAGGGGCTTTCCGGTCTGGAAACGGACTTTGCTGATTACGCTTTCGCATCCCCGCTGGCTATCGCGGTTCCGACGATGCAGCTTATCGCTGGCGCCTTCTTGCTGCTCGGACTAGTGACTCCTTTCGCGGCAATGATTGGCCTCGTTGTTACCGGCTTTATGGCACTGCACGAGCTGGCTGCCTCCGGCGCTGGCCTGGATATCTTCAACTGGCCGGATTCCGTCTGGTTGTCGCTGGTGCTGTTCGTTATTGCGGTGGCACTGCAGTTTACCGGCCCGGGCTTTATCTCCTTCGATGCAAAGCGTTCTTGGGCGCGTCGCCCACTGGCTACCTCGTGGATCTTCGTGGTCATCGGTATCGCCGTGCTGGTAGCGCTGTGGTGGTTCGGCGCCGCTGTTAATCCACTGGCCTAAATCGCTCTTTAGTTTAGGAATCCGCTGGCTCGCATTGGGCTGGCGGATTTTTTAGATCCCCTTGATTTCCATAGTGGAAAGTGTCATAGTTTCTTATATGGAAAACAAACAGACCTCGGATGATGTGCTCGAAGCATTGAACTTCGAAGCGCAGATAAACGAGCGGGCGAGCCGCAAACAAACTTTTCTCTATTTTCTGATTGCGATTTTTGGAGCCGGTTCGATCGTCGCGATGAATCTTCTCCCCAAAGGAGCACCCTCGACAGCTTTTTTGGTGGTCTTTTTGGTTGTAATATGCGCCATTGCGATTGTTGTGGAGCGTAAAAAGAAGACGCGCCCCGCTCTGCGCCAAGATCCCTTTAACCAGCCCAAGGCGGATAAGCGCTATTGGTTGGGCGTGTTCATTATGCTAAGCCCGATTCTTTTCAACCCGTTTATTAAGGGCAATGTCGTTGCGGTGGTCGTTGTGGCCGCGGCCTGGGCGTGCGGAGCTTTTTGGGCACTGCAAAGCGGTGCGCTTGATCTGCAGAAGCGAGCAGTGGGCAATGCCTGAGCTTAACCCCGTTATTCACCCGATTAACCGCTTTAAGATTTGCGCCACGCTCAATGCTTATGGCGCGGCGGATGCCACGATGCGCATGGAGATGCGCTTTTCCTCGCTGCGTGATGAGACGGGGCTTTCCGACGCCACGCTGTCCAAGCAGTTGAATACGCTAGAGGAGGCAGGGTTGGTCAGCCGCTTTAGGGAATATGGTTCCTCGCGGTCGAAGGACACCGTGTGGGTGATGCTGACTGCCGAAGGCCGCGAGGCCTTTGCAAATCATTTGGAGGCTCTGCGCGAGATGGCAGGCGAGGCCGCAACGTAGCGCAGGCAGTAGGCAAAGAGCGCTACTGCGATGAAGGTGAGCCAGACGAAGTCGTCGACCAAGAACTTCTGATAATAGGGCTGGCTGTGAACGTCGATGGAATCGCCGAACCACCACTTCGGCGGGACGGACACAACCATGGCGATCCACGCCGTCATTACCGCGAGGAGAAAGCCCGCAACCCAAGTGTGGTTGCGCCAAGTCCATGCGCGGTAGGTAAAGACCGGGATGATAAGTGCCAGCCAGATCCAGTGGTGTGACCACGAGACGGGGGAAATCAGCAGCATGACGAGGGCGGTGACCAACTGGGCGTCGACAAGCATGTTGCGTTTCAAAAGAGCCAGGATAAGGCGTGCGCCAATCACAACCACCGCGAGGGAGCCGACCAACCAGATGAGGTTGATCAGGGTGCTGTTGTTTTCCATTGCCTCCGTGGAGGTATAAAGGCGCTGGACCACCGCCTTGAGCGAGCTATTGGACTGATAATCCGTGGCCACGCCGAAATCCGCGCCGGAGCCCATGTCGAGCAGCTTAGAGGTGAAAAACTCCTCGAAGGCCTGCCAGCGCACTGCGCCGGCGATGAGGGTGGCCGCGGTTGCTGTGCCGATCGCAACGAAGATCGGCTTCAGTTCTTTGCGCAGCAAGAAATAAAGGAGCATCGCCAGCGGAGTAATCTTGATGGCGGCAGCCAAGCCGATGAGGATGCCCTGCGGCAGAAAACGCTTGCGGGGCACCAGATCGAGGACGACCAATGCCATCACCACGATGTTGACCTGGGCAAAGCCATTGTTGAGGCGAATCGGCTCAAAGGCCAGGGCAGCCGCCCAACACAGCGCAACGACGGGCAGCAACAGGTCTTGACGCTTTAAAATCGCGCGGAATACAAAATAGAGGCAGACCAGAAGCAGCAGGTCTGACAGGACGTTCATGATGTCGCCGGCTAGATCGTGGGTGATCCAGTCGGGCGCAGTAAGCGGTACCATCGCGAGCGCGCCGAAAGGTGGGTAGATAAAAGGCAGCGCAATGTCACCGGCCATCATTGGCTCGGAGTAGAGCGAACGTCCCTCGATGTATGCCTTGACGCCTTCGCGGTAGATCACCATGTCGATGGGGAAATCGGTCATACGCGTGTGCTTGACCATTCCAATGGTTCCGGCAATTAGTCCGAAGAGGGTCAGCGCCCATTTGGCCGCCGATGCAGTCGTAGTATTCGCGGATTTCATCGGAATCAACAATAGGACACTTTCGCCCATGCGCTGCGTAGGACGTGGCGCATGGGCGAAGTTAGTGTGATGATTTGGGCTAATTCACGTGTCCATCGACCACGCGGACCGCGCCGCGGTCGGCCGAGGTGGCCATCGCCGCGTAGGCACGCAGTGCCTTGGTCACGGGGCGATTGCGGGAGACGGGCGTCCAGGGTTTTTCGCGGGACAGCTGCGCTTGGCGACGGCGCTCAATTTCTGCCTCATCAATGTCCAGGGTGAGCTTGCGCGCGTGGATGTCGATGGAAATCTGATCGCCATCTTCGACCAAGCCGATGAGTCCACCGTGTGCGGCCTCCGGGGAGATGTGTCCGATGGAGAGTCCGGAGGTGCCGCCAGAAAAACGACCGTCGGTAATCAGCGCGCATGCCTTGCCGAGACCCGAGCCCTTGAGGAAGGACGTCGGGTGCAGCATCTCCTGCATGCCGGGGCCACCGGAGGGGCCTTCGTAGCGGATGACGATGACATCGCCAGCCTTGATCTCGCGGCGCAGGATGATGGAGACGGCTTCTTCTTGAGACTCCACCACGCGGGCCGGGCCGCTGAACTTCCACAGTTCTTCCTCGACACCCGCTGCCTTGACGATGGCGCCATTCGGAGCGAGGTTGCCGCGCAGGACCACGAGGCCGCCGTCGGAGGAGTAAGCGTGCTCTGCATCATGGATGCAGCCATTGGCTTGGTCGGTATCCAGCGACTCCCAGCGGTTGGATTGGGAGAAAGGTTCGGTGGTGCGCACGCCACCCGGTGCGGCGTAGAAGAGCTCGCGCGCCTTGTCTAGAGCCTTGTCGTTACGGATGTCCCAGTCGTCGAGCCACTGTTCAGCGTTGTCGTAGAGCGCGGTGTGCACCTTCAGGTTGAGGTGGCCAGCGCGACGCAGCTCACCAAGGATGGCGGGGATGCCGCCGGCACGGTGGACGTCCTCGATGTGGTAGGTGCCGTTAGGCGCGACCTTGGACAGGCACGGTACGCGGTAGGAGATCTCGTTGATGTCCTCCAAAGTGAAGTCCACCTCGCCCTCCTGTGCTGCGGCCAAGGTGTGGAGGACGGTGTTGGTGGACCCACCCATCGCCATGTCCAGTGCCATGGCGTTGCTAAAGGCTTCCTTCGTTGCGATGGCGCGCGGCAGCACGGAATCGTCCTCTTCGCCGTAGTAACGGCGACACATGTCGACGATGGTGGTGCCTGCCTTTGTGAAAAGCTCCTTGCGCGCGGTGTGGGTTGCCAGAGTGGTCCCGTTTCCGGGCAGTGCCAGACCTAAAGCTTCGGTAAGGCAATTCATCGAGTTGGCGGTGAACATGCCAGAGCATGAGCCGCACGTCGGGCATGCGGATTCCTCGATGGTGCGTAGGTCGGAGTCTGAAACTGCCTCGGATGCCGAGGCGGTGATGGCGGTGATGAGATCCGTCGGCGCGTGCGCAATGCCGTCGACGACGACTGCTTTGCCTGCCTCCATGGGGCCACCGGAGACGAAGATGGTGGGGATATTGAGGCGAAGCGCGGCATTGAGCATGCCCGGGGTGATTTTGTCGCAATTGGAGATGCATACCAAGGCGTCGGCAGTATGCGCGTTTACCATGTACTCGATGGAATCGGAGATGATCTCGCGCGAAGGCAGGGAGTAGAGCATGCCTCCGTGGCCCATGGCGATGCCGTCATCGACCGCGATGGTGTTGAATTCCTTGGGCACGCCACCAGCGGCGCGGATTGCATCCGCTACGATGTCGCCGACGTTTTTAAGGTGAACGTGTCCGGGCACAAATTGTGTATAGGAGTTTGCGATCGCCACGATGGGTTTGCCGAACTCATGTTCTTGGGTGCCGGTAGCGCGCCAGAGTGCTCTGGCGCCAGAGGCTTGCCTGCCTACGGTTGTAACTTTAGAGCGCAGCGGATACATGGGGAGTGGGTCATCCTTACTTCTTAGTGTGACCAGCGTCTTTCTTGAGCTCCGGGTGCTTTGCTAGATGGCGGGCGTACTCTTCTTTGCTCATCAAGACTTGTTGGCCGTCGCGGTGGACCACCACGACTTTCTCGTCGGCCGCCTCGCGCCCGGCAGTCAGGGCGTCGGGAATGCGGCCACGCGAGGCCTTAGAAAGCTCGGGTAGAGAATTGAAGGTGATGCCGGGAAGGGAGTACTGCTTGCCCGACTTCGTGCGCGCAAAGGCGCGTGCACGCTGGAAGCCGATACCAGAGAACTCTTCCCAAGGGATGGTCTTGGAGCCTTTGAACGCGTAGCTAATGGCGATGCCTTTTTCGCTCACGCGGGTGCGAGACTTGAGAACCCACCAGATTCCGAGGATGGGGATGATGAGCAGCCATCCCAGGTATTTTGGGGCCCAACCGATGCTGAGCAAAGCGATGGCGGAGAGGAAGATAATTCCTAAGATGTGGTCGCGGGCGGGTGTGAATACCTTTGCCTGGGCGTGGGTGGCCTGGGCGTCCGCAGTAGATGCGGAGTCAGCTTTCCGTGGGTGAGATGGCGTCATAGCTGCCTATGCTAATTCACATGGATAGTGCTGTGTAAACCGCCTCACCAGAACAATCCCATTTCATGGGATGCACATCCCAAAAATGGGGGTATTTGCCGCATCCTGAATACCTGTATGTGTATAGTAATTGCCATGATCATTATTCGACTTCAGCTAGTAGTACCGGCGCGGCGTTTGCCGCATCGAGTCGCCGAGCAACTTCTTTAGCGACGTCGAAAAGCAAACGCCCTCGCCAACTACCTACCAGGTAGTTGGAACGGGGGCTTTTGTTATTTCTGGTCAGCTTGTAAGCCTCGTCGCCGCACCCTGGGCGCCGAAAGCTTAAGGACTCCTCGCCACCCATTGGGGAGAAAACGCAAAAGATACCGAGACCTAGTAAAAGGAGCGTTTTGGAAGTGGCTACTACAAAAATGCCGACACCGGCAACGGTAGCCTCTGCAATGCAGGGGAAGCCGGCAACGCTAAGCGGCGCTGAGGCCATTGTTCGGACCCTAGAGGATCTTGGTACTGAGATCGTTTTTGGCATCCCAGGCGGCGCAGTTCTGCCACTCTACGATGCGTTGAACCGTTCTGCGAAGCTGCGGCACGTGCTCACGCGTCATGAACAGGGTGCGGGTCATGCCGCTGAGGGATACGCGCAAGCTTCAGGGAAAGTGGGCGTTATGATCGCAACGTCTGGCCCTGGGGCGACCAACTTGGTGACGCCGCTTGCCGACGCCAACCTTGACTCCGTGCCGGTGGTGGCCATTACGGGGCAGGTGGGCACTGGGCTCCTTGGCACCGACGCCTTTCAGGAAGCGGATATCAGGGGTGTGACGATGCCGATTACCAAGCACAACTTCATCGTCACCGATCCGCAGGAGATCCCCACTGCCATTGTTGCGGCCTTTCATTTGGCGTCCACAGGCCGGCCTGGTCCGGTGCTGGTTGATATCCCTAAGGACGTGCAAAATGCGCGGGTGGCGTACAAGTTTCCGCCGGAAATTGATCTGCCAGGATACAAGCCCAACACCATTCCACACCCGCGGCAGATTGCGCAGGCCGCCCAGCTGATTGCTTCGGCGAAGGCGCCGGTGCTGTACGTCGGCGGTGGCGTAATCAAGGCCAATGCTGCGCAGGAGCTAAGGGAGTTTGCGGAGCTTACGGGTGTCCCCGTGGTTACTACCCTCATGGCCTTGGGAGCATTCCCGTCTACGCACCCGCAATTTTTCGGTATGCCCGGTATGCACGGAACTGTATCTGCGGTTGCCGCCCTGCAACGAGCGGATCTTCTGATAGCGGTCGGTGCGCGCTTTGATGATCGAGTTACGGGAGAAGTGGCAACCTTTGCTCCGCGTGCGCAGGTGATCCACGCTGATATTGATCCAGCCGAAATAGGCAAGATTCGTGCGGCCGAGGTACCCATCGTTGGCGATGCTAAAGAGGTGCTTATCCAGTTGCGGAAGGCTTTCGTTCGGGATGATCAACTAGCCGTGCCCGAGATTGGGGAGTGGATGAGTTATCTGGCGGGGCTGCGCGAGCAGTTCCCGCGCGGCTACGAGCCGACCCCGGATGGGTCGATGAATCCGCAATATGTGATTGGGCAACTCAGCGAGCTTGTTGGACCTGAAGCCATTTACTGCTCGGGAGTCGGTCAGCATCAGATGTGGTCGGCTCAGTTTATTGATTTTGAGCATCCACGTACGTGGCTGAATTCTGGTGGCGCGGGAACGATGGGCTATTCGGTCCCCGCGGCGCTGGGGGCAAAGGCTGCCTGTCCAGATAAAGAAGTGTGGGCAATTGATGGTGATGGATGCTTTCAGATGACCAACCAGGAATTGGTCACTGCCGCCATCGAGGGGCTGCCATTTAAGGTGGCCGTCATAAACAACGGCAACCTGGGTATGGTGCGCCAATGGCAGACCCTTTTCTATGACCGGAACTACTCGCACGCCAAGCTGCGCGAGCCTGACGAGTATCTGCCGGACTTTGTCCAACTGGCCAAGGCTCTTGGATGCGAAGCGATTCGGGTGACCACTCCGGAAGAGGTGGCACCTGCCATACGCAGGGCGCGGGAGATAACTGACCGACCGGTGGTCATCGACTTCATCGTGGGGCACGATGCGCAAGTGTGGCCCATGATTGGCGGTGGCGCTTCCAATGAACAAATTGAATACGCGCGGGGTCTGCGCCCATTGTTTGAGAAAGCTGGGGAAGAAAAGTGAGTCAGGTAGCAACGAATGAAGTTACTCGCCATACCCTGTCGGTATTGGTCCAGGACATTGAGGGAATAGCCTCGCGCGTGACCGGTATGTTCACCAGGCGCGGCTACAGCTTAGTTTCCCTCGTCTCGGCGCGCACCGAAGTGGAGGGG
Organism: Corynebacterium sp. HMSC076D02; assembly: GCF_001813815.1. Classification (NCBI taxonomy): domain Bacteria; kingdom Bacillati; phylum Actinomycetota; class Actinomycetes; order Mycobacteriales; family Corynebacteriaceae; genus Corynebacterium; species Corynebacterium sp. HMSC076D02. The sequence goes on from NZ_KV814065.1 coordinate 365,874, forward strand.
ATAAACCGGCTTACCATCGTGGTTGATGCCTGCGACGTCATTATCGAGCAGGTGACCAAGCAGCTGAATAAGATCGTGCCGGTTCTCAAGGTGGTGGAGCTGGAAGAAGAGGCAAGCATCGCCCGCGCGATCATGCTGGTGAAGGTCAATGCTGACAACACGAACCGCCCGCAGGTTGTGGATGCGGTGAATATTTTTAGGGCCCGCATAGTCGACGTCGCGCAAGAGTCGGTTGTCGTCGAGGCAACCGGTACGCCGGGTAAGCTACGAGCATTGCTCGACGTCTTGGAGCCGTTTGGCATCCGGGAACTAGCGCAGTCTGGCCACGTGGCGCTGGGGCGCGGGCCTAAGACTCTGGCCCCCTCCAAATAAGAATCTCACAACACGAACATTCAATCTCACAGTGTGGTACAAGTGGACTTAGGTTCCACACCCACCATTGACACAGTAAGGAATTAAAGAAATGGCAATCGAGACTTTTTACGAAGCCGACGCTGACCTGTCCATTATCCAGAATCGAAAAGTCGCCGTCATTGGTTATGGCTCTCAAGGCCATGCGCACGCGCAGAACCTGCGCGACTCCGGCGTGGAGGTTGCTATCGGCTTGCGCGAGGAGTCTGCATCCCGAGAGCAGGCTGAAGAAGCTGGCTTCCAGGTTATGAGCAACGCTGAGGCTGCGCAGTGGGCCGACATCGTCATGCTGCTTGCTCCGGATACCTCGCAAGCGCAGATTTTTGCCGAGGATATTGCACCCAACCTGGAGCCTGGCAACGCGATCTTCTTCGGCCACGGACTCAATATTCACTTCGGTCTCATCAAGCCGGATGAGTCCATCACGGTCGGCATGGTTGCGCCGAAGGGGCCGGGCCATCTGGTGCGCCGCCAGTTTATCGACGGCAAGGGCGTGCCTTGCTTGATTGCAACGCAGCAGGACCCGCGTGGGGAAGGCCGCGATCTGACGCTTTCCTACGCTGCCGCTATTGGCGGTGCTCGTGCCGGCGTCATTCCAACGACGTTTAAGGCCGAGACCGAAACCGATCTCTTCGGCGAGCAGGCGGTTCTGTGTGGCTCCCTCGAGCAGTTAATTATGTATGGCTTCGAGACGCTGACTGAGGCTGGCTACGAGCCGGAAATGGCTTATTTTGAAGTCCTGCACGAGATCAAGCTCATCGTGGACCTCATTTACGAAGGTGGCCTGAGCGCCATGAATCATTCCATTTCTGATACGGCTGAGTTTGGCGGTTACCTGGCGGGTCCTCGCATCATCGACGCTTCCGTGAAGGCACGCATGAAGGATGTGCTGACTGACATTCAGAACGGCACCTTTGTGCGACGCTTGGTCGCGAACGTTGAAGGCGGCAACAAGGAACTGGAAGATATGCGCGCCAAGGTTGCCCAGCACCCAGTGGAGGAGACCGGTACGAAGCTGCGTGAGCTCATGAGCTGGGTGCAGACGCCGGCGCAGGGCGGGTTCTAGAACGCCATCGGTGTGGCTTTGATGTCTGAATGATTGCGAATATGTGAGATATATTTCTGGACGGGCAATGCCGTGTGAGCGAGGGTACTGTCGAAGTTATGGGTTTTACGACGCCAAGCTACGACCTCAACGACCTCTTCGCACGCATTGACCGCGGCGATATTCAGCTTCCTGACTTTCAGCGCTCATATTCCTGGGACGAGGATCGCATCCGTTCCCTCATCGTTACGGTGTTGCGTGGATATCCCATAGGCGCGCTCATGGCGCTGGATACGCGCAACGAACCCATGCGCTTTAAGCCCCGGGCGCTTGCGGGCGCTCCCGATACCGGCGTCAACCCGGGACTTTTATTGTTGGATGGTCAACAGCGTCTGACCACGCTCTATCATTGCTTCCGCGGCAACGGCTCGGTTGCCACTACCGACTTCCGTTCGAAGAAGGTCACCCGCACCTTCTATATGGACTTGCGCAAGGCCATCTCGCATGAAGTTATGCCGGATGAAGCTGTCTTCGCCGTCGATGAACGCGGTGAGGTTTGCTCCCACTTTGCGCCGGCTATTGAAGGCACCATCGTGGACCGTGAATCTGCGCTAAGTGCTTGCTGCATTCCGGTATCGGCGCTGCTGAGCGAAGAGGGCACCAGCATGCTCTTCGAGCTGGCCGCAGTCGGCGACGGCGTCAATCGCGAGGTTGTCGCGGCCTTTAACAACCGCATCCTGCGTCCGCTTTCTGGCTATAACGTGCCGATGATTCGTCTTTCCCGCGAGACAGCGCAGGCGGGCATTGGCTCAATCTTTGCGCAGGCAAACTCCGCCGGCCTGCAGATGGACGTATTCGATTTGCTCACCGCAGTCTTTGCCTCCGAGGATCCAAAGTTCCATTTGGCGGATGATTGGGCGCTGGTCGAGGCCGATCTGCGCAAGTGCGCGGCGCTTGACGGAATCGGGCGCACCGAGTTTCTTTCTGCGGTCTCGCTATATGTTTCCGGGCAGAAGGGAGCAGCCGGCGGGCAGCGTGAGGATATACTGCAGCTGTCACTGGACGAGTATAAGAATGCCTCGGCAACATTGCGCATCACCTTCCGCGAGGTCGCAGAGTTCTTGGCGGATCGCTGCATCTTGAGCCTGGAGCAGGTGCCTTATAACGAGCAGATCATTCCGTTGGCCGTGATTCTGGCTCGCCTGGCCGGTCGCCGTGGCGTCTTGGCGGATAAGAAGTCCTGGGACCGTTTGAACCGTTGGTTCTGGAGTGGCGTATTTGGTGAGCTTTATGGCTCCTCAGCAGTTATGCTGCGCGCGGCACGCGACGTCGACGAGGTCACCGCCTGGGTTGCTGGCGATACCGAGGAGATGCCGAAGACCGTGAAAGATGCTTCCTTCCGCGAGTCCCGCCTGCTTTCGGTGGGTGAGCACGACGGAGTCTGGCACGGTCTCTATGCGCTGCTCATGGCCCGCGGTGCACGCGATTGGCGCACGGGTACCGAATTTAGCCGCAAGACTTTCGAGGAGCTCAAGCCGGGCTTTTATCCGGTCTTCCCGCTGAACTGGTGCAAGCGCCATGGCATCAGTGACGTTCTTGCCAACTCCGTTTTGAACCGCACGCCGATGGGCAAGCGCACCGAGGTGGTTCTGGATGGCTATGCGCCGGAGCGCTACCTGCCGCGTGTACAGTCCAAGTCGATCATGGAAGATGCCGAGTTCGACGCCGTACTTTCCTCGCACGAGCTCAACATCGACCTTTTCCGTTCGACTAAGGCCGAGCAATTCTTCGTGGATCGACGTGAACGCTTCGTCGGCATCGTTGAATATGCGCTCGACAAGGAGGTAATCCGCGACGTTGATGAAGCCAACCTCTCTGGCGGTGAGGAAGGCCCGCGAGCTTTTGGGCGTTAAGAAGGTTCTCGCGGCGTCGTTAACCGCGCTTATGCTTCCCACGCTTTATGCATGCTCTGACATAGGGCGTGGGGAAAAGCTCGTCACGCCTGCGTTGGCGGAGATGTCAGAAGAAGACATCGATTTGATGCGTGCACATGCGGAGAATACGAACCAGCTTATTGACCCGAAATTCGTCGATAAAGTGACGGTGGTTCAGGACGAATGGGGTATTGAATCAGCGCGGCTTTTCTTTAATAAGTCGCATACCTTGTTCGTGGCGGAAAATTCCGACGCGGCAAAACTGCGCGCGGCATCAATTGCTATCGCGCAACGTGCGCCGATGGTGGTCTACGACGATTCCAACCGCAGCGAGATTCTGCGCTTGGTCGACGACATCGGTGCGGGCCTCGTGGTGACTGTGGGAGATGTTCCCTTCGCCGATACTTTCCATCCGGGCCATGAGCACGAACATCAATTTGTCCATGACCCGGGAAACACTAAGGCGCTGGGAGAATACACGGCCTATTCATTTACCTCGAAGGTGATCGCGAATCCTGCACGCATGGTCGAGGAAGTAGCGAGACTGGATGCAAACGACCGCTTCGAGCTGAAGGCAGCATGGCAGCCGCTGCCGCAGGAGATAACCCACGAGAAGATGCCGGCTATTCCTGGCCAGACCCGCAGGGACGGGCAGATGGCGCCGAACATCGTTGCCACGGCGCAGACTCCGCTGGTCAATGTTGCCAACGCCAACGCATATGGCGGCACCATTCTGATGATGCCGGACCCGGATCCCACGGCAACCAAGGTGGGCGCGGCCATGGTTATCGGTCTCGAAAACGGGCCAGTAGTGGCCCTCGGCCCCGAATTCGGTCAACCGAAAGAATTTAGCGAAAAAATCGCTCAAGGCTGGCAGGGATAAACTACACTTCCTTGCAACGTATGCACGGTTCATGCGTTTGCCCAATACAACCTAACTAAGGAAGTCATGTCGAAGCCGGTCGTATTAATCGCCGATAAGCTTGCCCAGTCCACCGTTGCAGCATTGGGAGATGGGGTGGAAGTCCGCTGGGTCGATGGGCCAAACCGCGCCGAGCTGCTCGCTGCGGTGCCGGAAGCGGATGCCTTGCTCGTGCGTTCCGCCACGCAAGTCGACGCCGAGGTGCTCGCCGCAGCTCGGCGCCTCAAGATTGTCGGGCGTGCGGGCGTGGGGCTCGACAACGTTGATATCCCTGCTGCCACCGAGCGTGGCGTCATGGTGGTCAACGCGCCAACCAGCAATATTCACAGTGCCTGCGAACAGGCGATTGCCCTGCTGCTTGCTACCGCCCGGCAAATTCCTGCAGCCGATAAGTCCTTGCGCGACGGCGAATGGAAGCGCTCCTCGTTCAAGGGCGTGGAAATCTACGGCAAGACCGTCGGAATCGTTGGCTTTGGCCACATTGGCCAACTGTTTGCCCAGCGCTTGAAGGCCTTTGAAACCACCATCATCGCCCATGATCCTTATGCCAATCCAGCGCGTGCTGCCGCTCTGGGAGTCGAGCTCGTGGAGCTTGAGGAGCTTATGCGCCGCGCTGACTTCGTAACCATTCACCTGCCTAAGACGAGAGAGACCGCGGGGATGTTCGACGGGGAGCTGCTTGCTAAGGCGAAGGAGGGCCAAATCCTTATCAACGCCGCACGCGGCGGCTTGGTAGATGAAAGTGCGCTGGCGGAATCCATTAAGGCGGGCAGGCATAGGGGAGCAGGATTCGATGTATTCGAAACCGAGCCGTGCACTGATTCGCCATTATTTCAGCTGCCGCAGGTGACCGCTTCGCCGCACCTAGGCGCCTCGACGGTGGAAGCGCAAGACCGGGCGGGCACGGATGTGGCGGCCTCTGTTCTAAAGGCGCTCTCCGGCGAATTCGTTGCCGATGCAGTTAACGTGTCTGCGGGACACGTGGGCGAGGAAGTGGCCGGTTGGCTGGATCTCGCACGAAAGCTGGGGCTTGCCGCAGGAAAGTTGCTGGGCCAGGCACCGGTTGCCATCGAGGTAGAGGCGCGCGGCGAACTCGCTAACGAGGACGTCTCGGCGCTGGGCCTTTCGGCTGTGCGCGGCTTGTTCAGTGGCGTCGTCGACGAGCCTGTGACCTTTGTTAACGCCATGCAGATTGCACATGCGCGCGGTGTCGACGTGGACGTGCGGACCCAGGCTGAATCGAAGGGGCAGCGTTCCTCACTCGTGGTGATGGTGATTGGCGCGGATGGCTCGACCTCCCAGCTGACTGGCGCCATCACGGGCATCGACGGCGTGGAGAAGATCATCCGCATCAATGCTCGTGGCGTCGACATGCGGGCAACGGGCCGCAACCTCTTCTTTAGCTACGATGACGCCCCCGGTGCGCTCGGCACGGTGGGCACCAAGCTGGGGGCCGCCGGGATCAACATCGTGGCGGCTGCACTGACGCAGGGCAAGACGCCAAGCGACGCCGTTCTCATTCTTCGCGTCGAGCAAGAGGTGCCAGACGAGATGGTTGATGACATTAAGGCGGCTCTCGGTGCGGAGTGCGTGCAGCTGGATCTCGACGCTTAAAGAGGGAGGCGGAAATTCGAGAAATAGCGTTGAAGGGTCTGCTAACCTGATTCCCATATCCATTATGTGAGAAAGGAATCCCGCATCATGAAACTGGCGGTTATTGGTGGAGACGGCATCGGGCCTGAGGTTACTGCGGAAGCGCTCAAGGTATTGCGTGCCGTGCGTGACGATATCGCGGTGACTGAATTTGACCTCGGTAGCCGCCGTTACCTGCGCAATGGCGAGCTTCTCACTGCTGCCGACCTTGAGTCGCTGCGTGAGCATGATGCGATTTTGCTCGGTGCCATCGGCGCGCCCGATAAGGTTGCGCCCGGCATCTTGGAGCGGGGCCTGCTGTTAAAGCTGCGCTTCGAGCTTGACCATCACGTCAATCTGCGCCCTGCCAAGCTCCATCCCACGGCAACCTCGCCTTTGGCAAACCCGGGAGAGATTGACTTCGTGGTGGTCCGCGAGGGTACCGAAGGTCTCTATTGCGGCAACGGTGGAACTTTGCGGGAAGGCACCAAATATGAGGTGGCTTCGGAGGTTTCCCAAAACACCCGCTTTGGTGTCGAGCGCGTTGTGCGTGACGCATTCGAGCGGGCGGCGAGCCGCCGTAAGCATTTGACTCTGGTGCACAAGACCAACGTCTTGGTCAACGCGGGTGGGCTGTGGCAGCGCACCGTCGACGAGTTATCCGCGGAGTATCCCGACGTAACCGTGGATTATCAACACATCGATGCTGCGACCATTTTTATGGTGACGGATCCTTCGCGCTATGACGTCATTGTTACCGATAACCTCTTCGGCGATATCCTTACGGATTTGGCCGGTGCCATCACGGGCGGTATCGGGCTCGCAGCCTCTGGAAACATCGACGCCTCAGGCGTGAATCCTTCCATGTTTGAACCGGTGCATGGCTCGGCGCCGGACATTGCGGGTAAGGGGATCGCCGACCCGACTGCGGCCATTTTGTCGGCGGCGATGCTCCTGCGGCATCTCGGAGACGATGCAAATGCGGTGCGGATTGAAGCCGCTGTGGAAGGCGACGTCGCCAAGCGGGGCAATGAAACGATCCATACCGCAGAAGTCGGCGACAGGATTGCGGCCGCGCTAGCCTAAGCTCGGGTGTGAAAAGAATTTACATGCACCCTTAGCTAACGAGTGAAGAACGCAAATTGGTAGCATGGCCGTTATGCGTTTAGGACGAATAGCTCACCCAGAAGGAATCTGCTTTGCCATCATTGACGGGCCGAAGGATGCCCCACTCGAGGAACTAACGGCAAAGGAGATTGCCGGTACTCCGTTTACCACTCCAGAACCGACTGGCCGCGAGTGGAAGCTGAGCGAAGTTCGCCTGCTAGCTCCGACCCTGCCAACCAAGGTTGTAGCGCTTGGCCGAAATTATGCAGACCATGTTGCGGAGGTCTTCAACGAGTCCGCCGAGCACCTCCCGCCGACAATTTTTATCAAGCCTTCCACCGCAGTCGTCGGCCCGAACGTGCCAATCAAGATCCCAGACTTTGCCACCAAGGTGGAGTTCGAGGGTGAGCTGGCCGTTGTGATTTCCAAGGTTTCGAAGAATATCAAGGCTGAGAACTGGAAGGATCACGTTTTGGGTTACGTCATCTGCAATGACGTCTCTTCCCGTGATCTGCAGTTCAAGGATGGTCAATGGGCGCGTGCGAAGGGCATCGATACCTTCTGCCCGCTGGGTCCATGGATTGAAACTGACTTGGACTCATTGAATCTGGATGATCAGAAGATCAATGCTTACCTGACTCACGATGGTAAGCGCGAGCAGAAGCAGGACTCCAACACTGACCAGATGATTGTGAAGATGGGCGGAATTCTCGAGGAAATTTCCGCCTCCTATACTTTGCTGCCTGGTGATGTCATCACAACCGGATCTCCGGCAGGTACCGCGCCGATGTTCCCTGGCGATACGATTGAAATCGAGATTCCGGGACTTGGCACGCTTAAGAACCCGATTGAAAAGGCTTAAAGCTAAAAGTCTTCGTTGCCTACTCGCGAGGAATTCGAGGAGCGTTACTCACAACGCGGACGTGGTTTTAAAGGCCCAACGCCCGCAGAATGGTGCGTAGCTTTGCGGTGGTCTCAGCCAGTTCCTCCTGCGAATTAGAGGACTCGACAATTCCGCCGCCGGCCCAGGCGCGGGCGCTAAGGCCGTTGCCGGCTACTTCGGCGCAACGGATGGCGACCATGTATTCGCCATCGCCGTTGTTGTCGCACCACCCTACGGTGCCCGCGTAGAAGCCGCGATCGGTTTCTGTGGTTTCGATGAGTGCCTGGGCGGCCTCGGTGGGCGTGCCACAGATTGCCGGGGTGGGGTGAACCAGCATGGCAAGCTCCAGTGCGGTCAGCTCGGGTTCCTTCAAGGTGCCGGCGATAGGCGTGCCCAAGTGCCACATCTCATTGGTGTTGATCAGTTCCGGGGTGCTCGGTGCATCGAGAGTGGTGCACAGCGGACTGAGGATGCGGCGCAGGTGATCGACCACAAAGGAGTGTTCGTGGAGATCTTTTGCTGAACGTAGCAGGTCCTGTCCCGCAAGATGGTCGCGGGCTTTGTCAGCTTGGCGTGGCGCAGAGCCTGCTAGCGGGAAAGCGGTGACAGTCGAGCCCTGCTTCTTGACTAGCACCTCGGGGGAGGCACCGACCAGCATTGCGCCGTGGCGGCCCGCCGGGGTGAGATCGGCGATGAAGCCGTCATGGTTCGTGGAGAGATCAATAAGGCGCGCAGCTACCAAACGTGGGTCTACGGCTTCAGTGAATTCGATATCGACGGCCCGCGCTAAAACCACCTTGTCAAGCTTGGAAGTTTGAATTGTAGCGATTGCGGCGTCGACGCGGCGCAGGTGCTCCTCGGGTTCCGGGTCGAATCCAGTAACTCGTGCGTTGAGTTTTCCTTGGCGGTAATAGGCTGGCGGCTCGAGCGGGCCGTCCTCGCGAATAATAGATTTCGGCTCGGTGAGTGCGGCTGGCTCGTCTGTGTTGAATGGCAGCGCGCCCACAATCATTTCTGCAGACTTATCGCGGAGTGCGCCTATTGCTTTCTCGACGTCGGTAAAGGTGCGTTGAGAACCCTGTGTGCGTACCGATCCCGTGGCTCGGGAGAGCAAAAAGTCAGGTGCGGTGGCTGGTCTGTTCTCGTGCATGAGAATCAAGCATACTTCCTTGGAGAAATTTGACAGAATCCCGTGTGTTGAATGAGGTCTGTGTGAAAAGGGTGATTACTGTGTCAACAGCGATCTTTTCCCTACCAAAGGAGTCCAGGTGCTTAGCCCTCAAAACTGGATGAATAAGCTTAAACGCTCAGCGGTATCCCTCGCCGCCGCGGCCATCGTCGTCAGTACGCCTGGTTTCGCTGCCGCTCAGGAAGCGCCTGCTCCGGCACCAGCTCCCGCGCCCGTTCCGGCCCCTGCGCCAGCCCCGGTATCAGCACCTGCACCTGCACCTGCTCCTACGGCTGATGGCTCTCATCTGATTCCTGAAGGCGTTAAGGAATCGACCCCGGCGGTATCGCCTGAGCCGGCAACTCAGCCGCAGCTGCCGCCAGAAAATGTCAATCCTGCCGCACCAGCCGAGCCGGTAGTCCCAGCGGACCCGACCGTGAACCCAATTCAGCCGATTCCAAACGGCCAGATGCGTTCTATCAACATGGAGCACGAGGGCAAGACTCGCCGCTACCTGCTGCGGATTCCGAACAACTACAACCCAGACGTGGCAGCACCGGTACTCTACGGCTTCGGCGGTTGGGAGGATTCCCCAGAGAACTTCTCCGGCTACAACCGCATGGGAAATACTGGCGCCACTAAGGAAGCGATCATCGTTTACCCTGAGGGCTTCGAGCGCGCTTGGGAGGCTGCGCCGTATGCAAAGACTCACGACGGCGAGGATATTCGCTTCATTCAGCGCATCTTGGACGACGTCGACAAGGATTACCGCGTTGACCGCTCCCGCGTTTATGCGATGGGAATGTCCAATGGCGGCGGCTTTACCTCTGTTCTGGGCTGCCACGCGCAGGAGACCTTCGCTGCTGTGGCAACAGTCTCCGGCGCTTTCTACAATCCAGTCGAGCAGAACTGCGTTGACGCCCCGATGCACACCCTCATCATGCACGGAGTGAATGACCGCATAATGCAGTACGAGGGCGGCACCCGTCACGAGGCCGGCTACCTACCGGTTCGTGAGGTTCTCGGCGGTTACCTCAAACGCAACCGTTGTGACATGACTTTCCAGGCTGAGCAGAACGGCCCAATGGCTGAGCGCCTGCGCTTTAACAACTGCCTGAAGAACGTTGAGCTCCTCAAGGTCAAGGGCGACCACACCTGGTGGTACGAGCCGGACACTTCTAACGAGGTGTGGAACTTCCTTTCTGATAAGCGCAAGTAACTAAAGGATCTGCTGGGTTTGGCCTAGTTCCTGTGCCTGATTGCGCTTTGGCTTTCGGAAGAACTGAGCCCAAATAAACAAACCGGTGCCCAAAAGCAATGCGAATGCACCGATACCGGAGAGAACGCCGGCCCAGAAGTTGAGCATCGGGACGCCATAGCTTAATTCTTGTGCATCCGTTTCTACATAGCCTTGTTCGTCTTCGGCGGCAAGGCTATTTCCATGTCCGGGGCGGTGTGCGCTTGCCGACGCCTTCTTCTTTTTCTCTGTTTCCTTTTGTTCGGACTTCGATGGTGCTGACTTGGTTCCTGTGTTAGTGGGTCCTGCCGTATTAGCCGAGCGGACTGCTGGCTTGCTGCCCATAACCGTGCCGCCTGGCGTCGATTGTGGCTGTGGGTTAGCAGCCTTCTTTTCGGTTTGGGCCTTGGTGGTGTCCTTGGCCTTGGACTTGTCCTTGTTCTTGTCCTTGACCTTGTCTTTGTCTTTTTGCTCGGTCTTGTTCTTGCTTTCGTTCTTGCTCTTGTCAGACTTGGCTTTAGGCGCCTCCGTGGCAACCATCTTGTCGGCCTCGTC
>NZ_KV814065.1:376867-388590 GCF_001813815.1 Corynebacterium sp. HMSC076D02
CGCCCCAATCGAGCTCACAGAGCTCTGAATCATCGGTTGAATTGCCCACGAGGAACGGGGCGTCGAGTGAGTGCTCGGAGCCGTCCGGGAGGGTGAAGGTAAAAGTGACGGCGTAGGCGCCCGGCTGGGTGAAGCCGAAATTGACGTGGGTATGGGAGCGTGGGTAATCCCATGTCATGCTCGGGTCTTCGCTATCGAGTTTGAGCTCTGAGTCGCTCAAGTCGCCGGTTTGCCAAGCGAGGACGCGGCCGCCCTCAGGTGCGTCGTGAAGCTCCATGGATAGCTGAGCGGTTTCATCCTCAGTCATGTTCGAAAGGTGCAGCAGCGAGAAACCGAACCACGGGCGGTCATGGTCTTGGTCTTGGGGAAGCAGCCATGCATCGCCAGAAATGCCGGGGAAGCCTAGCTCGTCGAGAGAGCCCGTCATGTTGTCATCGACTACCACGACGAAATCGCGGGAGTCACGCTCGACGTGCTCACCGGAGCTGTCGTCGTCCACGGTAAAGCGCAGCGGGCCGTCGTCGTCGCGCACTGCGACATCCTGGTGGCCTTTTTCGATGTGGTAGCTATCCGCCACGGCGCAGGTATCCTCCGCGAAAGCCTGTGGTGCGGAAAGGCCTAGGAAAGTCGCAGCGCCGAGGGCGACGACGGTGCGTGGTACGCGGGAGTGCGAGAAAATCATGTGGGGTAGTCCTCTCTATGAGTTGGTCTTGGATTCGGAAGTCTTCTTCTGAAGAATCGGGGAGATTGCCCATGCCGCAAGGAAGAGGGTGGTAAGCACGAGCACGATGGTGGCGCCCGCCGGTAGGTCGATGGCCCACGCCAAGTAGATGCCGGTGAAGCTCGCGAAGATGCCTATGGCACTGGAGGTGAGCATCATCGTGCCCAGCGAGTTGGTTAGCAGGCGGGCAGTAGCCGCGGGAGTGATAAGCAGTGCCAGCACCAGGATGTTGCCGATGGTTCCCACCGAGATGACCACCGCGCCGGTTACGCAGAGGTAGAGCACGATGTCGAGGGCGAAGACGGGAAGGCCCATCGCGCGTGCCGTTTCTTTGTCCAGGCAGTTGGCCGTAAGTTGTGGGCTAAGCAATGCGATGAGGCCCACGATGATCACGGTGACTGCAGCGGCGGTGTAGAGATCCGCTTTCGATACGCCGGTCAAGGTGCCGAAGAGAAAGCTCGTCAGCGATGCGGTGTAGCCCTCAGTCCGAGAGATGATCACCATGCCGAGGGCAAAGGAAGCCGCAAAGAAGATTCCGATGACGGAGTCGGCGCGCACGCTGCGGCGCTGCGAAAAGCAAGCGATGAGCAATGCTACGACCGTGCCGGCAACCGCCCCACCCAGCAGGATGGATCCCTGCAGGGCAAAAGCAACCGCCAGGCCCGGGAACACCGCGTGGGAGACAGCATCGCCGATGAAAGCCATACCGCGCAGCACCACGTAGCAGCCCACCACGGCACAGACCACCGCAGACAGCATCGAGATACCCACCGCGCGAGCGAGGAAGTCTAGCTGCGGGTTAGCCAGATCGCTAAAGAAATCAAACAGGGAGACCTCGATCATGCGGCCACCCCAATCGCGGAAAGGAGCGGGGAATCGGTGCTGACGCCGAAGGCGGCGGTCCAGGCGGCGGCGTCGCCAAGCACTTGCTCAGCAGGGCCATCCGCAGTGATTTCCTTATTGAATAGCACTAAGCGCTGGCACGTGTGCGCAGCCTCCGCCAGATTGTGCGTGGACATGATGATGCTCGTGCCACCTGCGCAGAGCTCGTCGAAAAGGTAGAGCAATGCTTCCGTATTGGGGGCATCGAGACCCGTGAAAGGCTCATCAAGCAGGAGCACCTGCGGATTTGTGGCTAAAGCGCGCGCGATGAGCACGCGCTGGCGTTGGCCACCGGAAAGCTCAGCGATGGGCCGCTTTGCCAAGTGCGTGAGGTTCGTCAGCTCCAGCGCGCGCTTGGTCGCTGCGTGGTCTTTGGCGCGGGGCCTGCGGAACCACCCAATCAATCCCGTGCGTCCGTTCAACGCCGCCTGATAGACGTTGATGGGAAAGTCCCACTCTACGTCGTGACGCTGTGGCACATAACCCACCGACGCCGCGCACTGAATGTGCCCGCTGGCAGGAACCAAGCCCAGGATTGAGCGCATCAACGTCGTCTTGCCGGCGCCGTTGGGGCCCAAAAGACCGATGAATTCGCCAGGGTATACGCGCAGCGATGCATCGTTGATAACGCGGCGCCCGCTCAAAGTCACGCGCACGTGTTCTAGATCTATCAGTGCTTCCTTAGTCTTGGTCGGCATGCTTGCCTTTCTTGCGCGCTGCAAAAATAAGAAGGAAAGCCGAGACAATAAGCACGACTGCGCCGACTCCGAGCAATACCCAAATCCATCCAGCGATGGAGGAAGAGGATCCTTCTTGAGCAGCCTCTGGATCCCACTCGGTGGCGTTGGCCTCAGTCACGTCGGTCTCTGCTCCAACCGCGAAGGTCAAAATGCCGTCGGTGCTGAAGTCTTCTCCATTTTTGGTCTTTCCCTTAAGGCGGATACCCACCTGGTGGATGCCCGGCTCAGTGAAAACCCAGTTGGCGTGGGTGTGGGTGTTGAGGTCTACCCAGAAATCCTCGCGCTGGTTCTTAGCGGTGGACCAGAGCACCTGGGGTGCTTCGAAGCCGCCATTTTGGAGGAAGAGCGAAAACTCGCCCGGGCCGGTGTGACCGAGGAACTCCATGTTCACGCCGCGGTCGGCGGCATCGATAAGCGAGGGTGCCTGGGTATTCCAGCCCACCCAGGGAACGCCTGCTTGCTCCGTCTGCGGGATGACCCAGACGTTCTCGCCAGCATTGCCGCCGACGAAGCCGAATTGCTCATCGTCTGGGAGCGCGAGTTGGGCTTCGTCGCCTACTTTGAACACGACGTCGTCAAGCTCGCGCCATACGGGCGTGGCTGCGGAATCGTCGCGGGCGAGGAAGTGCGCGCCTTCGCCTGTAAACTGCGCGCCGACGTCCACGTGGCCATGGTCAATGATTGCCTCGGTGCCTGCCGGGGCGAATTCCTCGTCGTCTTTGACCACCTGGGCGAGGTCACCGGCCCATGCACTAGGCGCCGGGATGGCGGCGGTTACCAAGACCGCAACGAGAACGGCCAAGCACGCATAGACCACCGACACGCTCGCGAGGATGCGGCTTAGCGGCCCAGTGGCTTTCGCGGAAGTTGAATTCATTTGTGGATTCCTTGTTTCTCAGAGATTTTCTTTAGGTGTGACTGGTTAGGGCGAAGGGTTAAGGCAGCGGTGGAGCGTCTGCGCATTGGTGCGCATCATGTCGATGTACGTCGGAGCCTTTCATCCAACGTGTCGCCGTAGATGGTGCAGACGCGGATTCCTTGTTGCGCGGCTGCCTCGGTGAGCGTTGCCGTGCTTGCTTGTTGTGTTGGCTCTACAAAAACGGCCGGTAGGTGCAGGTTCTCCAACGTCCTGCGCAGCGCAATGACATCGCGCGGGGAGGGCTCGATGGCAGGATTCGGGGTGATAAAGCCTGCGACGTGCATGCCGTAGCCCTGGTCCAGGTAGGCATAGCCGTGATGCGGCGTGACCAGATGGCGCTGGGCCTGCGGGATGGAGGCTATTTGCTCGGCCACGAAAGCGTCAGTCTCCTTCAGTTGCTCGATATACGACGCCGCGCGCTCGCGGTAGGCCGCACCATGGGTAGGGTCTGCCAGCGCGAGGTTATCGGCCACCACCTCGGTTTCTGCGATGACATTGTCGACGTTGTGCCACAGGTGTGGGTCAACCTCGCCATGGATGTGCTTGCCCAGCACGGCTTGTGGCAGGAGATAGGTCTCGCTGCCCGGGCGGCCCAAGAAGCGATACGCCGGATTCGGCGGAATCGGCTGCAATGTCGAAGAAGGCAAAGCCACCGCAGTGGTGTTGGGATCGAAGTGGGCGCCGTTATCCTGCAGATCAATGGACCCCGCTGCGATATTCGCGGTAATGTCCACGTGCCCCTCATCGTGTGCGCTCATTCCTTCTGGGGGATTAACGCCCACGGCGACGGTGATATTTTGCACCGCGGTATCGCCGTCTTCAGAGTGGGCCTTAAACCCAATGCGATAGATACCGGGTTTGGAAAAGCCCCACGAGACATGCGTGTGCGCGTTAGCGGGCAAACGGGCGGTGTCCTCATGATCGTTGACGCCGTCTGCGCTGTTGAACAGCACCTCCGGCGTACCGAAGGTGGAGACCACGTAAGCTGCCACGTCACCGGGACCCTCGGCAGAGACCATGCTGAGCTCCACCGCGTGCGAGTTGGCCGGGGCATCCTGGATGCGCAGTCCCAGCCACACGGTATCGAGGGCAGTGTTTTCCACGAGCGGAACGAGCTTCGCGCCGCGGGTGGAAGCCTGGTCTGCGACCTCGATGACCGGGACATGCGTGGTCTCCCGCAAGGTATCCATGAGCCCTTGCGGCTCAAGCAGATAGCCGTTTGCGAACGCGACGTCTGCGTTCGCCGCGTTACGGATGGTGCGCAGCGAAGGTTCAAAGGTATGCGGGTCTTTACCTGCAGGGATAAGGGCGGTGACGTTGGCGTCTTCGCCTGCAACGTGGCTAACGACGTCCGCGAGAATCGGCGTTGTCGCCACGACATTCAGACCCTCCGGCGCCTGCCCATCACTTGGGGCCGCGCAGCCGGCTATGAGAGCCACGGCGCTTAGCGACGACGCGACAGCCCAACGATTGTTTCGGTGCAGCATTAGTCCTGAACCTTCGCCAGCACCCAGCGCATAACACCAAGGCCCAGCATCAACATGCCAACGCCGAGCAACCCCAAGCCCCACGGCAGGTAGTTGGGGGCTTCAACGAAGTCGTCGCCCGCCGATTGCAAAGCCACATCCGAGCCATCTTCCTGCGCACCCGAGTGCGACTTGTGGCCCCGACGCACATGCTTGCGCGACTTTTCGCGGCCGGGCTTGCCCGAAGACTTTGCGTCCGAAGAGTGATTACCTGAGGCCGCACGATTGCCGCTTGCATTGGCACTGCTTAGTGCTCCACCAGCAGAAGACAGGGAACCTGCCGGGGCAGAATGCTCGTCGGACTCGGCATCCGAATCAGTGGAATCGGATTCGTCCTCGACGTCGTCGACGTCCTCGCCTTCAACGTATTCTCCATCTTCTTCGCCTGCGGCTTCGCCATCACCTACGGACCAGGTGTAGGTGACCTTGTTACTGGTATCGCCATTAGAAGAAGCCTGCACGGTCATGGTGTAAGTTCCTGGCTCGCTAAACGCCCAGTTGACGTGGCGATGAGCAGGGTAGGGCTGATTGATGACCTCGCCGCTGCGCAGCTCCAAGTCACCGGAGTCAGTAACAGATTCAATGTCACCGAAGCCCGTTGTGTCGTTGACGTAGGCCGCACCAGGCCCACTAACATCCACGAAGTTGAGGTCAACGTCCTTGTAGCCTGCTTGCTGTGCCTTCTGGGTATCCCAACCCGGCCAGATGATGTCCGACTTCTGGGTCTGCGGCAGAAAGTACGTGGGCGTGCCGATGGCGTCCACGCTCTCGGTGGCATCAGACCACGCGTTTTGGTTGACCCGCAACACTACGTCATCGCCGGGCCGCTCGACCTCTGAGCCGGTGATGTCTTCCTTCATCGACAGTGAGAGCTGGCCATCCGGCGCAGTGACGTAGAAGGCGTCGACGTGACCGGAATCAAATTCCGTCTCTTGGGCCTGCGCCGCAGCAAGCGGCATCGAAAAGACTACGAGCATCGCCGTAAACAACCAGCCCAGCGTGCGACGGTAAAGCGCAGGCCGAGGTACGACCCGGGACGGCATAGGAGAGAGTGTGTCCATAACTATTTAAGTCCTCTGCAATTAACAAATGCGGTTTAGGAACGGTCAGGGCCCATTTAGCGGCCAGTGATTCCCTTCACCCAGTAATCAATCTCCGCGCGGTGATCGTGGATGAAGTTCAGTGCCGCCTGGAAGATGGTCGCCAGCACGAGCGGGAGCACCAGACTCCACGGGTTGAAGGAAGAACCTTCAGCAGAAGAACCCTCCTTCTCTTTCTCTGGCTTGGGCTGTGGCTTCGGCTGCGGCTTTTGCTCTGGCTTCGGTGCTGGCTTGTCTTTACCGCAGTTGTTGGTGGCCTCGTCGCCGATGGTGAATAGCAGCTCTTGTGGCTCAGATTCGACCTTCTTGCCGTCGGTGGTGGTGGCGGTGTAGGTCACGTCGAACTTGTAGACGCCTGGCTTGCTGAAGGCCCAGTTGGTGTGGGCGTGTGATGCGAAGACGGTATCGATGGTGAAGTCGTCCTTGCTCGAATCCACGAGGACCTGGTCCTTGCCGCCGAGACCGCCGGTGGTCCACATACCAAAGGTGGCGCCTTCCGGCACCTCCTTTGGCTGCAGATTCAGGTGCACCTTACCGTCCTTGAACTGCGAATAATCAAGGTTCTCAGTGTTGTAGCCCGGCCAGATGATGTCGCGGTTCTGCGTTTGCGGCAAGACATAAGTCTTTTCGCCGACTGGGTTCATGAAGTCGTACTCGGCACCTCCGAACTTTTCGGGGCGCTTCATCAGAGCGTTGTCGCGCACGGCAATCATGACGTCGTCAAGCCGGCGCATCACCATCTTGTTTGCACCGATGTTGGTTTCGTCCTTGAGACGCACATCGAAGTGATCGTCCTTTCGAGTGGCCATGATGTCGATGTGGCCGCGGTTCAGGACGAGCTTTTCGTTGCACGTGGTTGAAGGACCGGCAGCGCCTTCTTCCTTCTCGCCTTCCTCACGCTTGTCGGGGTCCTGGTGCTGTGGGGAAGTACCCAGAGCACCGTCCTTTTCGAAGGTCTTACCGAAGGCATAGGAATCAGCGACGACGACCGAGCCGGACTCCGCGTTGACCGTCGGATGCGGGTTCAGCGTCAACTTGAGCTTGTAGTCGTCATAAAAGGCCGCATCGTCCACAAGGAACTCGCCGTGGCCGTTGGTAACAGCGCCCGTGAAATCAAGAGTGGCGATATCGCTGTCGTCTTCGTAGAAGCCGCCGCTGATAAAACCATTGAAGTTCTTGTCCTCAGTATCGACGACGACCTTGGATGCAGACTCGCCGACTGGCTCGATCTTGGCGTGAAACTTCTTGCTCGTTGGAGTCATCTCCTCCTGCGGCGCAAGTTTGCGCACGTTGTGGGTTTCTTCCCACGCATCGGCAGACTTGGTCGAATCCGTCGAATTTGTTGCGCCTGGAGCGTATTCAACCTGTTGCGAGATCCATCGTGGTTCCGAGCCTTCCGGAGTAAAGACTGCCTGGATGTTGGACTTTTCAGGGCCCAGGAATTCGTCCCACTTGGCCTGGCCGTCGGTTACAGGCAGATCGGTGAGGAAATAGCCGTCGATAAGCAGCGTCAGCGTGCCTGAAGCCTTGTTTTCTGCATTGAAGCTGATAGTGGACAGGTTCTCGTCGCCGTCCTTTTCAGGATTGGACTTCGGAGCAATGTCGAGCTTGTAGCCTGCCGCAGAGGCATCGCCGTCAGTCGCGGCGTCGTAGCGCTCCCGCAAGGAAGGAGTCGGGTCATCGGCAGGCTTCATGCCTCCTACCTGTAGGGAAGTGGTGGTCGGCTCCGAGGCGACGAGCGTGCCGTCCTTCTTACGCGCGGTGGTGCGGTAGGTGACCTCGTAGCGGCCAGGCTTGGTGAAAAGCGTGTAGTTATGGGTGTGGGAGCCTGCGTGCAGCATCGAAGAATACGCGGAGTTCGGCGTGGTGCCGATGAAGCGGTCGAGGCCGCCCTCGGAGTCGCGATACCTGAAAAGCTCGAAATCGCCAGGACCGTCTACCGAGAGGATGTCGAGCGAGGCGAAGTTATCGCGGAAGTCATCTTCAGGCAGCCCGGAATCCGCGCCGAAGCCAAGCCAGATTGGATCGGCGCTGCCCAAGATGTTGGCTGGTGCCGTGTAGTAGGTCTTGCCTGCTTGACCAATGAAGTCGAAAGCGCCGTTGTCTGGCAGAGTGAATTGGTATTGGTTTCCTTTGTCGATATTCCAGCCCTTGCCGATCCACGCGACGGTGTCTGCTAGGTCTGTGGTGGTGGAGTTATGCTCAGACTTGAGCGTGAAGTTATCGTCTTCCCAAAATGTTTTGGGGGAATCGACGTGTCCCTGTGTGGCGATTGCCTTTCCGTCGTCGGGTCCGGCGAAGGCCGGTGCCGGGGCGATAAGCGAGAGAGTAGTAAGGATGGCTAGGTAGCGGGTGCGAGAACGTGCCACAGCGTGGAGACCTTTCTTCAGTTCTGATCCAAGGCCTTCACTATAGAAAATCGTTTTCCTTTTGTTTAAGCAGCCTGATGTAGATTGTGAAACCGCTGGCAGAAACTATTGAATTCTGTTTTCAGTTACCCCATTTTGGGTGAAGCCGTGGAAGCGGCGGGAGTTGGGTGGTGGCACCGGCTTAAAGGGCCTGCACTACCATGGTGGGCATGACTGAAACTACTTCTGACGTACGCGTACGTTTCTGCCCATCGCCCACCGGCACCCCGCACGTGGGCATGGTTCGTACTGCGCTTTTTAACTGGGCATACGCGCGCCAT
Source organism: Corynebacterium sp. HMSC076D02 (assembly GCF_001813815.1). Taxonomy (NCBI): domain Bacteria; kingdom Bacillati; phylum Actinomycetota; class Actinomycetes; order Mycobacteriales; family Corynebacteriaceae; genus Corynebacterium; species Corynebacterium sp. HMSC076D02. The sequence goes on from NZ_KV814065.1 coordinate 385,445, forward strand.
ACTGGTGGCAAGCTGGTTTTCCGCATCGAAGACACCGACGCTGCACGTGACTCCGAAGAGTCCTACCAGGCCATCATTGACTCCCTAAAGTGGCTGGGCATGGACTGGGACGAGGGCGTTGTGACAGGTGGTCCGCACGAGCCTTACCGCCAGTCCCAGCGCATGGACATCTATGCCGATGTTCTGGAGAAGCTGAAGGAGGGTGGCTACGTCTACCCGGCTTATTCCACTGCCGAGGAGGTAGAAGAGCGCCACAAGGCGGCCGGCCGTGACCCAAAGTTGGGCTACGACAATTACGACCGCGATCTCACCGACGAGCAGATTGCGGCATTCGAGGCGGAAGGCCGCAAGCCAGTGTGGCGCCTGCGTATGCCGGAGCAGGATTGGACCTGGAAGGACCTCGTTCGTGGTGAGCTGACCTTCAAGTCTGAGACCCAGCCGGACTACGTCGTTGCACGTTCCAACGGCGCGCCGCTTTACACTCTCGTTAACCCGGTTGATGACGCACTGATGGGCATCACGCATGTTCTGCGCGGCGAGGACCTTCTTTCCTCCACTCCGCGTCAGCTGGCGCTGTACGAGGCGCTGAAGGAACTCGGCATCGCTAAGCAGACCCCGGAATTTGGCCACCTTCCGTTCGTTATGGGCGAGGGAAACAAGAAGCTTTCCAAGCGCGACCCGCAGTCCAACCTCTTTAACCACCGCGACGCCGGCATCATTCCGGAGGGCATGCTCAACTACCTGTCCCTGCTGGGCTGGTCCCTGTCTGCGGATCAGGACATTTTCTCCGTGGACGAGCTCGTTGCGAACTTCAATGTGGAAGACGTTCTGGGTAACCCGGCTCGCTTTGACCAGAAGAAGCTGGAGGCTATCAACGCCGATCACATTCGCCTGCTGGAGCCCGAGGTCTTCGCGCAGCGTCTGCGTGATTACCTGACCGAGTACACCGATTTCCCGGCTGATTATGACGAGCAGAAGTTCGCTTTCGTGGCAGACCTGGTGCAGACCCGCATCAAGATGCTTGGCGACGCCTATGGCCTCATGAGCTTCCTGGTTACTCCGGATGCCGAGCTGGAGCTCGACGAGAAGTCCGCAAAGAAGAACCTCAAGGAAGATGCGGTGCAGCCGCTGGAGGTCTCCATTGCGCGCTTGGAGGAGCTGGAGGAGTGGAAGACGGATGCCATTGAGTCCGTACTGTCCAAGGCCCTCATTGAGGAGCTTGAGCTGAAGCCGCGCAAGGCCTATGGAGCTTTGCGCGTTGCTATCTCCGGCCAGCAGGTCTCCCCGCCACTGTTTGAGTCCATGGAGCTCCTGGGCAAGGAGTCCACCCTCAATCGCTTGCGCGCTGCTTTGGCTGTTACGCCGTTCCAGGCGCCCGCGCAGCAGTAGTGGCAAAGCTGTAGCTACTAGCTAAGCGCTTCTCGTGGCCCCATTCCCGCAATGCGTTGGGAGTGGGGCTGCGTCCGTTTTGGACAGTCGGAAGCGGCGGCGGCTGGTGCAAAGCGCAACGTTGTAATTAGAACGCGCTAAAACGCACCTTTTCAAGTTCAAAAAGCTGCGATGACGTGGCGATTTGTGTGAAAACCGAAACGGTGGCTATAGTAATAAACCGTTGCAGCGAGCAACACCGCGGGGTTTGCCTCCAAGGTGGTTAAAAGCTCAAAGCGATGATGGCCTATGGTGTAATTGGCAACACAACGGTTTCTGGTACCGTCATTCTAGGTTCGAGTCCTGGTAGGCCAGCAGTGATACTGCTTCAAGTCGTATCACAGTTCTAAGCCCCGTTCGTCTAGCGGCCTAGGACGCCGGCCTCTCACGCCGGTAACACGGGTTCAAATCCCGTACGGGGTACAAATTAAAAATCTCGAAACACTTTCGTTAAAGATTGTGTTTCGAGATTTTCTTATGTTGGCGGCGCGGACCGGTCCTTGTTTACCCCATACCAGCGCGCTAAATCTCGAGCACTTTTTGTCTTAGGCTTAAGTACCAGGGGAGGGACCACTGGGAAGTTCTCCAAAGTGCTTCCGCGGCTGATATTCGGTGCCTAGACTGCAGATATAAGCAGTTACCGGATGAAAGGAGAGTAGATGGCGGATATTGAAACGCATCATTTTCACCGACGCTACTCTAACGCCTTCGACTAGGCAGCATCGCTAGAATCCATAACTTCCTTTTAAACCAACTCTCGTAGAAGTAGGAGCCTAAAGCGAATGCTGTTAGACGTTAAGCGTCATCCCGAACCCGAGTTGGCACGCTAAATTTCCAGGCTCTGTCTATCAACAGATTGCAAGCGGAATAACCACTGATTCGATCCGCGCCCAGCCTAAGAGAAAGCAAGCTGCCAACCACGCAAGAAAAGCGCCAAAGGGTTCGGGATTTTCTATTGCTAGCAGGCGATTTGTTTAATTGTTTACGCATCGTTTACTCTTAACAAGTCCGCAACGGACAGCTAAGCGAGCCCCGTTCGTCTAGCGGCCTAGGACGCCGGCCTCTCACGCCGGTAACACGGGTTCAAATCCCGTACGGGGTACAAATAGGCGGTTTCACGGTTCTGACCTGCAGAGTTCACGAAACTGACAAACGCCAAACGAAATCCCGATTCTCGTTACTGAGAATCGGGATTTTGCTTGTTTTGCTCTATCCCTGGTGCTTAAAAGCATCAGGGATAGAGTGAAATTTCGGCTAAACGGGCAGTGGCCCACGACCTGTAGACCACGGCCTACAGGGGCGGTGGTCTTTGTTGGTCTTTAGGCAGCAGCCGGGGGAGCCTGGGGAGCGACGTTGCCGAACGTGTTCCAGTCAGAGACTCGCTTACACGGTTGAGTTGGAACCGGGTCGCTGGGGTTTGTATTCAAGTCGAATACGACTCGGTGAAGGAACTTCTGAATCAGGTGAATGTTGACACCCACGATACCCAAAGCGGTTACGAGGGTTGCATTCGCGAATCCGCGTACGAGACGGCGAGTCTTGTCACCCAATCCCATGCGACCGTTCTTGAGAAGGGCGTTACGGCTCTCGATCGTGTTACGGCCACGACGGTACGTGTCAGCCCATTCCTGCGTTCCCCAAGAAGGTCCCGTCTGAACGTGTTTTGCTGCTGCATCCACAGGGATGCCGTTTCGGCGTAGTTGGTAGGGGCAATCCGC
>NZ_KV814067.1:0-1188 GCF_001813815.1 Corynebacterium sp. HMSC076D02
CCCTTGGGACCTACTCCAGCCCCAGGATGCGACGAGCCGACATCGAGGTGCCAAACCATCCCGTCGATATGGACTCTTGGGGAAGATCAGCCTGTTATCCCCGGGGTACCTTTTATCCGTTGAGCGACACCACATCCACAAGTAGGTGCCGGATCACTAGTCCCGACTTTCGTCCCTGTTCGAGCTGTCACTCTCACAGTCAAGCTCCCTTGTGCACTTACACTCACCACCTGATTGCCAACCAGGCTGAGGGAACCTTTGGGCGCCTCCGTTACATTTTGGGAGGCAACCGCCCCAGTTAAACTACCCACCAGGCACTGTCCCCAACCCAGATCATGGGCCAAGGTTAAGGTATCCAATCCGATCAGAGTGGTATTTCAACAACGACTCCACCACCACTGGCGTGATAGCTTCACAGTCTCCCACCTATCCTACACAAACCGAACCGAACACCAATACCAAGCTATAGTGAAGGTCCCGGGGTCTTTTCGTCCTGCCGCGCGTAACGAGCATCTTTACTCGTAGTGCAATTTCACCGGGCCTGTGGTTGAGACAGCAGGGGAGTCGTTACGCCATTCGTGCAGGTCGGAACTTACCCGACAAGGAATTTCGCTACCTTAGGATGGTTATAGTTACCACCGCCGTTTACTGGGGCTTAAATTCTCAGCTTCGCCCATCAAAGATGAACTAACCGGTCCTCTTAACCTTCCAGCACCGGGCAGGCGTCAGTCCATATACATCAACTTAACGTCTTCGCATGGACCTGTGTTTTTGATAAACAGTCGCTCCCCTCTATTCTCTGCGACCCCACAACGCTTACCACCGCAAAGAGTGTTAACGCCATAGGGTCCCCCTTCTCCCGAAGTTACGGGGGCATTTTGCCGAGTTCCTTAACCACAGTTCACCCGAACGCCTTAGTATTTTCAACCTGACTACCTGTGTCGGTTTGGGGTACGGGCCGAGTATATACATCGCTAGAGGCTTTTCTCGACAGCACGGGATCACCAACTTCACCAATTAAGGCTACGCATCACGTCTCACCTAAAAGGATGCGGATTTACCTACACCCCAAGCTACACGCTTACACCAACAATCCAGTAAGTGGCATGGCTACCCCACTGTGTCACCCCATCGCTTGAACCACACATCAGGCCCCACGACGCACACCAACCAACAACACAAAGTGTC
>NZ_KV814068.1:0-1332 GCF_001813815.1 Corynebacterium sp. HMSC076D02
GGGGGATTACCGCCGCCGGCCTCGATTTTTCCGTTGAGGAGGGCGTTGACTACTTCCCGATTGTGAAATGGGCCGATGGCGCGGTGAAGAGGAACCAGTCACCTGGAAGAGATCGATCCAGTCGCTGGTGTGCAATCTGGGAGGTAGGGTTGCGGGGTCGATTCCTCGCGAGCGCAACCATGATTGTGTCTCTGAACGTGATGAAAACAACCCTGCCCTTCGGAGAATTTCCCCTATCCCGCGTCCCCGGGCGGTGAAAACGGTGTGCACCATCGCCTGAAAGGCTTTGCGTTGCTCTATCGGGATCTTCGGGTCACCCACCCGGCGGATCACTAAGATCCCCCCGTCAACGTTTGGCTGTGGCCGGAAAGCAAACCTTGGTACTCGGGAACCAAGGTGAAACGTGAACCATGGGGACCACTGAGCTGTCATCATCGTGCTTGCACCTACCCCGGCCCGGCGGCGAGCGACTTCCCACTGCATGAGGAGTACAGCGTCAGTCCATGCCGGCGCATGCAACAGCTTTCGAAGAATGGCAGTGGTGAGGTGAAAGGGAATGTTTCCCACAATGACGCAGGGAGTGGCGGGTAACGGGAAGTTGAGGAAATCATCATGGACCACTTCGACCGACGCCGAGGCGGTCTTTTTTGTGAGTTTGGCAGCTAGTTTTGCGTCTACCTCAACTGCCGTTATTGCCCTCCCCAAGTGGGATATCGGGTGAGTGAGGGCACCGCTTCCTGGCCCGATCTCAATGATGGGGCCGGAGGTTTGTTTTACAAGATCGACGATGGAGTTGATGATCTTGTGGTCTGTGAGAAAATTTTGGCCATGTTCGTGACGGCCGTATCCGTATGTAGACATCAGGTGTGCTCCGTGGAGTTGAAACGGAGCCGGGCATGGCAAATGGCCGCCCGGCTAAAGGACCGGAGCGGTTTCTAACCTGCGGGAGGGAGAAAACCGCCTTAGCGGCTGGTGAGCGGCCGCATGAAAACGGAACCTGAAATCAACATGGGCCTATCGTATCCAATTAATTTCGCAGGGTCCAATACGGTGAGAAAGAAGACAACCGCACCGCAACAGTGCAAGACCTCTCTGGATTGGAATTTGTCCTACCTTCGGCTCGTCGTACAGACGCCACTGGCGTATTTTGTCTCTGGGCAACGAGGGGGAGTTACCCCCACCTCCGGATGTTTTTAAGGTGCACCCCTTATTACGCTGTGGTGCGGGAGTAGTTTTGTCCGACTGATCGGACTACCCACCGACGTGGGGCGGGTAGTTCGAGGTCCCAGCAGATGATCGCGTCGATTTCGCCGCGTTCAAAGGATGCCACCA
>NZ_KV814069.1:0-1487 GCF_001813815.1 Corynebacterium sp. HMSC076D02
CAACAAAGCCCGGCCATAGTCTTAAAGACCTTCCGGTTTCTATTAACGCGGGCGATATGATCATCGTCGACGAGGCCGGCATGGCCTCGACCCCTAACATCGGCTCGCTGTTAGACATTGCCGAGGAAGCAGGCGCAGTCGTGCGCTTTATCGGTGACCATAAACAGCTCGGCGCGGTAGAAAACGGCGGACTATTCGGCGCAATGGTCAACGCCGCAGACCGCACGGATAATCAACTCTCCGAAGTCGTGCGCTTCGGCGGAGACCGTGAACAATCCGCCACCAGCTTGCGTTTGCGTGACGGAGATTCGTCTACTTTCGACTTCTATACAGAGCGTGGTTGGGTCAATGGTGGCGCACGCAGCGACATGCTAGGTAAAGCCGCAGCAGACTACCTGGCTGATATTTCTAGCGGTAAAACCAGCCTTCTCATTGCTGCTACCAACCGCGATGTGGCAGAACTCAACGAGACAATCCGCGCCCACTACATCGCCCACGGTGAGGTTGACACCACCGTGGAAGCTCAGCTTTCTAGAGGTGAACAAGCCGGTGTTGGCGATACGATTCTGGCGCGCAAAAACCAGACGTTCTACGACGATGAGACTGCTACGAGTACCCGTATCAACAACGGCACCCTTATGACAGTCACCGCCATTGCCGACAACGGCAGTATCACCGCCCGCAACACAGCAACCGGTGAGACCCTGTGCCTGCCAGCAGACTACGTCCACGACAATGTGCAGCTAGGCTATGCCGCTACTGTCCACCGCGCCCAGGGCAGCACCGTGGACTGCACCCGCGCGGTAATCGACCACCACGTGGATAGAGCAGGGCTGTATGTGGCACTTACACGCGGCAAAATCGCCAACCACATCTATGCTGTTACCGAACACCAGCTAGATGAACTGGCCGAAGAAGGCCACTACCACTACCAAGGAATACGCCAAGCCCCCAGTGTCAGGGACGTCTTTAATAAGGCAATCTCGCGCGATAACAGCCCAAAGGCTGCACGCGAGGTCATAGCCGACGTCGTAGACGAGCAGACCTCACCCGATCGCATGATGAGCCTATGGCTTATGGGCAAAGATGAGGCCACCAACGACTTCATCGACGCTTACCTACCCGACTGGATCGACACCCTGCCCGGTGACCTTGCTCAAAAGATTGAAACCAGCGATGACGGCACAGAACCTATCCGCCACGGCTGGGCAAAACTCATTGACGCGGGCATTGACCCGCGCACCGTCATGGACGCGGCGACCCGCGATATTGACAACGCCCACGATCCGGCACGCCTTATCCGCTACCGCCTAGATGAACAGCTTCGCCAGCTTGATACGGGCAAACGCAACCAACTACCACCTGTATCCAGGCATGCAGATATAGAACTCGATACGTGGCTTCGCACCCACAACCCTTACGATCGCGCGGAAACTGCTCGCCTTACTGGAAAGGAAGGAAACCTTAACCAGCTCAACCAAACTGTG